>NZ_CZQA01000009.1:0-300000 GCF_001458735.1 Candidatus Nitrospira nitrosa
CCAGGACTAGCCGCACGGCCTGCTCTCGGAACTCCTTCGTATACTGCTGTCGCGGGACCTGTTCCATCTCACACCTCCAGCCCTCTCATTCTAGGTTGAAGGCGTCCACTTTTTCGAGCTTACCTCATGGTACGGTCATTGGGGAAATCCAGTGGCAATCGATGGGCGATCTGTTCCGGTGACCACCGGTCGAGGAATCGTGCTTGCACATAGGCGGCCAGTGGGGGATGCGCGAGACGGCCTGCACGCGAAGTTTGCTGGCGCCGCCGCCGGGCATCACGATGGGCCCAATAGCCGGCATACCCACCCCAGGGATCAGTGTTGCGGCGTACTTCCCGACTGACGGTGCTTGGCGCTCGGCTGAGGGCATGGGCAATCTGACGAATCGACCAGCCTAGCATCCGCATCGGGGCAATCGCAGCGCGTTCTTCCAAGCTCAAGTGATGATAACGCATCGTATAACCTCGCTCGGTGAGAATGACGGGTTCGTCTCACTCTACCGAACGGCCGATGCGCTCGCATGCCCCCTGCTGCGGTGTTGCACTTCCAGTTAGAATTCGCGGAGATGCTTACAGAGAACTTGGGCGGTATGAATAGGCGATTCAAGACTACTCAGAGGCTCTCAAAATCCAGTCGAGTCATGCTCCAAGCCTCAGAAATCGTGGGTGGGTCTATGACTGTACCGGGGACCTTGAGAAGAGTCTGGCCGATTTTAATCAGCTGTTAGCACGGTTTCCCGAGGATCTCCTGACGCGTCGAATGCGTGGATGGGTGCGTATTGAAATAGGAGATAAAGATGGTGCGCTGGCTGATCTGAGCTACGCTTTGGAGAGGGGAAGTAAGGACTCTTGGACATTCCTAAATGCCGCCGCCGCATATTCCCTTCATGAGAATACGGCCAAAGCTCTGGAAGTGAATGGACAAGGCTTGGCACTAAAAGATCCAGACAGTGAGTATGCGCTTCAGTTTCAACGAGGGCTCCTGCTCCTCATAAGCGGTCAGGAGGCGGAGGCTAGAGCGTTCTACAAGAAGGCGGGAGCTTCGGCATTAAAGAAGCAAGACCCATTGGATCTGCAAGTGGCGATAGCTGAGCTTAAAGAGGAAATGAACTTTCACCCTCACATTGCTGGCGTAGCAGAATCTATCCTGAAGGAACTTGAGCATGTATTGACCAAGACAAAGGCACCGCATAAGCCACGACGAAACCAATGTCAACAGTTCAAAAAAGAGAGTGAGGCGGGTCATCGTGTCACCGCCGTGCGGCCAGTGAGGGATGCGGTGACTCTTCGCTGACGGATCTTCTCTTGAATCCGGAGGCGCTCGTTGATTCGGTGGGTTTGTCCCGTCCGCGCGGACAGTGCGGGGTTCAGTGGTGACGAGTTACCTCATTTCATGACGAATCGCGCCTCAGCACTACAATACCTCCGTCATGCTTGCCTCCTATCCACAGCGATAGGCAGGGGGCAGTGCTTGAAGCGTAAGTGCGGGCGATGGCGCCTCGTCTTCGCGGAAAAAGAGGCGTCGTATACCTACGATAATTGTTTCGAGGTGGTTGTGGATGATCGGGCGAAAGAAACCGAGTTCCACGTCTCCCCGTAGCCGTCTAACCGTTATGAGGCCGCCGGATGCTGATTGTTATGAAGAGGACGTGGTTGTCGTAGACCCGGTTGCGCCTGATGCCGGCGTTGATGAGGAGGCAGGGGGAGATGTCGTCGTTGTTGCCGGCGCAGTCGATTCTTTCTTTTCCGGTGATTTGGTCGCGGTCGTTTCACCTCCGCTACTAGACGGGGGTTTGAGCTTGTCCGAATAGTCTGTCACATACCACCCGCTTCCCTTAAACATGATGCCTGGCGACGAGATGAGGCGGCGGACCGCTTTCCCGCATCGTTCGCATGCGGAGAGTGGGTCATCCTTTATACTCTGTTTCACCTCAAAGCGATGTGAACAACTGTCACATTGATATTCATACGTTGGCATTGGTGCGTCCTTCCTCCATCAGTCTTCTATTCACGGTACCTTGGGATGAGCCGGTGGTCGTTTACACCAGCTTGGCAAAGGCTTGTCCCAGTCGTTCAAGTCCTCTGGTAATGTTGGTCATGCTGGTGGCATATGACAATCGGAGATGGTCATGACTGCCGAACGGCTCGCCTGGGACTACTGCGATGTGCGCATCGTTCAACAGATAGTTGGCCAACTCGTTGGGTGTCTTGAGCATACCTGAAGGCCCTCGTTTCCCCAAGACTCCTTTAATATTGGGGAATGCGTAGAAGGCGCCACGAGGCATCGAGCAGGTCACACCTGGAATGTTGTTCAGTCCCTCGACGATCGTCTTTCGCCGGCGCGAAAACTCTTCGACCATTTTAACTGTGAATGGTTCTCCAAGGCGTAACGCGGCGACGGCTGCCTTCTGTGCGATCGAACAGGGGTTGGAGGTGCTCTGGCTTTGGATATTGGCCATGGCCGTAATGAGCTCTTTGGGGCCTGCCGCATAGCCGATACGCCACCCGGTCATGGCATAGGCTTTTGACACTCCGTTGATGACGACGGTTCGCGCAGCAATCTCGGGCCCCAACGAGGCGATACTCACGTGGCTGGCTCCATCGTAGAGGACTTTCTCATAGATCTCGTCGGAAATCACGATGAGATCATGGCGAATGGCCACGGCCGCGATCTGCTCCAAGGTGCTGCGGTCATAGGTGGCCCCGGTTGGGTTGCCTGGGCTGTTGACAAGAATGGCTTTGGTTTTCGGGGTAATGAGCTGTTCGAGTTGTGCCGGCCGAATGGCATACCCTTCGTCTTCTTTGGTCGGCATGAGGATCGGAGTCGCATCGTTCAAGAGGGCTTGATCAGAGTAGGAGACCCAGTAGGGAGTGGGAATGATAATCTCATCCCCTGCTTCAAGCAACGCTTCCGCCAGATTATACAGCGAATGTTTGGCGCCGCAGGACACTAGAATTTGAGACTTGTCATACCGAACTCCAAGTTCAGCCCATAATTTCTCGGCGACGGCGCCGCGCAACTCGTCAATGCCCGAGGAGGGCGTATATTTGGTAAACCCCGCGCGAATAGCAGCCTCCGCTGCGGCCTTGACCGGCTCCGGTGTATCGAAATCCGGTTCTCCGGTTGAAAAGTCAACGATGTCTAATCCCTGTGCCGCCATGGCCTTGGCTGTCGCCGCCATGGCGAGTGTGGGGGACGGAGCGATGCGGCTGACACGGGCAGCAAGTTTCATGATTTGAGACTCCTGATACGATCATTCAGACGGCGTGCGACTTCAGGGTGAAGAAATTCAGTCAGTGTACCTCCATGCCGTGCCACTTCTTTGATAATGGTCGACGAAAGGTAGGAGTACTCTTCGCTGGGCATCAAGAACACGGTCTCCACGGTTTTCGCTAATTTTCGATTGATCAGCGCCATCTGGAATTCATGTTCAAAGTCTGAGATCGCCCGTAAGCCTCGAATAATGGCGTTGGCACCAGACCGCTCAACGTAATCAACCAACAAGCCGTCAAATTGCGTGACTTCGATCTGAGGAAGGTCCTTCATGACGAGTTTGACCATCTCGACGCGCTCCGTCACATTGAATAACGGATGCTTGGAGGGGTTTGGCGCGACGGCCACCACCACTCGATCAAACATCCGGAGGCTGCGGGTGATGATATCTGTATGCCCGTGGGTGATAGGGTCAAATGTGCCGGGGTAAATGCCTGTTTTCATGTTTCGTACATATCAAGAGGAGTAGAGCGACAGCATGGTGTCGCCGTAGCGATATTGTCGGCGCAAGCTGGTAGGGCCGAGCGCAGCGGGAACCGTGGTCTTTCCTCCATGTTCGACGACGAGCCAGGCATCCTCAGCAAAGAGTGCCCCGGTTAATGATTGGCTCAATAACGAGGACAGTCCTGTCGTTTCTGCGTAGGGAGGATCGGCAAAGACCACATCGTAGGGACCATTCCACTGGTCTGGGCGTCGAAGGAACTGTTCAACAGCGTGAGGCTGTATCGTCAGTTCCGAGCCAATCTGACAGAGCTGTTTATTCCGCTGGAGAAGCTTCACGGCGTCCTTGTCCGACTCTACGGCGGTGACATGGTCCGCGCCACGGCTGAGAGCCTCGATTCCGACCGCACCGGTTCCTGCATAGAGGTCTAAAAACCGACTGTGTGGCAACCGATTCCCAAGAATAGAAAATAACGCTTCTCGAACTCGATCAGAGGTTGGACGAAGGGTCTGTGTTTGTGGCCCATAAAGACGCCTCCCACGGTAGGTTCCTGCAATCACACGCATTCCACACAGCACCACGCCATACGATGTACTGAACTCTAACATAGCGTTTTTACAGGGGTCAAGAAACGAGGGCTGGGAAGTCGCCGTACTGACGACGAACCTGACGAATCTGGGCGATTGGTTGGGAGATCTGAGGAGGGGGAGATGTCCTTGTCGCTTTGACCGTCTTTTGTGGGAAGACTATAATGACGCTGTCAGTACGCGATGTACAAGCACTCCCGTGATCAGCTCAGACGGTCACGGAGGGCCTGCGGGCTCGTGGAATTCGAGCCCGACTGGTCGATGGTGTCAGCGCGTACCGACGGTCTGGGATTCGCGGGCAGCCAAACTCTTCCGGCGATTATTGGAAATGGTACGGTCGATAATGGCGCCGCAGTTGATGCATTTCCATGCATAAAACACGAGAAAGAAGTCCGAGAACCGTTCCAGCATCATCATTCCCTTGCATTTCGGACATTCCATTGAACCCTCCCAGGGTGGTTACGTTCACAGCTGACGGCGAATTTAAGCAAGAGCTGCACCAAATTGTCAGTCTTTTGTTTTTCAATGATTTACACGTTATGTAGTTAAGTGGGATCAGGGTTTTTCAGGAAATTGACAGTACAAAAGAGTCCGGCTCGTCAATTTTTTGTCCATCACAAGGGATGTCATGGCAGGAAAAGATCGCGGAAAGGGCATCGCGAACTGGCCCCAAGCCGAGCGACCTCGTGAGCGTCTCCTTGCCAAGGGGCCAGAAGCCTTGTCTGATGCCAATCTGCTAGCTATTCTGTTGCGAACCGGCCGTCGTGATGCCTCCGCTGTCCAGATAGCACTTGAACTGCTTGAACGGATGGGCGGGTTGGGAGGCCTCGCGGCCTGCGGGACGGACGAACTCTGTACCATTCCTGGAATCGGCCCGGCCAAGGCTGCTCAGCTCAAGGCCGCCCTGGCACTCGGAAGACGATCACTTGCGGCGCCACTTTCAACCGGGACGCGTATTTCGTCGAGCGCCGACCTCTATAAGCACTTTCACCCCTTACTGCGTGGGATAAAGCACGAACTGTTTAAGGTCGTTTTGCTCGATGCCAAGAACGTCGTGATCAGAGAGGTGACGGTGTCTGAAGGTAGTCTGACCCTCAG
Organism: Candidatus Nitrospira nitrosa; assembly: GCF_001458735.1. Classification (NCBI taxonomy): domain Bacteria; kingdom Pseudomonadati; phylum Nitrospirota; class Nitrospiria; order Nitrospirales; family Nitrospiraceae; genus Nitrospira; species Candidatus Nitrospira nitrosa. The sequence goes on from NZ_CZQA01000009.1 coordinate 5,401, forward strand.
CATCGTCCATCCTCGTGAGGTCTTCGCCCTGGCCGTCCGTGAATCGGCGGCTGCTGTGATTCTTCTTCATAATCACCCCAGTGGAGATCCCACACCGAGTGGTGAGGATCGGCAACTGACGAGCCGACTTGTCGAGGCCGGACGGTTGTTGGGGATCCGTGTGGTGGACCATATCATCCTCGGAGATGGTCGCTACGTGAGTTTTGCGGATGAGGGGTGGCTGACCGAGCAGTAGGGATGGATGACATCCTGGGAATGTTCGTCAACCTGAGCATGGGAGTAGAAAGGTGAGGATACAAATGGCGTAGAACACCATCGTGGATAAGGAGGGCCGATCATGCAAACAGCCTGTGGAGAGTCCATCAGGAATGTGGCGATCGTATCCAGTGCCAATGCAGGGAAGACCTCTCTCAGCGAAGCCTTGTTGTACATGGGGGGAGCGCTTCCCGTACTTGGCTCGGTCATGCAGGGAACAACTGTTTCGGATTTTGAGCCTGAAGAACTCCGTCATCGTACGTCGACCAGTGCCAGCCTGCTGCAGTTTTCGTGGAATCAGACCCAGCTCACCCTGATCGATACTCCCGGTACTTTAGCGTTACTCGGTGAGTCGATGGCCGCGCTCCGTGCCATCGATGCGGTGGTTCTCGTCATGACCGAGCAGATCGGCGTGCGTACCGAACTCTCTCGACTGTGGGCAAAGATCACAGAGTTGGAACTTCCCTGCCTGTTGTTCGTGAGCGGGCTTGATAAGGATGGCGTCGCCTATGAGGACGTGCTTGAACGGTGTCGTACACAACTCGACTGTACGCCGATTCCCATGACGGTGCCGGTCCGTTCTGGTGGGATACTCGATGGTGTCATCGATGTCCGGCTCAAACAGTTCGTCCGATCCGGACCGAGCTCCGTGAAAGTCGACCTCCTCCCCATTCCAGCGCATCTGGAGGAGAGTTTCAGCCGAGCACGAACCAAGCTCTTGGAGACTGTGGCAGAGAGTGGAGAAACACTCCTGGAGACCTATCTTGCGGAGGGCGATCTGAACGATGACGCACTGCTTCAAGGACTGCGTCGAGGTATTCTGACCAGGCAATTGCTTCCGGTGTATGCAGGATCGGCCACGCAGAACGTGGGAGTCTCGCCTCTGCTTGATGCTATGGTGAAGCTTCTTCCGTCGCCAACTGAGCGTGGCATGACGCATCCCTGGTACGGTATCCAGCCAGAGACCTCTGAGAGGTGTGAGCGGAAGGGGACTGTTGAGGAACCTTTTTCCGCCTATGTTTTTAAGACGATCATCGACCCATTTGTCGGTCGATTGTCATACTGTCGTGTGGTGTCAGGCAGCGTCCATGCTGATTCGATCGTGATCAATGCCTCTAAACAGGTACGGGAGAAACTTGGCCATTTCTACCGAGTCTTGGGGAAGCGGCATGTGGCGGTCGATTCCGCCAAAGGTGGAGACATTGTGGCGATTGCCAAACTCAAGGACACTCACACCGGTGATACGTTGTCGCAGGAAGGGAATCCGATTTGCTATCCAGGGCTTGGTCTGCCGAGACCAATTTTGTCGTATGCGATCGAGGCCAGATCGAAGGCGGAGATCGATAAGGTCGGTCTCGGCCTGCACAAACTCATCGAAGAAGATCCGACGCTGGAATTCTCCCGGAACGATGAGACCAAAGAAATGGTGCTTAGTGGGATGGGGCAATTCCATATCGATCTTGCGCTGGAAAAGCTCCATCGAAAATTCGGAGTTGATGTCATTCTCCATACTCCGAAAATTCCTTATCGAGAAACCATCAAGACGCAATCCCAGGCGCAGGGAAAGTACAAGAAACAGACGGGGGGGCACGGGCAGTACGGCGACTGTTGGCTCGAGGTGGCGCCGCTGCCGCGAGGACAGGGTTTTACCTTTGAGAATCGAGTCGTCGGAGGGGCCATTCCACGGAATTTTATTCCGGCGGTGGAAAAGGGTGTGCATGAGGCGATGCACGAGGGGCCGCTGAGCGGCTGTCCGGTGGTCGATGTACAGGTTGCTGTTTATGATGGGTCTTACCATGTGGTTGATTCTTCAGAAATGTCATTCAAGATGGCAGGCTCGATGGCATTCAAAAAGGCGATGGAGAGCGCCCATCCTGTCCTGTTGGAGCCGGTGATGACGATCGAGATCGACACACCGACCGATACGGTGGGGGCCGTGATGGGGGATTTGAACGTCCGTCGAGGACGCATCCTCTCCGTGAATGCGCACGATCAGGTGGAACAGATTACGGCGCTGGTCCCCTTGGCGGAATTACTTCGGTATGCCACCGCGTTGAATGCCATGACTGCCGGTCGAGGGAGTTATGCCATGGAGTTTGCGCAGTACGACGAAGTGCCACGGGATCTCGTGGGAAAGATTCTGGAGAAGCGGAAGGCTGACAGACCGGCCGTTGCATCGCACGCGGAACACTAGCATGGTCTTAACAAAGTGCTTATGTGCATCACAACGCAGGAGTGCGCGGATCTCACGGACGCATTCAGAATTCCCTGCAGGCCGTTCGGAAAGGCCGCAGCACGCGAAGAAGGGAAGCGTACGCTTGGGTACGTTGAGCCTTTGAGCACCGTGAGAACGCCGCTGGAGGACTTTATCAATGGCTCTGCTAGAGCCTGCTAGTCGGAGGTTTTCAAAACGACATAGAATGCGCGAGTTTCACGCAGAACGCGTAACAAGATTGTGTCGCCACGCCGTGATCGGGCGATGGCTGCGGTATAGTCGGCGAGAGAAGCGGTCTCCACGCGGTTGACTTCTTTGATCAAGTCGCCCTCGCGGAGTCCTTCGGCGTGGGCCAAGCTGTTTGACTCGACCCGCATAATCACCACGCCTTTCGTTTCACGAAGCTTGAATTTTTCAGCGAGGCTTGCCGTTAATTCCTGAACCTCAATTCCTAGTTTCACTTCGGTTCGCGCGTGAGGAGCCGTGGGTACGGCTGCCACGTCGCGGCGTTCCGTGAGGAGAATGGTGAGCGTCACGTGCGTAAGATCTCGGATCACGTCGATCTTGGCCCGTGCACCCGGAGTCAGTGTCCCGATCAGTCGCGAGAGCTTATTCGGTGAGTCGACGATCGCGCCGTCGATCCGGAGGATGACATCCCCCGGTCGTATTCCGGCGATGGCGGCGGGATCATTCTCAAATACTTCGTTCACCAAGACCCCTTCGCCCTCGGTGACGCCGAATTTCTTGGCGAGCTCGGCCGTCAGGGGTTGAATGCCGACCCCAAGCCATCCGCGAATGACCTTTCCTTTTGCCAGCAGTTGTTCAATGACCTGTTTGGCCATGTTTGAGGGAATGGCAAACCCAATGCCCTGGGCGAAATTGATGATCGCCGTATTAATTCCGATCACTTCACCTCGAAGGTTAAACAGCGGGCCCCCGGAGTTTCCTGGGTTGATCGACGCATCGGTCTGAATGAAGTTTTCGTATCGTGAAAGGTTGATATTTTCACGGCCGATGCCGCTGACGACACCGAGCGTTACCGTACGGTCCAAGCCAAAGGGGTTTCCAACCGCCAGTACCCATTGACCGACTTTGACCGCGGAAGAGTCGCCGAACCGCGCGCTGGGAAGCGGCCGATCGGCGGTCACTTTGAGCAGCGCCAAATCCGTATCCGGGTCCTTGCCGATGACCTGAGCAATAAGCTTGGTCTTGTCTGAGAAACGAACTTCAATCTCCGTGGCATCGCCGATGACATGATTGTTGGTTACGATGTGTCCGTCACTATCCACGATGAGGCCAGAACCGGAGCCTGAGGCATTCGGCGTCCGGTCTCCTGACGTGTCACGGGACCTTCCTGCGGTGGAGATGGGAAAGAGATTCACGACGGAGGGTTTGGTCTGTTCAGCGAGTTCGGTAATGACGGTTTGAATTTCTTCGAGCATGCGAAGGCCGGTCGAGTCGGGCGAGACGGCTTCGACTGCAGGCACGAAAGAGATCCATACAAGAAAGAAAAGGAGGAGTAGGGACATGGGTGAAAGATCTCGAACTGTACGGGACGACATCACGACCATGAAGGAAGATTGTAGCTGATCTTATGTTCGTGTGCCTACTCCCTGGGAGGACAGTGTCAGCGTCGGGGTGAGGGGGCGTTGTCCGGTAAACCAGTGCGTGAGTTGATCGAGCTCAGTTTGAGGGCCGATCACGATCACGATGTCGCCGGGTCGTAGGACGAGGTCACTGTTGGGAGCCAAGAGACAAGGCCCTCGCAGAATCGTGGCGACGTAGGACGCGAGCGGTGCGGGAACGGCACTCAGCGGTTGTCCGGAGGCAGCGGCGTCACGCACCACTGTGAGACGCTCGATCCCTGCCGATCGGACGGTCAGGTCGTGATGCAATAAAAGCAAATCTTGATGGATTGCTTCAAGTTTGAGTTCTCGGATTTGTGCATCGACTTGTAGTAAGGATCGTTTCAATTCATGCACGCGAGCGCGAGCATCGGTTAAGGCTTCATCAACCGCGTACACAATCGAATCCGGCTGAAGTCTGGAGTGGAGTCGATCGGAGACTTGCACGGCGATGAGTTGCCCAACTCGAGCGGTCACGTCGTCGATGCGTTGGAGCAAGGAGGATGCCTGCCAATGCAGTCGGATAATCTCAATCTTGCGGTTGACGACTTCAGAAATCGACAAAATACCTTCATAGAAGGCGTGTCCGGTGATCGAAAGTTCTTTATGGACTCGGTCGAGCAGCTCAAAACTCATGTTCTGATAACGTATATTATGTCAACTTACAGATTATTTCGACCATCTGTAGCGACTGCTGGCCTCCTGCTCTGTACGCAAGAAAGCGATGCCTCAGATGCTGGTCGGACTATAGCACATTCGTTCCCCAGGCGCAGCGTGTGAGTCGGATCACCGCTGTTATCTGCTGGGAATAACGGCGGATACATTGCAACAAAGACTCACCATTGGAAGTCAGTGGTGGGTCGGAAGCTCCACGCCCCTGTCGTTTCACCCTAGCTACCACGAAAAAAGTTTATGTGTTAGTTGAAGATTTTGAATAGGAGCAAGCCACCTCGAGCGAAGATGAACTCACCTCCCTCCGCACGCATGTGAATCGTCAGCAACCATTCGGGCCAGCTCAATGGCAAACGCGCATGCCACCAGGTCTCCGACTGGAATCCACGTTGCGCAGCTGCCCCCGAAAATCCCGGCCTGAAAAGTAGCCTATATCCCCTTTTCTTGTTTTCGCGATTCCCGACTCCGTTATAGGTGTAGGCGGCTTGGTTGATCGTCGGGCCGCTGGTGCCGAGCTGGTGGAGAATCTGCTGGACTTGCGAGGCGGGATCATAGATTTAACTCTTGGCTGGTCTTTAAAGAGAGCATGCTTTTTAGGCATACTTTCCGTCGTTTGTATTTGCGGAGTAGGTCTTTTCTTGCAGCGCTTGCCATCACTTGATCAGAATCTAGAAATGTAAGAACAACATATTTTGCCAACTGACTGTCAGAAAGAGATTTTTCAAGCCACCATCGAAAGGCACCGTAACGGTAATGTTCAGAGGCAGCCTCTGAACCAGGCTCATAATCCTTTCTTTGTGTCTGATAAAGCTTCTGCGAATACATTCCCCATGCGAGCCATTGAATGGGAAAATTCAGCAATTTGGCAAATTGGTGTCTTGATGCCCGTTTTGGTATTGATCGTGAGGAAGCCTTTCGCTCTTTCATCGATGATCAACTAATGGACATGGTGATTCGACTCGCTGCTCAAAGAGCTCTGGCATGATTTCAGAAGGAAAGAAATTTGTGTCAGAGCTTGAATTGTGCATTACTGCTCAGCAGCAGCATATCCCGTGACATGGTGTATGGCATCTCACTGAGCTAACTGTACGTGAAGTCGCTGAGTCCGCCAACATGTCTGCAAGAATTTACTGAGCTTCATCGACCAGGATAGACTCCGTGAAGTGAGTGGAGGCGGGAAGTAGTTTCCGAACTGACGCCAGCCTTTCAGGCAGCGGCAAGCGCGGTCGCGTTCAAGCATGCACGTCACAAGAAGTTCTATGTGTTTTGACCGACCTGACCAGGGAAATCGAAAGACTCAAGATAGACGGAGGGTGTTCCCTCAGGCTGTCAGAACCGCACCAGTCCCAATTTGCAATCAGCCTGGTTCGTCCGTATGATCAGCGCGCGATGAACTGTACAAAGTGTAAGACCAAAGCCGTGCTGAAATTGCCGCGTCACAACGCGGCATTCTGCAAGAATTGCTTTAACTCTTTCACCCATGATCAAGTCGTGCGAGCGATCAAGTCACAAGAGATGTTTGGGAAGGATGACCGCATTCTCGTGGCCGTGTCGGGAGGAAAGGACAGTCTGGCGCTGTGGGATATTCTCTTGAAGTTGGGATACAAGGCCGACGCGCTCTATGTGAATCTCGGCATCCCGGGCTACTCGGATCGCTCAAAAGACAAAGTCCAGCGTTATGCCGAAACAGTGGCCGCACCCTATCGTGCCACGCTGCACCTCCACACCGTTGAACAAACCGAAGGCGCCGGGATCAAAGAGCTTGCGCAGCTCGTGCATCGCCCGACCTGTAGTACGTGCGGTACCATTAAACGTTATCAATTCAATCGTGTTGCGATCGAGCAGGACTATGATGTGATGGCGACCGGCCACAATCTCGATGATGAGGCTGCCCGGTTGCTCGGGAACGTACTCCATTGGCAGGAAGACTATCTCGAGAAACAGAGCCCAAATCTTCCTGCCTCGATCGATGGCTTTGCGAAAAAGGTGAAGCCACTTTATAGATTAACGGAGCGTGAACTGGCTGCCTATTGCGTGCTGAATGGGATCGATTACATCGTGGATGAATGTCCTATGGCTCAGGGCGCGCGCACGCTGCTGTATAAGGAGGTTCTCAACCGACTGGAGACTGAATCGCCAGGGACGAAACAATATTTCTATTGGGGATTCTTGGAAAAGCAACGCAAGAAAGCGCCTCCCGTAGCGACCATGACGGAGAAAGACCAAGCCTCGCTGCACCCCTGCCCCACTTGTGGGCAACCCACCACCGCCGAAACCTGCTCCTACTGTAAGCTCATGGCGCGAGCCAAAGCATCACCCGCTCGTTGAGCCATTCGGCTCTTGCAAACCTCGTGCGCACTCCGTAAGCTGAGCCGTAACGGCATTGACTCTACTCTCCTCGAACGGATGTGGTATGGGGACGGCTCCGCAAGATTACTATCAGACGCTCGGTGTTTCCCGAACAGCCTCTGCCGAGGAGATCAAGAAAGCCTTTCGGCGACTTGCTCGTCAATACCATCCTGACCTTCATTCCGGTGCGAAGAAGGCTGAGATGGAAAAGAAATTTAAAGAGCTGAATGAAGCGCAGGAAGTTCTCACCGATCCTGAGAAGCGAAAGAAGTATGATCAGTACGGGAACGAGTGGGACCAAGCCCAAGCATTTGAAAAGGCTCGCCAGCAGGCTTGGAACAGGGGCGCGAACAGTCCGTGGGACTTTGAGCAAGACCCTAATAGTCGCGGCGGTTCCGGGGAGCACTTCTCCGATTTCTTTGAGAGTCTGTTTGGGAATCGTAAGCAAGGGACCGGAGGACGAAGTGCGAGCGGACGAGCTGGACAGGATTTAGAGACGGAAGTGCAGTTGACCCTGCGAGAAGTCTTGACCGGTGTCGTTAAACGGGTCAATTTGAGGGAACCTCAAGCTTGTTCGACCTGTCATGGGCACGGCATGGTGCGAGGACGGCCTTGTGGGACCTGCCAGGGAACTGGGAGAGTCACCGAACACAAGACCATTGAAGTGAGAATTCCCGCCGGTGTGCAGGACGGAACTCGTGTCCGAGTTGCGGGGAAAGGTCAGCTTGGGAGCGATGGTGGAAAGCGTGGTGATCTCTATCTTCAGGTGAGTATCGCCACCGACCCGATTTTTCGTCGGCAGGGTTCAGATCTCCATGTCGCCCTCCCCATCTATCCCTGGGAAGCGATTCTTGGCGCCGATGTGACCGCGCCCACCTTAACAGAACCGGTCAAAGTCAAAGTGCCGCCTGGCAGCAAGGCGGATGCGAAGCTTCGACTCAAGGGGAAAGGGCTTCCCTCGGCCACCGGTGGGGCGGGAGATCTCTTTTTGACGTTACAGATTGTGATGCCGACGATGGCCACGGAGGAAGAACGAATCCTCTATGAACGGTTGAGCAAACAACGGCATCCGGATCCTCGCGCGGAACTACTCCATCAGGCTCAACGACACTAGCGGAATACGGGATGAAGGATTGCCGGTGGCGTCTCGCTTCGCTCAGAGGCGCACGGTACCGCTCAGCGTACGACTCACCTTTTTCCACACTACGGCCTAGCTCTCGGTTTTTGTAAATTTTGCATAGTCGCCGAACGTCGTTTCTCTCCTCGATATCCCTGACGGCATCAGAGATCACGATGAGTTTTCCCGTCGCCTCGTAGAGTCGACAGGGTTGCTGCTTGGACATTCGTGATGAAGTCGAACGGCTCGCTTGCGTTGCAGCGCGTGCTGTGGCAAGCTTCGGGCGAGGGGCTTCCAAACCAAGGAGGAATTCATGAGGTCAGTCACGAAGACGACAACCGTTGCGGTTCTATCCGCCTGTCTGTTGGTGTTGGGTGTACCCAGTCTGTGGGCGAATGATCCAAGCTATGGACATGCGGGAGGCGGACATGGCGCCGGTGGCAGTCATGGGTACGGGAAAGGGATGATGCATAGCGGAACCGGCCACTTGATTCGGCACCTGCTCAAGCATGAGAAGGATATCGGACTCAGTGGGGATCAGATCACCAAGCTTAAAGAGTTGCAGTTGAACCTTGACCGTGTCCGGATTAAGACGGAGGCGGACATTCAGATTGCCGAACGTGAGGCGAAGGCGCTGACCGATGAAGACAAGTCCGATCTCGGAGCGATCGAAGCAAAACTGAGACAGAGTGAAGACCTCCAAATTGGATTGCGCATGGCGGCCATCAAGGCTCGACGCGATGTGATGGCGGTATTGACTCCGGAACAGCGCGCGAAGGAAAAGTCCGAGCATGACAAAGTGATGGAGCAACACAAGGGGTCAGGGGGGCCTCATGGAGGGACGATGCCCTATGGCACGAATCCTCATGGAGCCAACCCACATGGTAGTAATCCACACGGAAAGAACCCCCATGAGGTTGCACCTCCGACAACACCAGGCAACTAGCTCGATGATCACACGGTCCGCTAGCTGGTTCTCAGATCGCGGTCACGTGCGTGACGCGTCGTTCAGTCAGTTGTCGAATACGAGATGCGATGATCCCGCTGGCTCTTCTGCTTCGAGTCGTGATACCTACGTCATCGAGGCGACAAGGGCTGCGACATAGTTTTTAACAACCTGCTCGGCTGTGCAGTAAAGAGGACCTCAACGACCGATGAAAAAACAAGTCAAGCTTCAAAGTCATGATCTCTTGGTGGGAGCCGGACGTGCCCCGGCTCGGGCGATGTTGAAAGCCGTGGGCTTTACGGACGACGACTTGACGAAGCCGATCGTCGGTGTTGCCAACACATGGACAGAGGTCATGCCCTGTAATTTCCATCTGCGCCGGCTTTCCGAGCGCGTGAAGGCCGGCATCCGAGCTGCCGGTGGGACTCCGATCGAATACAACACCATCGCCGTGTCCGATGGAATTTCCATGGGGACCGAAGGCATGAAGGCCTCGCTCATCAGCCGTGAGGTCATCGCTGATTCGATTGAACTTGTGGCGCGTGGACATTTGTTTGATGCGGTCGTGGCCCTGTCCGGTTGCGATAAGACGATCCCTGGAACCGTCATGGCCCTCGCCCGGTTGAATTTGCCGTCGATCATGCTGTACGGCGGGTCGATCATGCCTGGACAGTTTCAGGGACATGATGTGACCATTCAAGATGTCTTTGAAGCCGTGGGAAAACATGCCTCCGGAAGGATGACCGATGCCGAACTGAAAGACCTGGAGGACCATGCCTGTCCGGGGCCTGGAGCCTGTGGCGGGCAGTTTACGGCCAATACCATGGCGATTGCTTTTGAGTTTCTTGGTATTTCTCCCATGGGGCGCAACGGAGTGCCCGCCATGGATGGGCGGAAGGATGACGTGGCATTCGAGTGCGGCAAGATGGTGATGGAGCTGGTGAAGCAGGATCTTCGCCCGCGTCAGCTCATTACGCGCAAGTCATTGGAGAATGCGATTGCTGCCGTCGCTACCACCGGAGGCTCGACGAATGCCGTGCTGCATCTGCTCGCGATCGCCCGCGAATCGGGGATCAAGCTGAGCATCGACGACTTCGACCGGATCAACCGCAAGGTCCCCTTGCTGGCCGATTTGAAGCCGGGTGGTCGCTTTGCCGCAGCGGATCTCTATGCGGCGGGGGGGACCACCTTGGTCGCCAAGCGATTGCTCGATGCCGGGTTGCTCCATGGGAATCAACCGACTGTCACCGGTCGGACGATCGGTGAAGAGGCATCGCAGGCTCGTGAAGCCTCGGGCCAGCAAGTGTTGCGTCCCCTCGCCCATCCGATCAAGCCAACCGGCGGCCTTGTCATTCTGAAAGGAAACTTGGCACCGGAGGGGTGTGTCGTGAAGGTCGCGGGCCATTCGATGACGAAGTTTCAAGGACCAGCAAAGGTGTATGATCAGGAAGAAGACGCGTTCGTGGCGGTCAAGGCTGGGCAAATCAAACCCGGTGACGTCGTCGTGATTCGGTATGAAGGCCCGTCGGGTGGTCCAGGGATGCGCGAGATGCTCGGCGTGACGGCAGCGATCGTTGGCGCAGGGCTCGGTGATTCCGTTGCCTTGCTCACCGACGGCCGTTTCTCCGGAGCCACGCATGGGCTCATGGCCGGCCATGTGTCGCCTGAAGCGGTAAAGGGCGGGCCCATTGCGGCGGTCAAGAACGGCGACATCATTACCTTCGATATTCCCAAACGTCGCCTTGATGTAAAACTCTCGAAAAAAGAGATCGTGACTCGACTGAAGAAGGTCAAACGACCGACTCCGCGATACACTTCAGGAGTCATGGGAAAGTATGCGCGGCATGTGTCATCGGCTTCTGAGGGAGCGGTCACGAGCTAGCACCTTGCGGCTTCTCCAGACAGACGGTCACGACACTCGTAACCGCGTCTTCGCGAGTCAATCGATGGAGGTATGGCAAGGACGGTAACGCGTTGTCAACCGATTCGTTTCGCTGTGACTCTTCATGCCGAACGACAAACCCTGCCTCCTTGAATAGCGTCAACCACTCAGATTTTCTGAGGCGGTTTGTATATGAACTGCGGTTCCACTTCATGAGGTTCCAGAGCCATTCCGGATACCGAAGCCCCTGAAACAACTGCTGCGGAAGGAGGTCGGAATTTCCATAGACTGAGTGGTCGCCCAGGTCTATCACTGCAACCAACTTCCCACCCAGGCGCAATACCCTGAAACATTCCGCCACAGTAACCGAGGGATAACGAAGATGCTCAAAGGCCGTATGGGACCAAATGAGGTCAAACTGCTGTCCATCGAACGGTAAGCGTTTTCCATCGTAGGTCCGGTACTGAACAACGTTCCTCCCCGCGTCGGCCATGAGATAGTCGTTGATATCGATCGCCACACAGCTTCTTGCCCCAGATGCACGCGCATACTCTAACACTTCAAGCGTGTGGCCAGGTCCGATCTCCAAGACATCTACCCCTATGACCGGCACAAACCGGGAGAACATTTCAAAAACTCGCTTGGCCAGCACTGGATCGGCATTGAGACCGGTTGAATGGTGCCGTTGGGCAAATTTTGCCACCGGTCGCAAGCCCATGAGCAAGTTTTGAAAGACTTCTTTTAGAATAAACATCATTTGCTGGACGCAAGGGCAGTACAGAAACAGGCGGGCTGATCTACCGTCTCTTCATCTAGCCACGTATGCCGAGCATCATGCTGTTGGGCTCGACCTCGCTGAATAGGCATAGCGGTGCGCTACTGAGATGGCACTGGAGCCAGAGGGGGCTCCGGAAATTCGGACAGTATGGTAAGTGGTAGCCTGGCTTCACCGACGCCACCGAGAGGTGGCGACACAAAGGAGCGAGGCAATGAAACGCACGAGACGGAATCACGGAGCCACCTTCAAAGCGCAGGTGGCGTTGGCCGCAGTTAAAGGGGACAAGACGCTGGCCGAATTGGCTGAACAATTCAGCGTCCACCCCACTCAAATCACCGAATGGAAGCAACAATTGTTGGCGCGAGCCGCAGACGTGTTCGGCGGAACGAAGGCTTCCTCAGAGACACCGGATCTCAAGACCTTGCATGCGAAGATCGGGCAACTGGCGTTGGAGAATGATTTTTTAGAAGGGGCGCTCACCAAGGCGGGCTTGCGGAGCGCAAAGCGATGATCGACCGGACTCACACGTTACCGGTGGTGCGGCAATGCCAACTGCTGAAGCTGGCTCGCTCGACCGCTTATTACCAGCCGACGCCGGTCTCCGAGACGACGCTGGTGTTGATGCGGCGGCTCGATGAGCTGCATCTGCAGTATCCCTTTGCTGGGGCGCGGATGCTGCGCAATCTCCTCAGGCAAGAGGGCCGGGCCGTTGGTCGGCGCCAGGTGGCCACCCTGATGCGTCGCATGGGGATTGAGGCCCTGTATCAAAAACCACATCTCAGTCGGCGACATCCGGCCCAGCAGGTTTATCCCTATCTCCTGCGCGACCTGGGGATCTTACGCCCCAATCAGGTCTGGGCCGCCGATATCACCTATATTCCAATGCGCCGGGGCTTTGTGTATCTTTTCGCAGTGCTCGACTGGGCGAGTCGCCGGGTGCTGGCCTGGCGGCTCTCCAATACGTTGACGACGGACTTCTGTCTCGACGCCGTGCGGGAAGCGATCACGCAGTATGGCTGCCCCGAGATTTTCAACACCGACCAAGGGTGCCAGTTCACCAGCCAGGAATTCACGGGACTCTTGAAAGACCAGGGGATTCAGATCAGCATGGACGGCAAAGGCTGCTGGCGGGATAACGTGTTCGTGGAGCGACTCTGGAAAAGCATCAAGTATGAGGAGGTCTATTTACATGCGTATGACACCATCAGCACGGCCCATCAAGGGCTGGAGCACTATCTGATGTTTTACAACCAGACCCGACCGCATCAGGCGCTTGATGGCCAGACGCCTGACCAGGTTTATTATGACAATCTGACGACACGGCAGACCGCCGCGTAGTCAGCATTCCGCCAGGCGCCACTTAAGAACTGGCAGAAACTGTCCAACCAACCGGAGCCACCTCTGCCACAGGGAATTCTCGGAGCAGAATATCACCGATATCGCTCGCCAACACCGTAAGCCCCTTGCTGTTGAGATAGGCCGCATCGCAACCATATCGACCGTCGATCCACGATTTCACCAAATCCTCTTCCGGTCCCCCCTCGGCACATCGTTGGAAGATGTTCGCTTGGCACTCGTGCTGTTGTTGCCGTGTATCGCTTATCGTGTTGTCTAACGGCAAATCGTAGGCTAAAGCTCCGCAGCATCTCTACGCATGAGGAGTTGCACCATCCGGCCGATGCTGAATCTTGCGATTGAGTCGCTCACATAACGAGCCATAGAGGGACTCGTACTGTGTCACCATTTCTTGAATATGAAACTCTCGGGGAAAGTCCTCCGTAGCCGTCCGTACACGTTTTGGCGCCGCACGGAACATTTCCAATATGCGAAGGACACCTTGTGCAAGCCCCGTGCAATCCCCCGCTTCGTATAAGAATGCGTGTCCTCTCTCTGTAATTGTTTCTTCGACTCCGCCCACATTCGTGGCCACGATCGGCAAGCCCGACGCGCGTGCTTCCAGAAGGACTCTCGGCAGTCCCTCCCAATGGGAGGTCAGGAGAAACGTATCGAGCGCCTGCATGATTGCCGGAACATCACGTCTCCATCCTGCCAAATACACACGGTCTTGAAGCCCATACCGATCTATCAGCGATTCCACTTTCTCCCGTAGCTCGCCATCGCCAATGAGGACGAATCGGACATCTGACCGCGCCTCAAGGACCAGCTTCGCCACCTCAACGAAATCTTCAGGGGCCTTCTGTGGCTTAAGACAGGCCACGGTTCCCACCAGGTATGTACCGGGCTGTGCACCCAGGTCCATTCTAACTCGCTCTCGATCGGAGGGAGTCATCATTTGCTGAAATGGTTCAGGGGCAATGCCAGGCCTCACCAACATGACGTTATCGAGAAATAGGCCCCAGGAACGGCCCCTGGTGATATCGGTCTGTGCCACAGCGATCCAATGAGTGGTGATCCAACCGGTGCATCGTTCGACTATGGTGAGCAGACGTTGGAGCCAGGGCGGCTGGGCCGGAGTGATTCCGTAGCCATGGACCGTATGTACTATGACAGGAACTCCGGCCAGCCATGCAGCCCACCGGCCGAGAATCCCCGCTTTTGAACTGTGTGTATGGACGATTGATGGGCGAATTCGGCGAAGGAGTTTGGTCAGCCGAACCAGAGCGATCAGATCATCCACCGGATGGATCCGACGACCGAGTTCCGGAAGAAGATGCATCTCGATGTGCGGTAAGCGTTGGGCCTCTTCTGTCAGAAGTCCGCCAGGGCCGCTGATGAGGACGGCCTGATATTTTGTGGGATCCAGATGTGACACGACATGAAGCGCCACTTCCTGCGCTCCTCCAAGTTCAAGCTTGGTGATGATATGGCAAATAGTATCCACGACATGTTCCGCTAGGCCGAGAGGGTTTGATCGTGTCCCATTCTGAGCCGTTCAGCGAGGTGCTTCCCCTGCCCAATGGCATCCTCCATAGAGGTATGTTCCCAACGGCCATATCGGCCAATGGAGTAGATGCCTCTCCGCTCGAGCTCGGAGAGGATGGCGGGAATCGTACGTGCGCGATGATGATCAAAGTAGACATACGCATAGTGCAAATCCTTCACATCCGAGACGACCAGTTCGTCGCTGGGTTGTAGGATACCTGCCCGCTCCAATCCGGCCCTGGCTTCGGTGGCGAGCTGGTCAGCTGATTGATGTTCCGTCGGCCGGTGCGAGATCTCAACGTACATCGAGCTACATCCAGGTTGCCCCAACGATGGGGAGAAATTCATGGGAAATCCGACTCGGTAAAACGGAAATTCTTGTTCAGGGAAGTAGAGCCAATGCTTGTCCGACACCTGCTCACGTGCCACGGCCATGTTGAGGTTATAGACCGACACCCAGCGTAGCCCGTCAGCGGCTTCTTTGAGGTGGGCGGGCATATCGAGGCAACGGCGCACAAGTTCCGGAACAGGAATCGTCGAGACCAACGACTCATAGTGTTCGGTGATGGTTGTACCGCTGAGCCGATCGTGAAAACGTGCGAGCCGACGTTTTGTATCGACCTCCAGGAGTTCGATATTGGTGGTGGCACCAGTGATGTGAGGCAGGAAAGACTCTGGAAGGATGCTGATCCCGCCGGATGCAGGATAGAGGAATGACGGATTGTACCCGAATGCCTTGTCCTTGATGCCCAGCGCCCCATTAATCACGTCTTTCAACTCCGGCTTCGGCACCAGCCACGACACCCAATCGGATGTGAGCTCATCCAGCGACACCTTCCACAGCTTTTCGTTGAATGGAACCATAAAATGCTTGGCCATCCCCTCTCCAAGGTTCTCCACAATCCACTGCTTGAAGGAACCGTCTTTCGGGTCGATGCGAGAGGCCGGTTGCAAAAGTGTCGTCAAGAACCCCATCAAACACTCCCGCACGACTTCAGGCGGAAGACCGTGGATGTTTACCTGAAAGGGATATTCCGTGTAGGTTTGGTGTGAGTAAATAAACGACTTGCGATCGTGTTTCTGGAGTTTGTCTGCGAGCAATTGCTCCACGAGGGCCTTGATCGGTGGCTGGCGGAAATGCAACAGATGTCCCGTGTAGTCGAAGGTAAACCCGTCCTTGCGATAGGAGCGGCACAGCCCCCCGACCTCCGACTCGCGCTCATAGAGTCGGTATGGAGTCCCCGCAAGATGATAGGCGGTGCTTAACCCGGCAAGCCCGGCGCCGACGATCAGGATCATGCTGCTCGCCTTCTTTCTTCCGGGGATGTCTCGACCTCCAGTGTCCTGGCTTTCTTGACCTCGATTCGTTTCAACGTCAGGGTCAGGGCGAGTAATATCGCCACGGTCCCGAGACAGAGTCCCCAGGCCATCTCATACGTCACCATCATGAGCATGAGACCGACGGCTCCAACCGCAGCGGTGGCAAGATAGCTGACGATGACGATGTGTTTGGTCGACATCCCCCAATGCCGGAGTCGAAGGGCGATATGGTCAGGGCTCCCTAAGAATATCGGGAGGCCCCGTTGATAGCGGATATACATCACGAAGAGGGTATCGAAGATTGGAATGCCCAAGATGAACACGGGTGTGAGCAATGAAAGAGGATGCGCGCTTGGAAATTGTCCGATCATCGCCATGGCACCCAGCAATAAGCCGATGAACATGGCTCCGGTATCACCCATATAGATTCGAGCCGGTTGCCAATTATATTTGAGAAAGCCGACGAGGCTTCCAATCAAAGCGGCCAGCATGAAGGCGATGACCTGATCGCCCTGGAGCAAGGCCGCTAAGAGTAAACAGGCGGCGCTGATGGCTCCGATTCCAGCGGAAAGGCCGTCCATGATATCTAAGAGATTGAAGGCATTAATGAGCCCGACCATCCACAGTACGGTCAACGCGAGGTCCAGCCATTCCGGGAGTGCGGCGATTTGAATACGGATGCCGCTTTTGATCAGTACAAACACAGCAAGGAGCTGTCCGATCAGTTTCGTCGTAGGCGAGAGCACCCCAAAATCATCGATGAGTCCCAGCATGACCACGATAGTGGCGCCGAGAATAATACCCAGGACGTCCTGCCGGAATTCAAAGGTGAATGCGAGACTCATTAAGAAGGCAAGATAGATCGCGAGCCCTCCGAAGTACGGGACCGGTTCCTTCTGGTGTTTGAGACGCCCGTCAGGGGCATCGACAATGCCGTATTTCAACGCAGCCTGTCTGGCAATGGGAACGCCATAGAGCGACAGGAGGAGTGCAACGAGGAATGTTAAGCTCAACAAGTACATGAGGTTACTTTCATGGCGTTCTGCTAGACATGAGCCAATAAGTCTGAGAGATCACACGCTGCCACACGAAGTTTGAGCAAGGCACGCTGCATAGACCTCCTCATGTTGTCGTACGACCTTCGAGATGTGATAGCTCTCTCGTGCTCTCATCTTCCCCTTGGTCCCCATGGTGTGAGCCAGCTGTGGGTCACGCAAGAGCCGATCGATCGCGTCAGCCAACGCGTCAACATTTCCAGGCTCGACTAACAGCCCAGTTTCGTCTGGCAGGACAAATTCGGGGATTCCTCCTACGGCGGTTGCAATCACCGGCTTTCCCGCTGCCATCGCTTCGAGAATCGCAATGCCGAACCCTTCGTACAACGATGGAAGCACGAAGGCGTCCAACGCGTGCAGCACGCGAGGGATATCCCGTCTGGACCCTGTAAACACGACCCAGGAGCACAGCCCCAATTGTTCACGCAGCACTTCTAATTCGTGACGTGATGGCCCGTCTCCGACTATCAATAATTGACAGGGAGGTTGCCCATACCGTCTGGCCAACTCGGCCATTGCTTGTAGGAGGCTTCTGAGCCCCTTTTTGGGTTCGACGAGACGGCAGACTGTTCCGATCACTGCTCCGTCATCTCGAAGCCCGAGTTCGCGCCTTGTCGCCGCTGCGGTAGGCTCAAACTGATCGGTGTTCACGCCGAAGGGGATAATGTCACAGTGTTCGATTTGTCCACCAATCCGAGAGACGACCGATCGACTGACTGCGCCAGAGCAGCAGACGATGCGGTCAGTCCAATTGAGCGTGAGTCGATCCACCAAGCGTACCCACCATCCTTCACTGACGATTTCATCATGATATGACGAAATAACTGGAAATGCCCGCAAAATTCGCCCGCACGCACGGGCAGCGGCATTCGCCCAGAAGAGAAATGCCTGTACGACATCCGGTTGTTCGACTCGAAGAAGCTTGAACAATCTTAAGATGACGCGGGCATCGAGTTTCCCGGCACCGTCCAAGGATAGAACCCGGACTCCTCTCTTTTGGAGTTCCTGCGCCATGATCCCGCCAGGTTTGAAGGTGCAGACCGTGACCGTAAATCGTGAGCGATCCAGTCGGGAGGCCAACTCCAGAATATGGGTCTCCGTCCCTCCAACTCCAAGGCCAATTGCCAATAACATGACCTTAGCAGGCATGAGCGGTTTTGCCGGCTAGTTGTGAGGAGGAGAGAATCTGGCCATACCAATCCAAATACGCTTGCACCTGCCTTTGAATACCGAACGAGCGTGATGCGATTTCTGCAGCGGCTGTCCCCATGGAGGTTCGTATCTGTTCGCTCGTAAGCAGATGAATCACGCGATTGGCCATGGCGTCAGACTCTCCGGCCTGAACTAAGAATCCGGAACGATTCTCATCTATCTGTTCAGGAATGCCATCGACTGCGGTGGCGACAACCGGAAGGCCGCAGGCCAGTGCTTCAAGTACGGTGTTGGGAAACGTATCGGACTTGGCCGCATGTACATAGACATCTGCTGCTTGGTAATACTGAGCCAGCGTGTTCACATCTTTCTCAAACTCAATAAATCGGATCTCGCCGTTTTCGAAGATAACCGGCTCCCCTTCCTCCCCTAGGACCAGCAAGATCACCCTGCGCTGGTGATAGGCGGCCGCGGTTGCGACGGCACAGCGTTCTACCGTTCGATAATCTTTGAAGATATTGCTTCTGGCCTTATTGGCGACAAAGAGCAGGATCGCTGCCTCTTGTGAGAGGCCACGTGACGCCCGTGCTGCCTGTTTGGAACCGGGACGAAAATGAGTAAGGTCAACTCCGTTCGGAATGACGCGGCCCTGAACGATTGCGGGTGCCACGATGGATTGTTCCACTTGACGCAACAGCCATCGTGAGGGGGTCGCAACGTAGAACCGGCTGGCCGCATAGATATCTCGCTTGCGCCGCCAGTTATCGGCCGTGTTATCTCGTGAGATTGCCGGGTAGATTGAAAGATCAGGGCACTGCCCGCACCCTGTTTTCCAGCGGTCACATCCAAGGGTATATGCACAATGTCCGCTCAGCATCCAGGTATCATGTAAGGTCATGATGGTTGGAATGTTCCGGCTGAGTTCGGGCAACGCTCTCAAATCAAAGTAACCGCCACGTGAGAGCCACCCGCCGTGCAGGTTATGGCAATGAAGGATGTCCGGGCGGTCGGGCAAACGACTGAGGAGTTTCCAAGTTTCAGGAAAGGTGAAGTGGTCTCTCCCTGCACAGGTCTCCCACCAGTTACCTGGGTGTGCCACATACGCTTCAAGCCACCGACGCATTCTCCAGACGCCACGAAGACGTCCTTCATACGCTGCAAGCCATCGACTGAAATGGGCAAGAGAGGCACCGTCTGCAAGATGGGCTTCGGCCCCGGAGAGAGAAATGACCTGAGGATCATTGCCCACCTTTTCACCGACGATCAAGGTGGAGTCATGTCCTCGGCGCCGATAGTGCTCAAAGAGCCGTCGGGCAATGGATTCGGCACCACCTCCCTGATCGTACGTGCTGACCTGGAGTATCCGCATTCGCCTAGATTACATGGCTAGACCACGAATCCAGAAATCATTCTCCATTCTGTGCCGCCCCAGACGATCACTTTGCTAGGGAAGGTCAGTCCTGACCATTGCGCCACCATCCGAACCCATTCCGGTATTGGCTTCAGCGACAGGTACCGGCAGGTTTTCCACAGTACTCCTCGCAGAACCGCCTCAGGACAGGGACAGGGGCTACCCCCATTCTGCTTTAAAATCATTTCAGCTTCGGCGAGGTATTCTTGTGCATGCAAGACCGATCGCTGATTCCCATGAGACCGAAAGCCACCCAATGGGACCATGACTCCATAGAGTTCACTATGCTGGTAAAATCTGGCCCATAGTTCAAAGTCGGCAGCCAGGTGAAAGGTGGTGTCCAATCGCCCACCGGCCTGTTCCCATAGTGATCGTCGCCAGAATGTTGATTCCTGTTGAATAAAACGCCGTTGAAATGATCCTTTTGTCGGGAGATTGCCTCCTTTCAAGAAGGAGGTCCGATTGAATCCTCCGCCGAAATTGATGGATGTGGCCTGCCCTTTTGCATTCCATCCGAGTGCCTGTACCGTACTGAGCCACTGGATTTCAGGAAACTGTGTGAAGATGTCCCGTACGACGGAAAAGGCCCATGGGGTATATTTATCGTCGCTATTGATCCAGGCCATAATGTCTCCCGTCGTATGGGAAAAGCCTTTATTGATTGCATCATAGGGCCCTTGATCAGGCTCACTGATCCAATACCTCAATCGTCCGGCATGCTGTTTGATCAGATCAACACTGCCGTCGGTCGACCCCCCGTCGAT
Organism: Candidatus Nitrospira nitrosa; assembly: GCF_001458735.1. NCBI lineage: Bacteria > Pseudomonadati > Nitrospirota > Nitrospiria > Nitrospirales > Nitrospiraceae > Nitrospira > Candidatus Nitrospira nitrosa. Next base: position 25,825 of record NZ_CZQA01000009.1, read on the forward strand.
AATGACATACTCACAGTTGGGGTCTCGCTGTGACAACACAGAGTCGATCGTTTCGTGAAGAAACGAGACTTGATTAAAGGATGGCGTGACGATCGATATTTTCAAGGGCGATGTGTGCACGCGAGCTCATTCGACACTCCGCTTAAGACGGAAGAACGGAATCGCTGATTCTGTCGCTTCCGTTGATCAGGAGTGGCATAGGAGTGGATTGTCCGGAGTGGCCCATCCTCTTTCACGAACACCACATCAACCTGTGACAGCGCATCATCAATGGGGCGGTATTGAAGGCCAAGGAAGTCATAAGGAGCAAATCCTTTGGCCTTCATATACTCCAGAACTTCCTGGAAGACAGGCCCACGTTGAAAAAACCTGAACAGAGAAACTTCCAGAATCGCGACATCCGTATCGGCTAGGATCGCTTGTCCACCTTCGAGTACATCGAGCTCAGCTCCCTGCACATCGATTTTCATGAGATAGGGTGGCATCCCACCCTGCTCTTCTACCCATTGATCAAGCTTGATCGTCTGCACCTGTCGTGGTGCGCCGTTGACATCTGACCCCTCCTCGGTTTCGCGATACAGGGAAGATCCGAGAAGGTCAGCGTGCACGTTGAGCGTTGTTGAATCTCCACTGGCTGTGGCAGCCGCGAGTTTAAATCGTGTTCCAGGAATGTCTCTTGAGACCTTCCTCAGCGACGGCACGAATTCCTCAAGCGGTTCAATGAGGAGATAGTTGGCCTGTGGGAATATCGCATGGCAGGTACGGCTAAACATCCCCATGGCAGCTCCGACGTCAATGACCGTGGCTGGAGCGAATCCTGCTTCGCGAATTTGTCGCAGCACACCTTCGAGGGAATCTCGATCCGGCCCAAGATGGGTCCGAGCCCTACCCTCACGGCGGTGAATTTCCAATCCAAATCGTCGAAAGAGCCGCTGAAGGAATCGCTTCATGATTCATCCGCTCCAAGCTGAGAGGAACATGCTCGCCATCAATCGCTCCGGCTGATTATGGTCGGACCGCTTCCATAAACAGTGAATCAGGTTTTCGCACATCCCCGCTCACCACATCCAAGTTGTAGGAATCAAATGTGACCATGCGACTGTCAAAAGCCGTGCAGCGTCGGATGTCGCAAAACCCACACTGTTCGAGTAATTGCTTCAGTGAGAACTGGTCGTACATCCATCGATGACATTCACCGGATGCCCGAAACAACCCTTCCTGGACTGCCGAGCGCCCACGTCGCCCGACCAGGAGGCTGCAGACTCCTGTCACGAGCCGTTCTTGGAGCGCCGTGAATGTATGCTGAAACCGTTGGCCGGTTGAGTTATTCGATGAATTGCGATGTGCCTGACTTGAAGAACCGAGGTTCTTGCCATCCTGCTTGAAATAGGGAGCAGCTTCGCATCCGATTCGCGATGCGACATAATCGACGTTCTGTGAGGCCAGGCTCCGGAGGTATCGTCCCATCTCACCGCCGGACTCCACACGTACCAGTTGGTCCAGTAACTCAAGCGTGATCCATTCATACTGTTTCACTGCAGCCGGATCTCCCGTCCGTGCGTGGGCCAGCACACGGAGGTATTCTCTTGCGATGGCCTCAAGGTCTGGGACGGCCAATCGAACGATCCCACCTGAGCGAAGCACGCGAAGACACTCCCGCAACAATCTTCGAGCACCCTCTATAGGAAGATGTTCCAGAAGATGCGAGGCATAGCATCCGTCAACGGACCCGTCCTCGAACGGAAGCCCGTTCTCCACATCCCACGATTGGACCTCCGGACCCACAGGACGCACGTCCAGGTTGACCCACGCTGGATGCCAGACCGAACCGCAGCCGAGATTGACCAACATGGGAAGTCTTGAGCCTGATCCATTCTCATTCACAATGGCTTCACTCCGATTCGACCCGTATAGTCGATTGCGTGGAGGGGCATCTTGATCTGGTGTTCATGTAGATATTCGTCAACGGCTCGGCGGGCACCCTTCCAGTGACCATAATCGTCGATAATCAACACTCCGCCTGGACAGAGTTTTGGAAAGAGGACGTCCAATTCATGTTTGGTCGATGCATACCAGTCTGTGTCTAGCCGCAAGAGCGCGATGTGTTGAGGGGGAGAGACAGTCAAGGTCTGTTCAACCGGTCCAGGAACACAATGGATATGTGATTCAGGGTATTTCGTCAGGGCGAGGGACTCAACAACTCGCCCCATTGGTGCATAGCACCACACCATGTCCTCTTCGGTTCGAGCCGATTGCTTCAGCAGTGTTTCTGCGATATCTCCCTTCAAGGAGATGTCGAGAGGTCCTGGTTCGGTCATTCCCTCGAAGGTGTCGAAGAGGTACAGCTCCCGTGCGAGTCCTCCGGAGTTCATGAGCGTTCGTGCAACCGCCATCATACTTCCCCCGCGCCAGACGCCGCATTCAACTACGGCCCCTTCGAGCCCTGTCTGTTCAATGTATCTGACGGCTGAACAGAGCGCACGAATCCGCTCCGGAGACGTCATGGTATAGGGCTGGACGAATTGAACCGTTTCGTCGTCGCCCTGCTGCCTGTATTGAAGTGCAGGACAGGTTTCGTGGCCCGCGCTGTGTCGGCGGTTCGCATTCCACTGCTCTACTAGAGCATGCAGAGGGGCAACCAGTTTACCCAACACGGTGACCTCGTCGGTGAGCGAAGACAGTGACTATGGGTTACGCAGAACGATGAGGGAATCTCGCTGAAGGAGGCCTAGGTCGGCGCAAAGCACGTCCCAACCGGCTTCCGTCGCGAGCTTCGTCATGGCCTGTTGATCATTGCGTGGCCACCAAATATCCCGGTCGCTCTGTGACTTGAACGCCAGTGGAACGCCCCCACGACTCCAGCCGAAGCGCTCCAATTTGATCCAATCACCATATTGATGGATTGAGACCGCACCCCGCTTCATGGTGCGTCGAGCGGAACGAAGAATGTCTAGAATTGAAGCGGATTCATTATGACAGAGCACTCCGAATGACCAGAAGATGTCAAAGTACTCGTCGGGTAGTTCTCTAAAACTGTTGTCTTGGACGTGGTGACAGGTGAGTTGCCCGGTATAGTCTTCAGGGCTCAACCACGGGGTGACATCCTGGAAGTCGACGGTGTGCAGTTCACCATGAGGAATAAACCTGAGAATCGCGCGTGACCATGACCCCCTGCCCGGTCCCAATTCGAATACCCGTGAGCCCGGATTGAGATAAGGTCGTAATGCCTTGTTGAAGACTTGTCTATACGATCCCCCGCTTCTCCGTTCTTCTGAAAATCTGACTCTTCCTGGTATCCACGACAGCACGTTGCCACTGTTGTAGCCGTAGGTGAATTCCTGTTGTAACCAACGATGCGTTGGCATGGGCGACAATTGCTCCCACTATTTCTCCTGCCTGATGGCAGAAGAGACTGTCTGCTTCATTCTACCCGCCATCATGCGGAGTCGCGAAGCCAATTCAGCTATCCTGCTCTTTTGCCTCTGAGCACCTAACCTGATAAAAAACGAGCGAATTTCATCCCGCGCCATAGGCGATTCCTCGATGCGCTCCGAAAAGTGCCAGGCCGAAGATTTGCTCAGCCGTACATCAAACTGTGATGATGTGTTGCAATGCATACCGCTTCCATCCATCCCAATATTCTGCACCAGTGATTGCCCTGGGTAGAGGCAGAGTCCCTGTGCCGCAAACATGCTGGCATACCAGCGAACTCCCCACACGTCCAGTTTTCCAGCAGCCTGGAGCTTCAGCTGTGTGAAATAGGGATAGGCGCCATCCACATCGAAGCGGTCCTGCTCTGCTTTCGTGCTCAACCCAGCCAGTAGTTGAACCGCGTGAGGCTCGAACTGTTTCCATGCTCGATGCCAGGTGCCCCATCCCCAACTGGCCGGAACAGGAAAAAAGAATGTTGAGGTAAGGTGCTCAGGATGTTCAACGGGGAAGAGATACCCTGATACCGTCATGACTCGTGAAGCATGTTCATAGTGCTTAAGCGCCTGATTCATAAAGGTCAGAAATCCCGGTGCCACAACGAGATCATCTTCCAGAACGATGACGGATCCGTACCGCGCGGATAACTCGCTGACACCGGCAATGATCGAACGTGCCAACCCGATATTGTCTGTCTGTTCATGAATGGTGACCGCTGCAAACCCGTCGACTTTCTTGATCACTTGTCGGACCTGGGTGACAACGGTTTCGTCACGCGGAGTCTTCGGACCGTCGCTATAGACATAGAGCCGGCTCTTGTGAGCCAACGGATTATCTCGTAATGCGTCGAGCGTACGAGCTAGATGTGTTGGTCGATTGTAGGCAAACAGCGCAATCGGCGCAGGGGTCATAGCGCGATGTCCTCTTGACTCAAGACCGTACGCTTTTCACAAGGTGAAATCCTGGAAACCTAGGCAGCCTTCCCTTGTTCAAGCTGCGTGCGTGGGCCAGACCGCTGTGATTGTGTTGTCACCGCGGCAAGCTTCCTGCTCCAGAGTTCAAGCGTGAGGGCTTTGAACGAAAGCGGCGCTCCGGCTCCAGCCGGATAGAATCCGTTGGAGAGTTCTCGTGCGCTCGACGGTTTCAGCACACCGGCATCGACGAGGAACCCGTCGTCAAGTGTCGCCCCGTGAGCAGTGAAGATTGCCTTGTGCCATTCGTTTAGGGGAGGCGTAAACCCTCTCTTTGGACGGTTCAATACCCATTCGGGCACCATGGTGCTCAAGGCCTGACGCAGCCACGACTTTGGGGGCAGCGTGTGATCGGATGAGGCCTTGCGCAATCCGATGACGGTTTCCACTAGTCGGTAATCGACGAATGGAAGTCGTAGCTCCACAGAGGAGGCCATGCTGAGCCGGTCTCCCTGGGCGATGCCATTCTCTTGCAAATAGGTTTTGCAGATGAGCTGGGTTAGGACAATGTCAATCGAGGGCCGAGGAAACGGGATTCTAAAGACATCGTACACCGCTGTCTCTTGCAACTGGTGAAGAAACGTCTGGGTATACAGGTTGCCGACTCCCTTGCGGGCCAGTTGAAAATCTGGTGTGAGATCATAGAACACGACCTGTTCGTTCGGAGTGGACCGGTCGCGCAAATAGGCTTCCCATGCAGGGCGCAGTCCCGCACCAGATTGTAGCCATTCCTTCAACTCCCATAGCGACCAATAGTCAGGAGACTTCAGTGTCAGGTAGTCATGGAAGTTAAAGGAGCCTGACGCCTGTCCTCTCAACTTTCGCGTCGTCTGTGTCACCGCCTCCTGCACCCAGGGGTATCCCCAAAACAGTTCATCGCCTCCGTGTCCTTGAAGCATCACCGACACTCCGTGAGCTTTGGCCGCCTTCATGACTGCGTAGTAGCCGAATGCGGAAATATCTGCGATCGGATCATCGAGCCAATACGTCAATTCAGGAAAGGATAGTGCGACATCATCGGCACACAGCTCGACTTCGTGAACGGGCATGTTGAGATGTTTTGCAAGAGCCTTTGCGGCGTTTCGTTCGTCGAAGGGGCTCTCTTCTCGATAGCCGACGGTGAATGCCTGCATCACGCCGGGATATCGGTGAGAGGTCATCGCGGCAATGGCACTCGAGTCGAGTCCGCCACTCAAGGCAATTCCGATTGGAACGTCTGAACGGACGATGAGTGAACTAATCGTCTCCAATTCATGTCGGATGGCGTCGACAGGATTATCAGTCCGTGCAGGAACATCCTCCATATGCCAGTAGCACCACTGCTTCTGTTCCCAACTGTGCGCATCGATTGTCAGGATATGAGCTGCCGGCAACTTGTGCACCGCTTGTATCGGCGTCATCGGTTCAGGAACATACCCATAGTGAAAGTAAAGGTTCACCGCTGTCGGATCCAGCGCAAAGGGGACACAGCCGGCGGCCAGGAGTCCCTTGAGCTCGGACGCAAAATAGATCTCGCGTGGTCCGATGTGGAGATAGAGCGGCTTCTCCCCCATTCGATCACGCGCCAACATTAACCGTTGGAGACGGGCGTCCCACAAGGCGAATGCGAACATGCCTCTGAGGTGCTTCACGCAATCCAGGCCATATTGCTCGTAGAGATGTACGATCACTTCGCAGTCACTGCCAGATCGGAAGCGATGCCCTTTGGATCTGAGCTGATCGCGGAGTTCAACATGATTGTAGATCTCTCCGTTGACGATCAGCGCCAGGGAGTCGTCCTCATTAAAAAGCGGTTGTTGTCCTCCATGAAGATCGATGATACTCAATCGGTGCATGGTCAACGCGACCGGTCCATCATGGAAACTGCCTTGTCCGTCAGGCCCTCGATGGACCATGACGGCACTCATGTCCACGACACGGGAGAGGTGGTCTGGTGTCAGCGGTTCTGCGGCGATTATTCCAGCTATTCCACACATGTCAGGTTAGGCGCATGTGGTTAGTGAGTGCGATGAGTGACCTGTTCGTATGTGCTGCCAAGTGTTTGGAGGTGAACAAAGACCACTTCATAAAGATAGTTTTCTATGAATGGATATCTGGTGCGGTCTCTGGCCAAGATTCCGATTGCCATGTCTTTGACCAATGCGAGCAACGCGCGAAGGCCGTAAAGACAGGAACGAATGGCATGGGCTCGCTCGGTCGCCGTCTCATACAAGACCCGTTGCCAATCTCGTCCGGATATAAACATTTGTTTGGCACACCAACTCAGCTGCATTTTGTCCGATCGTACAAGATGCAAGACGGTAAGGCGAGGCTCGTAGTAGATCATCTCATCCTGACGTTCGTGGCGAACTTGCCGCTGAAACGCAGTTTCTTCACCATATCCTAGTCGGGTTCCTGCCATCCCCACCCCAGTATGAAATCCGCCGAGTTGTTCTAAGAGGGAGCGTCGAATGAAAAGATTTGTGCCGGACAGATATTCGTCTTGGTCGAGGATGCGAGCGACGGGTCCGTCATCATATGTCCCATACCGATCCAAATACCACTTCGGTTTCAGTGAAACGTAAAATGGTTGGTACGGTCCTCCGAAGAGCGCGGGTGCAACGTGCGCGATGACATCCTGAGCGACCTTCAACCATTCTCGTGGTACGGTACAGTCGTCGTCGACATAAGCGACGTACTGGCCCCGAGCCGATTGGAAGCCGGTATTGCGTCCATGCGAGAGTCCTTGTTGTGGCTCAAAGCAATACCGAACATGCGGATACTGTCGGCCTATCTCGACGACGTGTTGCCTTGTTCCGTCAGTCGAATTATTGTCGACCACTATGATTTCATAGAGCGATGGTGCGAGGGTCTGCTCACAGAGACTGTTTAGTGCAGCCGACATGAGATCGCAACGATTGTAGGTGCAGAGCACCACACTCATCAGTAACGATTCAGTTTGCGCCACGACCCATCCTCATGAATTTCGTATGGGGATCCTTTCGGAGGAGGCATTTCACGACAAACTTCACGTGTTGGCTCGGGCTCCAGCCGGAGGCCGCCAAGCGCGGAGCGCGCCAAAAGGCGATCGCTGTTTGCAATCCTTCCTGAGTCGCCAACGAACATATCTCGCTCCATCGTCGACCCAAGACCGTCACAAACTCATTGCCTGGGTAGACCTTATGCAGTCTATTCGCGTCTCTCAGCTTATCAAACCATGCACGAGTCGCCGAGAGAAATGTCGTTGACGACTCAAGCTGCCAGCGACTGATCTGGTGATGTAGTTGTGCTTCCTCAGGTGTAGGGTTGATGCCTAGACGAAGAAGTTGACTCAATCGGATCGCTTGTGAGGACTCTTGGGTTGTCAATTCATGACGTCGGCCAACTTGCTGCGGATGTATCCGATACCGAAGCAAGCTTATCGGTATATTGGCAAAACGGGTGTGTTGAGACGCTCTCGCCCATAGATCGTAGTCTTCGGCATGAACTGCACGCTCATCGTAGAAGAGCCGATGATGAATGATCAGGTTTCGCCGAAACATGGTAGCGGGGTGAGCCAACGATGAGGAGAACAATAACTGGCAGCGAATGGTGCCGTCATCGACGGGATACTCCACCACTTCCGAGGAGTCCACGCCAAATGTTTCGATCCATGATCCGCAGACCCCAATGTTGTGATCACGATCCAAATAGTTTAGTTGAGTCGCAAAGCGATCCGGCATACTGATATCGTCGGCATCCATCCGTGCGATATACTCACCTCTGGCCGCCAGGATGCCTTGATTCAATGACGCAACGAGGCCTTGTTTCGACTGGTGATAGACCCGTATGCGTGTATCTTTTCGTTGAAATTGATCGAGAATCTGATCCGTGCGATCGGTAGACCCATCGTCTACGACGATCAGCTCCCAGTCGTGGAACGACTGTGCCTGGATACTTCGAATAGACTCGGGAAGATAGGCCTCCCCATTCCATACCGCTAAGACACAACTGACTCTCGGTGAATTGGACACCTGGTGGCCTATTAAGTCCTGTCTTTTGATTTCTATGGCAGCACCCTGTCAGGTGCGAGTAGTTTCCAATGGTCGTGTCCGACTTATTTCTCAGGGATATTGGTAACCTTAGTCCGGCATGGGTCTAATACATACCAGTCATCCTGTTTCGAAACGCGTTCAAGGGTTCTTTTGTACCCATTCTGAGAAAGTAAGGTGTAAATCTTGTCTCGAGCCGGGGTAAAGTTGTGTTCGCATGTGATGATACGAAACTGGTGCCGTTCAAAATCAAAGTGCTCCAATATGGCAAACTCACTTCCCTCCGTATCAATCGACAGATAGTCAATGAGCGGTGGGGCCTGATGTTTGATGAGTAAATCTTGCAGTGAAATGGTCGGTACGTCGTACCGTATGCCATGGGCACGTTTGCTCGTATGAAGATCCTCTCCTCGGTAGACAGCGATTGTTGAGAGATCTGAGGCATCGGTTTCACAAAATGGCACGGTCTGGTTGGACTCTTTCCAGACGCACTGTGTGTCAATGGCAACTTGGCGGTTTCTTTGTAAGGCTCCGTGCCAACAGAGGGCTGGTTCAGCCAAAATGCCGGTCCAACCAAAATTCTTCTCTAATATGTAGGTATTGGAATGATCGATGCCGTTGGTAGCGCCAAACTCAATAAAAAAGCCATCTCGTTTAAAGTTGAGATGTGATAGGACGAACATATCCTGTCTGTTCTGAGCTCTGGAGAGGGGGAGATATTTGATGAGATCAGCGATGTGCTGGGGAGGAGTATTGATCAGGAGCTCGATATCGCTGTCGCCGGCTGCGTTCAGCCGTTGCTTCAACGCTTCAAGGCGACTGTGCCGTGTAATGACCAGGTCAAATCGCTTGAGCATCCTATTCAGTCTTGTCGCGACAGACATCAGTCCAGAATTCACGTTACGCTTCATGGGCCGTCATGAATGTGTGATCCGTTCGAAGAATCTAACTAGGGCCTGTCGATCGAGGTGGTGTGACTTTGGGGTCGTGAAGTGTGGTGCTTTCAAAAGGGCGAAGTACAAGTCATCGTTTCGATCGACTTCCATAATGTACTCGATGAGCCGCTTGACGTTCGAGAACTCATAGGCATTGATGAACGCGCTTGTATTCCAGTCTCGATGAACATCGGGGTTGCCCCAATAGATGGGAATGCTGTTGACCAGCTTCGGATGGACTAGTTTCTCGGTGGTATAGCCTGGATATTCACTATTCTCAAAGGCGATAGTGAATTTATACTGGCTTAAGAACTGCATCTTGTCGTCGACGTAGTAGCCCAGATTATTGTGGGCTCTTCCTCCTGAATCTACCCGTTTATACTTTGATAGTTTGTGAAATAATGTATTTCTTTCGCGAGCGTTCGGATTGGAAAAGAGAAAATTGCAGAATCTGGTTTTCTCACGCTTGACCTGCTCGCAATCGACGGGTTTGTCGAAGCCATCCAGGATACCCCATTCGTACAAGGTAACTGCCGATAACGGAAAGCGTAGATGACGATCATCGTCAAGATAGTCGAAAGTGATCGCGTACTGACATTCACCAAAGTTTGGTCTGACATTTTCGCCCGTATAGAACACCTTGGCGCAGGTAAAGCGTTTATGATTAGATCCAAATACGCTGTAGATCAGGAACTCGGGATTGTCGGAGATTTCAATGTCGAAGCGTTCTGCCAGTATTCGATACAACACGTTATCAAAATGCGATTTACCCGTAGGATTACAATCAAATCCCTCCCAAAAATCCGTGAAGGCCAGGCGCAACCGTTGTTTCATCGGCATGTTATGTTCCCATTATCGAATATCGACAGCGGCCTCCGGTGCCCCTCTGTTCATCTCACCTCGTGAGTCTGTCCAGCGACCACTGGTTGGTCGCCGTCAGCTGGATCGGTATGCTCAGCCAGGCCAATTTGTGCGAAGATGTCGTTGAATCGCCGTTGGTAGGTATGGTTGCTCAGCGTCCGCTGGTATCCAGCCTCAGCAATGGCGGTGCGCTCAGCGTCATGTGTGAGGTAGTAGCGAACCTTTTGGATCATCTCCTCGGTGGAGTGAAAGCTGACGACTTCCCTGCCGGGTTCATAGTAGTCTTCGAGATGTGCCGCATGCTGCGTCAGGAGAAACCCTCCGGTGCCTGGGACCTCAAAGTTACGCCCCTTGATCTGTTCGGTGCTGTGTCCTGTTAGTCCAGATACTGTAGGTTCGGATGTCGTCGAACTTTGCCCGCACCCGGTCGCACACCCCTTTCTAGCACTCGTGAGCGGGATGCGCTCGAATAGCCGCCCAAAAGGGTGTCTCTTGCGTGAAGAGGCTTCTGGCTCGTCATCAGAGTTCGCACCGTAGGAAGCAGTCAAATTAAGGTTGATGCGGCTGGTGTTGAAAATCTTGATCATCTCATCCTGAGAGGCTCTTCCTTCGTCCCATCCCTGTCCCCAAGTTCTGACATGAATACCCGCATGTCTCAACTGCTCAATCACCTGGCGGCGTTGTCCATAGGGTTGTCCGATAAACGTCACATCGTACTCCAGGGGAAGGTTCAATCTTTGATACAAGAAGGTGTTGCAAGCCCACTGGCTCTTGATGACATTGTGATAACCCATTTGTGCATACTTAGGGAGCGCGCTCTCTGCCGTTGTCACAACCCAACGGAAACACGGCGCCCACAGGCGGGAGTACCGTTCGAATCTCCAATGATCGTCGCAGAACCAGTTGACGGACGTAATTCCGACGTCCTCGGTTACGTTGCGTAGAACCGACGCATCGAACTCATCCGTAAAAAGTACAGTGAACATCATGTCCGGCTTCTCGAGCTTGGCCACTTCCATCAAGCGGTTATTCATCCAAGACCGTCCATGTTCTTGCATCAAGGTCATGAAATCGAAATATACGATGTCATGCCCCATCTGGAGCAGACAGTCATAAAAATTGTAGTGCTCAAAACTCGGTCCCTGGTTACGACGGCCATAGTCGTATTTCATTGCGACGTATAAAATACGCATACAGGTGAACCCGCCTAACACCTTCTGAATGCTTCGGCTGTGACGGCTGGAGCAGTACAAACCTGTTGAAACACCGTTTCATACTGTCGGGTGATGCGTTCCCATGTGAATCGGGCAGCCCAATTCCGTTTCCCATGTCGTCCACGCTCACGCCTGCCCTCTTCGTCATGCATGAGTTGAACCCATCGCGCAGTGAATTGTTTGGAATCGATTCGGGTATACCCCTTCTTATCGATGACGGAGGGGCCAATCACGCCGGCTCCTGTCCACTCTGCGATTTCCTCAGCATTGCCTACGTGAGCAGAGAGAAACGCGGTGCCGGCTGCTGCTGCTTCAAAAAGCACCAGAGGGGAGTACTCAATATGGGAGGCGAAGACAAAGAGATCGGCATTCATGTACGCTTGCACGAGCTCCGTCCGAGGCATATCCATAATCATGACCCGCTTGGTAGTTTCTGGCCGGTTCAGTCGTTCCACGAGCGACTGTATCTCTTCTTGAAACGGTAGCGGATCGTGATCAGGTTTATTGCCCGTAATGAAGCGGGAAAGAGTTCCGTATGTCTTGGACAAGAGCTGTCTTCCTGTTGTCCTGTTCCAACGCATATCACAGGTTGCCCTGTTCTGCGGGTGCTTACCCATTTCTGATGAAACCGGTGGTACATTGGAATGTCCATCGCTCGCTTCGGCAATGTAGGTATTGGCGTTCAACAGCAATACGGAGGCTTGCCCATTGAAATTACAGTCCAAGTAGGATTTCAGTAAGTCAATATGTCCTTTGTCCACGGTAAAGGCACCCACGGTGAGGAATAGCCATTCCTGATCCGAGATACCCAACCGCATTCGAAACGCAGGGTCTTTCTCAACAGCAAACTCCGTTTCACTCGCCCCGTTTGGAATGATGGAGAACTGTTTCATCCCATGCTTCTGTGCGAAGCGGATGTCTCGATAATCGGATGCGTGAAAGATGAGATGGTCAAATTGCCGCAAGATGTTCGGCATCTGATAGAAATAGGCCGCATAGGATGGCTCGTAGAAGCATGAAAACCCACAGGGTATGAGTACTTTTCGAGAAGGGATCTCGGACAGGACAGGAATCAATGCATCAAGAGTCCACTGTTGGGCCATGTTGATCAGCACGACATCAAAGTCACCCGTCGAGACAAACTGCCGGTACTGTGCCACCTCGCCCTCTACTCCCTTTACGAAGTTACCGGACACATCAAACTCCACGATCCGTACCCTATTGAGTTCCTTGAATGTGCGGGTTGGAAGGTATGAGGTTGCGACTGTGACGTCGTGTCCGCGGCATACGAGTCGCTCGGCGACCTGCCGCATGACTTCTTGAATGCCCCCGACGCTGGGCGCATAAAATTCGCAGCAGAATAGGATCTTCATAATGTTAGCCGCCTAGGTATCGTGTTATTCCTGCGAGTGCCGGTATCGGTTTCACAATGGAATCGGTGAGTGGTCCTGCCGCTAGGCGGCACGTGTTCGAGCGTCAGTTGCTTCGAATTGCTCCATCCATGTCTGAAGCATTTGCATTTCAGTTGGAGACTCATCCACCAGACTCAATTTCAAAAGTTCTCTCACCCGGTCCGTCTGTTCTGCTTTCGATACAGCCGGGCCCGCCTTTGTGCCGATGACCGTGATGTTATACGTTCCTTGCCATTCTCCGGTTGTGAATTCTAGTTTGTGGTATCCCAACGCAGTGAGGACATGAGTGAACCGCTCACGATACCAGCCATCGTAGTGGGCCGCCCAGTCAGCTTCATGTGATCCAAATAAATGTCTCACAATCTTCATCTGACTCTTTAGGTTGGAACTACTCAGATATGCCTGTGCACAGCGATGAAAGTCTGGCGTCTCGATAATGAGTTGCCCCCCTTCCTTGAGCCAGCCATACCAGTCGATTAACAGTCGCAAGGCGATAGGCCTCTCAAAGTGTTCAAAGACATGATGCAGCCGGATTTCGTCAACGGTTTCTGATGGATAGTGGAGCTGAGACAAGTCAGCAAAGATGTCAGCTTTCGTGTGCCGTTGAACCGAGTGTTGACTTGGAGGGAAATCCACGTTGATGTAACCAGGTAAATAGACTTCGCCACATCCAAGGTGAAGCTTGATGCGTTTGTCAGGACCGAGTGGTGTCTGTGCGGTGTTCGATTGTTCACGTATGCCTGTATCTGGCTGTCGATTGTTCTTGCGAAACCTTCTGAATGCGGCCCTCACCATGTCCCTCGGATCGTGGAGAAAGAGCGCTATGACGTGAGGCACAGTAGAAAGATATCGCTGGTCCGACAAGAGTGCTTTCGTGCATGCCTTTCGAAACACCGTCTCTTGTCGCCTCAATATGGGTTCTTGCATCATCTGAATGTCTTTTGCGCTCTGGAGGAATCGACGCAGTCGGTGTAGAACGGTCAGCCTTGATTCCCAATGCTGTGCCACGGGAACCGTCCCTCGAATACTAACGGAGGGGATATTGCGATACACGGCAAGAAGAGCGGGCAGATACGCAACCTCACACTGAGTGGCAACCCTCAGCCAAAGGTCGTAATCCTCAACTGCCCGTAGAGCGCGGTCTTCGCAAAATAGTCCTATGTGCTCAAGTGTTGAACGTCGGACCATTGCTGTTGATGTGATGATAAAATTGTCCTCAAGCAATGCGGGTAAGGCCGGCCCTCTATGTGCCTGATCGTTCTGCAGGTAGGGTTGACATGGTTTTTCTTCATCCTGATGAAGCACATAGGCATTGGAACAGACCAACCCTACTCTGGGATGTCTCTCAAACGCTGTGACCTGTTGAGAGAGCTTACCTGGAAGCCACTGATCATCGGAGTCCAGGAACGCAATAAATTCTCCTTTGGCGAGTCTGATGCCAGCGTTTCGTGCCACGGCAGGCAGTCCTGAATGTTCAACTTTCACATAATGAACAGATGGGAACTGCTGAGAAAACAAGGCTGGCGTTTCATCCGTAGAGCCGTCGTCGACCACGATAATTTCAACATCGCCATGGGTCTGCTTCAACACGGAATCCACTGCCCGGCATAGAAAGGGAAACCGATTGAAGGTTGGGATGATGACGCTTACGCACGCCATAGGTTTCTCAATGTGAGCCAGGGACTTCTATCATGTTGCCGCTCTGTCGGGAGCGATTTGCCGCCGTTCGCCCGTGTGAATGCCTCGGCTGTCTTCGTCAGGTCTTGATAGGTCAAGTAGACCCAATCCCGACGATTCGGCTTGTCTGGGTCGAAGAAGATCCCGCGCCATCTTTCCTGATAGACGGTGCGGTCCATCTGTTCGCTCTCAAGGTTGGAGGCCCTGATCGCTAAATTGGCATGCGAAAAATGCTCAACGAACGACGTGGGACAGTCTACGACTTCATACCCCTGTTGCCAGAGTTTGAGGCAGACATCGCCGTCAGCGCAGTAGAATTGATACCGATCTTCCTCAATCCACGCTACCTGCTGGAGTGCAGCACGCACATAGAGGCCGTGATTCACGAACATTTTCTCGCCGTGGGTCAACCCCACCCAATACTCTTGCTGCTCTGGCCAATTCCTCCAGTAAAATGCGACCGCGCCAATATTGCGCCCATTTTGCCGCAGCGTTTCACAATGTGTAACACCGTTCATCACAGCGCCTGGGACTAGCAGGGAATCATCGCTGATCATGACTATGTATTGCCCCGCTGCACACTTAAAGCTCAGGTTCATGAAGTAACCCCAACTGCGCCGTTTACGCAGTTGATTGCCGGAAGCCGTACGGTTGTGCTGAACAATCGTAATAATGTCAGGTTGCTCGATGAGCCATTCTTTGGAGCCGTCGGTTGACCCGCCATCGACAACAATAATCTCGTAGGGCACGGTGATGCCATTACAGCGAACGCTTTCAATTGCTTCTTGCAAAAAGGCTTTCCGATTGTATGACCCCAAGACGATGCTCACTATTGCCCGATCATTCTGTTGGATGGATTGAGCGCGTGCTTCTAGCGCCTTGGTTTCCTGACTAGAGGTCCAAGCATTGTTCTCTTTTATTGTAGTGTCGCGTATTGTCATGAGCAGGCTTGTCTGTTCGTTTGTATCGATGCTATTGCTCCAGCGGATGAGGACACACGAGGCTGGCATTTCTGCAATAGGCGTCCCACAGCTTCCCTCACGCGACGGACTTCTACTTGGCAGATACAATGTGCTGTCGTTGATATACAGGCTTCTCGGCATCCCGCTGCGGCCTGCTCTGGCTGAACCACCTCTGACTCTACATCCCAGGGGCCAAATCGTCGGGGAGAGTTCGCAAGACCGGAGTTGCCATTCATTGGATGGCAGGATATCTCCACGACCGGCACTCCTGCTGCCGCTGCCATATGCATGGGCCCTGTGTCGTTGCCGACGTAGAGAGTACATCGCCGGAGAAGCACACCGAGCTCACGCAAGGATGTTTCTCCCATGGCATTGATGACCCCCTGCCCGAGCGTGTATTGAATGTTCTTTCCCAACGGCTTTTCCTCATGTGTTCCTATAAGAACAATGCGTGCCCGATATTCGTGGAGAAGCCATTTCCCTAACTTGGAAAAATTGTCAGTGGGCCACCGCCGTGTGTCAGAGGACGCTCCAGGTGCAAACGCAATAAGCAAATCTTCTTCATGCAGGCCATGTGCTTGTAGTAGGCGCTGTGTCTTGATCTGATCGGCTTCTGTTTGCCACAGCTCTAAAGAATCGTCCTCCACCACTCCTCCCATCAGGCGAAGAAGATTCAGCCCTCGTTCCACCTCGTGCTTGATCGCAACATCGGTCATGACTTCGCTGAAGAGTTGATCGAATCCGCGGTTCATCGCACGCTTATGTTCGATCACCTGCTCCGAATATCCGACTCGCCACCATGCTCCACTCCAATAGGCGACAAACGAAGCATGATAAAGATCCGCGTCCCATCGGGGAACGATTGCGAGATCAATTCTGCGACGCCATAAGTAGTGCGCGGAAAATCGTATCGTTCGCCACATTCGTTCAGTCGTCGCGGTTTCACCCAGCGGCCCGGGATCATAGGTCAGAACTTCATTGACGTAAGGACATCGCTCGACCAAGTTATGCACGGACGGTTTCACCACGAGCGTGATGTGGGCTGTCGGCAAAGTCTTCCGTAACTCTCGAACGAATGGCGACGAAATGACCATGTCCCCTACGTCGTCGAGGCGAACGACAAGGGCATTCCGGACATCGGAGAGACTTCTATGAGGATGCGTCTTTCGCCTTCCGACGGCCATAAAGAATGGCTCACCAAATGTGAGAGTCCCCTGGCAGGTGTTCATCCACGACAGTGACTGATTCCAGGCGGAACGGACTTGCCACCTCGAGGGAACGATGGCCATGGTCATCCTTTTCTCAAGACGCAAATCTCATGATGCAACCATAGGCGTTCCTTCAGGCTCACCACTTCCAATCCCGAAGCCTGCGCGAGCTTGCAGATGGACCTATCCGTAAACAGGTACAGATGTTCGAGGTCGTCAAATGCGGCTTCAAAACGTTCCCCGAAAGGGGGACAAAAGTCATAGCGATCAACAGGAGTTTGGAGAATGGCAATACCGTTGGGAAGGAGGAGCTGGGCTATGCGGCGAAAGAATTCAAGGGGGGCATGGCTATGCTCAAGAACATCGAATGCCAGAAATAGATTGCAGCTGGGAAGTTCGATGGATGGAAAGAGCCCCGAGCGAATGTCTAGATTCAGACTTTCTCTTGCCCAACGAGCCGTCTGTTCGTCCGGCTCAACTCCAATTCCATCAAACCCATGGTTGTGCAACTCTGTCAACAAGACTCCGTGGGCACACCCGACTTCGATGACTCGTCCGGAGCTGGGACCGTATTGCTCAATGAGTTTCAACCAGTAATCGACTCTCCCGTCAGATCGGTCATGTGCCGAGCGGTGCTCAATCGTCGGATAGCCCTTTGACTGTTGACGCTGATGCCAGTACAGGTCAAATGAATACAGCCTATTCAATTGGTCTGGACGGAGGGGCCTCCGATTCACGTACGTGCCGCACTCTTGACACACACCATAACTGCGATGCCATTCGAATGGACCCAATCTCCCACCACACCAACAATGATCACGGTGCTCACGTTCTAGGTCGCGAAACTGTTTAGCCTCGGAAAAGCGTCGAATGTATCGACGTAGTGCGAAACGCGCTCTTTCAGGCCATGATCTTACTAACCGAGAAGGGATTGTCAGATGCCCAAACATCAACATACGTAACCGTCTTTCACTCGGTCGCCGAGAAGGGCAAGTCAGTATGCCGTTAGATCGAAGAGGCTCGCTTACGACCAATGAATATATAGGTTCCATAGTGAGCCTCTGGGTTCCGCCCAGCATTTCGTTCGAGTACCTTGTACCGAATGGGCTCACAGCGGGACAGCAGCTCCTGATCAAGAATGTGATGATCGATACGAATGGGATGGCCAATATCATCCCCGGTGCGCTTCACGTCCTCGACATCACTCAAATCTTGTCCGACGACGACATAACCCCCTGGTTTGGTGATACGCACCACTTGCTTGAGGCAGGCAAGGCTGTCTCGGCAGTGATCGAGGACGTTGATCAACACCGTCAGATCGAAGTAGTCATCGGCAAAGGGGCAATCTTCTAATGGATGGTCGTCGATAAAAATGTTCCCAGCCTTCCACATTTCGGCTAACCATTGTCCGTCAAACTTAATATATTTCCTGATGAGGGGATCGCTTCCATACACATGCGTTGCAGGTCGTCTCTGTAGAATCACTCGCATGTTTGTATAAGGCCCGCAACCTAACTCAACGACATTCTCAAAAGCTTTCGGTAACTCCTCATATTGGCCGAATTGCTCGGACCACCAATGGTTCCAATCATCGCCCAGCCCAACTGGGGGACCCTGTTGCGGAACCAACCCAAACACTTTCATTACAAAGTGTTTGAGTCTCCCGACCGGCACAACGTTTTGTGCGGGATGTTGGGCACACCAGTGGGCGCTTTCCCATTCTTGGGCCTGGCGCCATCGATCAATGCTCACCTGTAATGGAAGCCGGGTCATCTTGTGTTACCCCAGTGCATAGGGTTCGAGTTCGCGCCACACAGAAGAACAGAAATGCTCCCATGTGTAGTGCGTTTCAACTAATCGGCGCCCTTCCCGATTCATCTGCTGCAATCGCTCCTCCGGTGCATACTGGAGCTCGAGTAACTTCTTCACGTTGTCTTCGATGTCGGTGGTGTTGAGCGTGGTCACCGTTGACATGTTGTAATAGCCGGATTGCGGGGTACAGGCGACAGGAAACCCCCAAGCCATAGCTTCCAGGATGGTTGTCGGATTCGCATCCGACACCGATGTGTTCACAAAAAAATCGTATTCGTTAGCCAACGACGACACAAATTGCGGCGTCAGGCTGGCGTAGGGAGCCAAGCGCGGTACGTTGAGAATCTCCTCCCCTCCGCCAATCCAGCCGCGGCGGAAGCCGTTGAGTTGCTTCATGGTTGCGCTGAGCACATCACATCCTTTTTCCGGACGATTACCCCCGATGTACAAGTAGCCACGACGACCAGGAGGGTTGAATTGCTTCTTGACGAACGGATACTCCCTGACATCTATGGCCATATCCAAACTCGTTATCTTGTGTTTCCATGGGGCGAAGTGAGATTGATCTAACCGGTCGCGCCAGTATGGACCCATGATTCCAAGTACCTTATCTGCCTTCTTGATCAAGGGAAGGGTGAACTGACTGATGGTTGGCATCGCATGATGCATGGGGAAAATCAGCGCCTGTAGTCGGCAGCGGGGAGAAGCCAGCACCGTTTGCTGGATAATTGTCTGAGGGTCAGAATGTGGGTGTCCTAAGATGATATCGCGTGGTCCACATTGAATCTGACCATACTCATCCCAATCGTACAGTTTCACCCGTGTATACCTACGCAGATAAGTAAAAAGATTTTTTGTGATGGTCCATGGAGCTTGTAAGGGGTTGGGAAGTCCTGGCATCCATCCATGCCGATACCAATGCGGAAGCTGGATTCCAGCTTTTGATAACCATGAATAGGTTTTCAGCATGGTTACACTCGCTCCCACCTGGGGAGGGGGAACGGCATACACAAAATGGATCATCCCTGAGCCTGATTGTTTATCCTCTTAAACCTTGAAAATATACTTCTCTTCCCCTCTGGCGTGAGATGCCTGAGGCGTTGCCTCACTCGTCACCCGTAGCCGCTCGACAACAGCAAACCCTACAGACTGTGGTGCGGTGATCGTCTGCCACACGTGCCATTCAGATGACTGCTCAATTGTAGGGCGGAGCAAGGTCATCTTCTCGTTGTCCCAATCATGCATCAGCACAACAGCGCCTTTTCTGAGAAAAGGTTTAAACATCTCAAATTCACCCAGAGCTTCCTCAGGATTTGCAGACCCGTCAAGAAACACGGCATCAATCTGTCCTATATCGTGCAGCAGCGCAGGATAGACATCCGTTGCCTTACCAAAGTGAAACCGTACACGGTTCAAGAGATGTGGAAGATGGCGGCGGTAATTGTCTTGGGCAATCGCATAGGCCTGAGGATCTACCTCGATCGTGTGCAGCATGCCAAAATTGTTGTCATGAAGCGCTTGGCTAATAAAGTACGTGCTGCCTCCCCCATGCCATGTCCCAACTTCGACAACGGTTTTTGGCTTCACCCGTCGGATAGTTTCATAGAGTAGTTTTCGATCGGCACGCCACAACTGACCAGGAATGGATCGGCATCCTTCGAAATACCATCGCACCGTATGCGGCAAAAATAATCTGATCCATTTCCACCAGTATTGTTCTTGTGGTGACAAGTTTTCATACGAGGCATGCAAGTTCATTGGATCTCTCTCGTGAGCGTCGTCGAATCCCATTTGAGAATCGGTGCGATGGCACCCCTTCTTCCTTGCGTGAGTTTGAACTCCACGCTGCCGGTATCCACAACTTCAAAACTAATGGCGAGTGGCACCTCATCAAGGGCGCGTGTTCCAGGCACGCTTGCACCGAGTCCAATCCAGTATCGACCCGGGCGAAACATGAACGGTTCCAGTCGACATGAAGCACGATAGATGCCTTGTTCCCGAAGAGGTGCGTGCTTTATCGGCCCCCAATCCAGATCGGTTGTGCACAATACACAGATGCCAGATCCAGCCCAAAGCTCGAAACCTACCTGCAGCCCCGTAATCGGACGATGTACAGCGTATTCAATCTCGATTCGGCATCCTTTGGTTAAATCAACATGGGCTGTCGGCTGATCCCGCTCGTCCAATACGCGGACAGCGAGAAACTTAAACTCACTAGTCGACGTGTGCGCGTATGGATCAGAGAAATATGCTTCTCCATCGATCGGCCTGCTGCCGTTGAGATATTCATCCACAACTGCCCGAGGAGTACCAGAAGCCCCCATTCTTCCTTCATCAAGCAGGATAGCTTCGGTGCATAAATTGAGAACCGCGGCGATGTTATGGCTCACAAATAGCACCGTTCTTCCGGCCTTCGATACCTCATCCATTTTCGACAAGCATTTCTGTTGAAAAGCAAAATCCCCCACGGCAAGCACTTCGTCCACGAGCAAGATCTCGCACTGTAAATGGGCTGCGACGGCAAAGGCCAGCCGCATGTACATGCCGCTCGAATATCGCTTAACCGGTGTATCGATAAACTTTTCTACTTCGGCAAATGCCACGATGGCATCAAAGTGACGGGTAATTTCCGCCTGCTTCATGCCCAACACCGCACCGTTCAAACGGATATTCTCTCGCCCGGTTAATTCTGGATGAAAGCCCGTGCCTACTTCGAGCAGCGATCCGACCCGCCCATGGATCTTGGCATCGCCCGTTGTCGGCTTGGTGATCCGGGAGAGAATCTTGAGCAACGTACTTTTCCCCGATCCATTTCTACCGATGATGCCCAATACCGCGCCTTGATTGAGTTTAAATGACACGTCTCGCAACGCCCAAATGCTCTGCTCATGGGTCCCAGGACCTGAATTGGTTGTCCTCTTGAACCCATTCCATTTAGGCAATCGACTTCCGATTGCATATTGTTTGCTCAATCCATGAGCACTGATTGCTACCTCATCCATTGGTCACACGACATCCGCAAAGATTTCTTCAACACGGCGAAAATAGTACAGGCCAGATACGAACACTGCGACTGTCACTGCCACCGACGTTAACCACATATCCGTCGATAGCCCGCCTGTCCCGAGTAATGACCACCGGAAACCCTCTACCACAGTTGCCATTGGATTCAGGCCGTACCATGTCCTCCATGACTCAGGAACGAGGCTGCTTGGATAGGCAATAGGTGTTGCAAAGAACCAGAGCTGCGTCAGAAACGGCAGCGCATGCCCGACATCCCGATATTGGATATTCAACGCTGAAAACCAGAACCCCACTCCAAGCGACATCATGACCGCCAGGAGAACGAAGGAGGGCAAGAGCAACGCTAACAAGGTCGGTACCATCTGAAAGTAGGCCATCACGCATGCAAGAATTGCCGCTGCAATCATGAAATCCATAAGGCCGACTCCAAGGGCGGCCAGTGGGATGACCAACCGTGGGAAATACACTTTGGTGAGCAGATTCTGATTCGAGACCAAGCTTTGGCTTGTACTGCTGAGCGTCTGCGCAAATAATTGCCACGGCAGAATTGCACAGAGGCTGAATACGGGATAGGGAAGACCATCGGAGGGAACCTGTGCAAGCCAGCCAAATACGACAGTAAAAATCAACATGAGGCTGAGCGGCTTCAGCACGGCCCATGTCAAACCAAGAGCGGTTTGCTTATAGCGAACTTTGATGTCGCGCCACGTCAAGAAATAGAGGAGTTCCCTGTACGCCAAAAGTTCGTTGAGCTCCAGCGATGTCCATGTGCTGGATGGTCGGATATGCACTGTGTTTTGAAGGGGCCCTTCCCACGTCACGCTATGATCTCTCGGTAGCGTTGCCGACATCGGACGTCCTTGAGACATTAGGCCAGCTTCCCCCGTAACTGGAGTTGCTCGAATAATCGATCGAACCGATGTTGCCACGTGTGTTCGGCTAGTGCGCGCCTCTGTCCCGCCTCGCTAACTTTCTCCCCCGCTCTTGGATTACGAACGTAGAACCCTACCTTCTCCACAAGATCGCCCGGTCCTGTCCAGGTCACGATTTCTTCACCAAGCTTGTAGTAGTGGCAATGGTCTGGGGCTTCCTGGACCAAATAGAATCCCCCAGCCATTGGTACCTCAAAATCTCGTAGTCGGCACTGTAAATTCTTGGATGCTTGGATACCTGTTCCACTATGCCAGCCCGTGTCTGAAAAGCCTAGATTTACCTGACTTTCTGCGAAGATACCGGGGAGTGCATTCTCCTCACAGGGGCCTCGTACGTCAGCTCCCTCCAAGGGCTCAAAGGAATATTGCCGTGCATACTTGCGCCGAAGCGGCCCGAGAAGACTCTTGATCCCCTCTGCTTTCCAGCGTGGAAGAGCGTAGTAGCGAAGATCGTGGTACACCTTGTAGGTATCCCATGAAAATGTGTAGGGACTTGGTGCGGCTGATGTCCAGCCACGTCCATAGATAGCCGGGGTGATTCCGTGACTGACACAGTTGGCCAATAATGCTCGGCGGTACGGGTTGAAACTCCCAACAAATGACACGGTATGTTGGTAGGCTGTGGTCTGCTTACGATCACGGAAGTAATAACGTGGATTGGCCGCCATTGGCATCCAGTGAATCTGTTGGGCGTAGGGTTTCAGGTGGTCTGCATTCGTCATTTGCGCCACGGCTAAGACATCGAAGTAAGGGGCGGTGCGGATGACACGATACCACTGAAAGGCCATATCGACGTGGTAGTTCACCATGGGGACTGTGAGCTGCTGTAATTGCTGTGCCGTGTCGACGAGGAGAAAATCGTCATAGACCACACAAAATATAAGATCGAGACGTCCTGTCGCGCGAAGAGTGCGGGCGATCGAGAGCAGCTCCTGGTTTAACCCCTCCCGCTTATGGCGCCAAGAGGCAGAGCCTAGCTGTCCCATACCACCCGGGTAATGGAAAATCTGAAGGGTGTCACAATAGTGCCGGCGCAATGGATCGATGAGATTGATCTCCATCCAGCGATCTGGGGGAAGGACGGCCAAGACGTGCATAGAGAATGGATGTGCGGGGAGCCGCTATCGCTAAAAGTCTCGCCGTTGAAAGATCAGGCACGCTCCGACGAGGAGCAGGCCTGTGTAGAGCAGTCCGTAGGTTGTTGCGATCATTTGGAAACCAAGATCAACCGAGATCCCCGCAGCAGACTGCCCCTTGATATTCAGTGTCTCAAGGTTTGGGAAGGCATAATATAAAGTAGCTGTGAGCGACTTGATCACGCCGGAAGCATGTTTTTCTGCGATCATCTTCAGGTCGCTTGTGAGATGGCCGATCACATAAATGCCGAGGGTGAGTGTCGCGCTCAGGATCGATGAACTAAATGTGGAAAACAACAATGCGAAGGCCATCACCAACAAGGCTTCGACCAATATCAACTCGACAGCCTGAAACAGCGACGCATGGATAGGATGGCCGCTCAACCTCACGGTTGCCAAGAACATGGCAAACATGATGCCGATATTCACAAGGATGACCAATGCCAATCCGAGGTACTTTCCAAGCACGAACTGCGCTCTCGTGATGGGTCGTGCAAGAAGGGTATAGATGGTTCGTCGCTCAATTTCCTTGGAGACTAGGCCGATCCCGACGAAAATGGCGATGATAACGGCCACGACATTAATGGCCGCCAATCCAAGGTCGTTGACGAGACGGGCCTGTTCTCCAATGGTCAATGTACCCAATAGAACAGAGGACCCGATGAGAAGCACGGCAAACAGCACAAGATTGTAGAGAATCTTATCGCGTAGTGTTTCTCGAAATGTATTCACAGCCACTGCAAACAGACACTGCATGTCACCCCTCGCCGTGACTCTTCTGGACAAAGAGTTCCTCAAGAGAACCCTTGTGAGGAATGATCGAGACCAGTTTCGCACCGGCCCGACGAAGTGCCTCAAGGATTTCATCAAGGCATTCGTGCCCTGGGAGTACCATCAGACAACGTGTTCCACTTTGTAAGATCCGAAGGGCGAGTCTCTGGACCGGCTCGATCTGTTTCCCGATCACTCCGTCGCAGACGACTTCGATGGACTGAGCTAGATGCGCGTCAATCAAGTCCTCTACTTTTCCGAGTGCCAGCATCTTGCCCTTCGCCAGTATTCCCACACGGTCACAGACCATCTCGACGTCGGACAAGATATGGGTGCTGAAGAAGACCGTCTTCCCTTGTTCGCGAAGGGTCAGGATAAGGTCTCGTACTTCTTTCCTCCCCATGGGATCGAGCCCAGACATTGGCTCGTCAAGCACGACCAACTCAGGATCTTGGATCAAGGCCTGCGCCAAGCCGATGCGTTGAAGCATCCCTTTAGAGAACTTCCGTAATTGGCGATGTTGAGCCTCTTGAAGTCCAACCTGCTCCAGCAAGATAGGGATGCGACTTTGAATCGCATCATGAGACATTCCCGCAAGTTTTCCATAAAACTCAAGAAACTCTTCTGCTGTGAGATAGTCATAAAAATAGGGCGCCTCCGGCAGGTATCCGAGCTTGCTATGGGTTGCCACATCGCCCGCTGGTGCTCCTAACACGTCAACCCTTCCGCTGGTCGGCCTTAAGAGTCCGAGCAGAATCTTCATGGTGGTCGTCTTACCGGCTCCATTGTGACCCAGGAATCCAAAGATCTCTCCTTTCGTGACGGATAACGACACATCAGACAGGACAGTTGAGGAGCGATGCCAGGGCCACAGTGGTGCGTAGACTTTTGTTACATGTTCAATAGTGATGGCATCCATGTTGCCCCGTACCTTCTGTCTACTCTGAGAGAGTGCTTCGTACTACTGTCCCCTTTTCCGAAACGTCATTCGCATTCGTTCCTTGACCTCACTGCTTTTTACCTCGCCGGAAAGAGCACTGTATTGATACTGGCCGCCGAACGGCTCTTGTGGCAATTCCCGCAACAGCCCTTCTTGGACTAACTGTTCCAGCCGAGCCGGTCGTTGTGAATGCTGTGCTTGGAACCGTCCGATCGCTTCTTCAAGCAGTGCAAGATCACGCTCGACGATGGCTTCCCGTAAGCGTTGCTCTAGTAGCCTTTTGACATTCTCATCAGGGGTTTCCTCGTAGACTTTCGCGAGTAATTCAACGGCCTGTTGAGGTGACTTCGCAGAGACCAGCAGCTTGGCCGCTAACCGTGCGATAATCTCAGGCGCACCAGGAATCCGTGCGGCCATGGTCATGGCTTCAGCCGCTCTCTGGTTGTCGCCGAATTCGAAGAAGTGGTTGATCCCCAATAGGAACGGCAATCGCCATTCCTGGGGGTTATGGCGAATGCCCTTCTCGAGCAATTGGTTACTTTCCTGCGGCATCACCACAATCGAACAGAGCGCGTGTGCACCTGCCTCGTAGGCTCGTACAAATGTGGGGTCCAATGTGGTCACGACATCCAGTGCTCGATAGATCCATTGACCAGTCTCTGTGGAGACGCGTCTGTCACCCATCGCTTGAATGACTTGCAGCCAGAGGACATCCGCGACGACCTCTCGATAGCCTAGTGCTGCTACTTTGAGTATATTGCCGTCGGGGAGATACGACAGGCGTTGAAGTTTCGGGACTTCTGCGCGTGTGGTGTCCAGAGAGAGTTGGGTTGCCACAATCCCAGCGCACAAACCCATCCCGACTAATGTGAATGGGATCCATTGTTTCGTTGGATGTGTGATAGGAGCCATTTGCAATGCGGCTAGGGTTTCGACTGTCGTACCCCTAAGAATTGTTGTTCCAGGGATGTCAATGTCCATCCCTGATACTTCCATTGGATTGCTTTAATCGACGCCAGATACATGTTCGCGACGTCGGTTTGTCCGTTCTCTTGTGTCAGATCCGCCAGCACCATTCTCGCAGGTAGAAAATTCGGTTCGTAGATGATCGCTTGTTCAAGCAGTCGTTGAGCTGATGTGCGATCTCCCCTTCCACGATGCAGCTTGCTCAACTCAAAATATCCGAAGGGTGAAAAAGGGTCCACATTTATCGATTTTTCGAAAGCTTCCGCCGCCTGTGCGTTGAATGAATTCTGATATGCAGCGAAGGCTGGTTGTTCAGCCAGCAGGCGGTAAATCGTGCCTAGTCGATAGGGTGCTCGGCCATCGAGTGGGTTGAGAGCCATGGCCACTGCCATTTCACTAGCAGCCTGATCAAGCCATTCAGGAGTGCCGGTCTCATTGAACTGCTGGATGTACAACCGTGCGAGCTCGTCACGGACTGATGTAGAACCAGGATCAGCGATTGATGCATATCGATACCATTTGATCGCCGACAGATTGTCATGGTCGGCTCTGGCGCTGCTGCCGCGATTGGAGAGGAGCCACGTTGCAGCTGGTCGAACAGCCAGAAATACCATGGCTCCCAAGGCCACAAGGATCAAGATGATTCTAGCCACATGATATGGGGGTGAAAAAGTCCACGATGTAGTCTGTGTGCCACGCATATATCTTTCAAAGGCAACCGCGAGACCTCCTTCAAGAATCAGAAGAAGCACTAGGGCCGGCTCATGGAACACGGAATCCACGCCGGCATGGACGATCGTAGCCAAGACCCCGGCGCAGAGGCCAATCAGTATTCCTCGTGATTGTTGGGGAAGGTCCGTCTTCCACGCCCGTTTGATTGCGACTGCCCATATCACGGTACTTAGTAGAAAGAGCGTCAACCCCGGTACTCCCAATTCCACGGCCAGCTGTAGATATTCGTTGTGTGCCGTCTCGGCACGTTTGCCATAACGGATAATATTGTCCTCTATGGGAAAACGATATTGAAAGGAAGCGTATTTGTACATTCCCAACCCAATTCCACTCGGATGGTCATACAAGCGTTTTGTCGCATCTTCCCAAATCTCTACTCTGGTGTAGGCGTACGGATCTTGCTTTCCTACGTCCATCATTCGCTGTTTTAGGGGATTGGGGAACAAGATCGTACCAAGGGCAAGTAGGAAAAGAAGAATCAGCGTAGACTTTCCATATCGGAAGTATCCGACGGCTGTGATGGCAATAAGAAATGCTGCTGCTCCACCCCTCGATTGAGCCAGTATCACCGCGGTGCCGGATACCGTTGCGGTCAGAATTAGGAACAGCTTGCCTATCGTTCCGTATTCTATGCGGAACAAC
Organism: Candidatus Nitrospira nitrosa; assembly: GCF_001458735.1. Classification (NCBI taxonomy): domain Bacteria; kingdom Pseudomonadati; phylum Nitrospirota; class Nitrospiria; order Nitrospirales; family Nitrospiraceae; genus Nitrospira; species Candidatus Nitrospira nitrosa. Next base: position 53,459 of record NZ_CZQA01000009.1, read on the forward strand.
AGGAGACTAATCGCCAGCACGGCACACACCGACTCATATGTCGAAAAAAAGTTAGGGTTAAAAAACGTTCCCTTGGCCCTCGGTTCTCCAGCATACAGGTATTGGGTAATCCCAAGTCCGCCTTCAAATAGCCCCATGAGTAGGATGAGGATGAGAAATCCTTGTAATCGTTTCTCGTTGTCTACTCCAAGCAGGATGATCAACAAGAAGCCGGCGTACAGCAGGAGGCTCAGGAACCATTGAAGGCTGACACTTGTATAGGGAGACCATAGGAGGGAAAGGCCAGACCACGCTAAAAAAGCAGCAATGGGCCACCACAGAACTGTTTGGGGGATGCTCAATGTGGATCGACAAAGTCCAGCCACGAGCCAGCTCCCCAAGGCGACCAAGAGAATGAGCCGTATGACGAGAACAGGGATCTGTGTGGTTCCGCCATCGATCAGTGGGGAGAACACTGTCAAGCTTCCTATGACCAGATAGGGGCCGGTCAAGAAAGCAGGGATTCTCTCAGTGACGAACTTATTCATGCCACGAGTCCGGGATCATGAAGAAACCCATTGCACGGAATCTCATCAACGTGTGTGAAGGGCCGATGGCAACCTGTTTCGCACAACGAGCAGGAAGTTCGGGTTTCTGAAGTGCGGATGGTAGCAGCCGTTTAGGTCCCATGACCCTTACAAATAGGAAAGGGGATCGGTTTTACCGATCCCCTTTCTCGGGAACACCTGCCTAACTTTGATTAGGCGCCGACATCGTTACGGGTATTGGTCAAGCTGCGTTGATCGTTAATAAACCAGTCATCGCAGGTGGCATCAGAGTCGACGTTCCCCTGCGCACCAGCCGTGAATCCTGCTGGTGTCGTTCCTACCGTCGCACTTGCGGCCACTGCATTACCTCCAGTCGTCGGCGCTGTCGTACAACTGGTTGGTGCTGTCACGCTCGAAGGAAGGGTAAACGCTGTAGCCGAGGATGCTGAAGCAGCACCGACCGCACCGGTGGCATAGAAGTAGGTATAGCGGGGCTGTCCACTCGGCGACCAACCGATTGGATCGAGCGTGGGGCCAGGCACATACGTCGGAGTTGCCTGTTCAGCCGCAAAGGCGGTGGCGGAGGTGAAGATCGCGCCGAGATTGATCTTGGCCTCCGACTGCCTCGATTTCGCCTGGTAGGCGACGAAGTTGGGAATGGCGATAGCCGCCAGAATTCCGATGATCGCCACGACGATCATCAACTCAATGAGGGTAAAACCCTCTTGTTTACGAAGCGACGTCAACATTGTACTGCCTCCTTGTTGATGGTTCACTGAGGGCTCGGTTCATAACCTGCGGCGCCTGTGTTGCCGCCTACCGGTTCTCATAGCAGGTTCAATGCCCGCCCAGTGACAAGGCTGAGGGTACCACTGATCCCTGATGTTGCAATAAGTTATGAAAAAGCCGTCAGGAGAGCGAATCTCGCGGGACGGTTTTATGACCGCAATGTGTTCTGAATCGCCAAGAATTGGCACTTATAGGGTTCAAAAATAGGCTGAAACGGGCTACAGGGAATAAGCCGATCAGCTATCTGGGAAGGCACAACAGATCAGGGATTGCTAGAGAGGGAAGAATGTAAGGGATAGCTTATTGATTCTGTGTCTTCTCCGCAACACGGCGCTTGGCCTGCTGGATTCGCTCTTCATAGGCAGGGTTGGTCATGCCGTGTTCTCGGAACCGTTGGAGCAGTTTGTCGTTGGAAGGGTCGAGTTCAAGTGAGTGAAGCCAGGCCTCACGCGCATCAGTCGACTTCTCCTGCTTCATGTAAATATCCCCTAAATGCTCATAGATCACGGGATCATCACCTACGAGGGTGACGGCTTTCTTGATCTCGATGAGGGCCTCTGCGAGCATGCCGGACTTGTAGAAAGCCCATCCGAGGCTATCCACATAGTATCCATTCTCCGGTTTCAGTGCAACCGCCCGTTTCGTCAAGGACAAAGCCTGTTCGATCTTGATCCCGCGGTCCGCATAGCTGTACCCGAGATAATTCAGTGCATCGGCATGATGGGGATCAAGGGAGAGTGTCGTCTCCATGGCATGTTCCACGTCTTCGAATCGATTCAGCTTGTCGTATGCCGTGCCAAGATTAAAATGAAGGTCGGCGTTTTTAGGGTTATGCCGAATCCCTTCTTCAAATGCTTGCGTGGCCTTTTCAAACTGATCACTCTGCACATGCGCTAATCCCAGGACAATGTACGGCTCTGGTTGCTTAGGCACCAGACGCACGGCTTCATCGAGATGCGTCACGGCTTCCGGGAACTGTTTAAGCCGATAGAGAAGCACGCCCAGGTGTATGTGGCTATCCGAGAACCTTGGGTCTAAATAAATATTGTACCGATAGACTTCTATTGCTTTGTTGAAATCCTTCGATTCTTCATACAAATATCCCAGATAGTCTCTTACCTTCAGCTCTGCCGGTTTCGCGTTCAATATGTCCGTCAATCGACTAATCGCCTTGGAGAACTCTTTTTTCTCCCCATAGATCAACGCCATCCGTAATTGGGCATCGAGATCTCCGGGATTGTCCTGCAATATCGTTTCAAGTTCCGCGAGGCCTCCAGCATAGTCTTTGGTCGCGATGTATAACTGGACCAAATGTTGGCGAATGTCTCGATTGCGTGGATTGACCTGCTCGAGATACCGCTTCAGAACGGCGATGGCTTTATCCTTCTCGTGGCGTGATTCAAAGACTGACGCTTGCGCAAGATAGGCGGGTTCAAAAGCGGGATTTACCGTGATAGCGCGGTCAAAGTTCGCCACTGCTTGCTCGGTGTTTCCTGCCTCTATTGAGATCCGCCCAAGATAATAGTGACCGATCGGCGAATCGGAGCTGTACTGTAGGCCTTTTTTCACGGCTTGCTCCGCCTCGGCGATTCGCTTTTGGTTTAACAGGATCAAGCCTTTGGGGAAATAGGACTCTCCCCTCTCCGGTGCACTATCGATCGCCTTGTCCAATAGTTCAAGCGCACGCTCCGGTTTTCCAGCACTGGCGAGGATACCGGCCATCTGCGTGAGTACCTGTGGTTCTTGTCCTGTTCCCTTTCCAACCTCTTCGGCATACTGAACGGCCTGTGGGAAATCTCCCAACGCAAAATAGAGGGCTGCCAAGCGCGATTGGACTTCTCGTGACTTCGGGTCGATCTTTAAGGCGGTGTGATACTCCTTGAGAGCAGTGTCTATGTCCTGGGAGAGCTCTGCCTGATGTCCCATCATGAAATGATAGGTTGCATCAGACTCAGGCGCAGTCGGTGAGGGCGGCTGCGTTGCAATGGCTGGCTGAGCGGTCTTTGGGGGTTGAGGGGCTGCTGCACAGGCAACAAGGACGCATGGGATGAGCCAACTCATTCCGAATGGAATAAACCCGGTTCTTCTAGGCGATCTGCTGCCAAACGTCATGTTTAGGTCCTGCCTATTGTGTTCAGTGGGTTGGATTGGCATGGGGTACAGGGAGATTATACCGAGTGCCGGAAGGATGCGCAAACCGCTCGATGTCTCATGAGGAGGTTGAACATCGTGATTCTGGCCTTGCGTTCAAGCGAGTGGAGCCCATCTTGTAAGGTGCCCTTCGAGTCCAACATATGAGCGAACGAGGGAAGGACAAGAATGCCACCACAGCAGGCAGTCTCAATCTCCTGACTGTTCAGTGGCAAGTTTGACTGAGGTTGCAACAGGGTTTTTCAACGGCCTGTTAGGCTTCACGAAGGTCGAGGCTTTCAAATTTGGCGTAGCGGTCCTGAAAAAACAGCTCTTTTTTCCCAATGGGTCCGTTTCGATGTTTGCTGATAATGATGTCAGCAATCCCCTTTCGTTCCGAGTTCTGATCGTAGACGTCTTCACGGTAAATGAACATGACCACATCGGCATCCTGCTCGATCGCTCCACTTTCCCGAAGATCGGCCAACATGGGAATTGGTGGCTTGCGCGCCTCCACGGCCCGACTTAACTGAGACAGTGCGATTACCGGAACATTGAGTTCTTTGGCTAAGGCTTTCAAGGAACGAGAGATATCTGAGATCTCCTGTTGGCGAGATTCTGAATCGCTTCGGCCTTGCATCAATTGCAGGTAGTCGACGATGAGCAAATCCAGCCCCTTTTCAGCTTTGAGACGACGGGCTTTCCCGCGCATCTGCTGGACGGTGATTCCTCCGGTGTCGTCGATATAGATCGAGGCCTGTTCCAACCGACCAGCTGCCTCTGCCAATCTCCACCAGTCCTCTTTCTGCAGTTTGCCCGTGCGGAGCGCATGTGAATCGACCCGTGCTTCAGAGCTGAGCATGCGCAGGACGATTTGAGGTTTGGACATTTCGAGACTAAAGATACCAACGACCGTGTTGGCATGAATGGCAGCATGTGTCGCAAACCCCAACGCCAGACTTGTTTTTCCCATGCTCGGCCGCCCTGCCACAACGATTAAGTCCGACGCTTGAAGCCCAGCAGTAATGTCATCGAGGTCATAATAACCAGTCGGCACACCTGTCACATGTTCCTTTCGTTTCGACAGCTTATCGATGACATCCAGACTTTCTTTAATAACCTGACTGATTGGGCTAAATGATCGCTCCAGTTTCCCCTGGGCAATGCTGAACACCGACCGCTCCGCAAAATCGAGCAAGTCATCGATAGAGGCAGTCCCCTCATATCCTCTCGTCAGTACCTCTGTCGAGGTACTAATCAGCTGACGGGCGACGGCCTTGTCCCGAACGATTTTGCAGTGATAGCGAATGTTGGCCGAGCTGGGGACAATCTGAACCAATTCCGCGAGGTATGCCGCCCCTCCAACTGCCTCGAGTTCCTTCCGGGCCTTGAGCCGCTCAGTCAACGTGATGTGATCGATGACTTCGCCCGTATCAGCGAGTTCAAGCATCGCTTGAAAGACTTTCTTGTGGGCAGTGCGGTAGAAGTCGTCCTCGACCAGCAGCTCCATCGCCTTCGGCATCGAGGCGTTATCGAGCAAGATCGCACCGAGCACCGATTGCTCTGCTTCCAAGTTTTGTGGCGGGAGCTTGGGTTGGGAGAGATCAACTGAACTGCCAGCCATCATGGTGCCCCTGCAGGGCTGGCATACAGCGTGCGGACAAGGTTCTGCTTCAGCACCGTTCGCCTCTGAACCTTGGTCGTACTGGTCGTGTTTCCGACTCGTTGTGATATCCCCTGTTGCAACAGCAAGACATGATCCTTGTGAGATCTATCCGTGCCAATTACGACTGTCGTGGAGGCGTCTGCCTCACGACCAACTTCCGCAGCCATCCGGATCAAGTCTTGGCCAGAGGCCGCAACGAATCGTTGCAATACTCGTAAGCCCGCCCGGCGAAGTTCCTGGGTGAGGGAAACCAGATCGGAGGACAGGTTCGTAGGGCCTATCACAAGGATCTTGGAGTCAAGAGGCTGTATGGATCCAGAAAGCTTGAGACTTCGGAAGAGGCGATCGACATTGAGTCCGAATCCTGTGGATGGGAGATCACGGCCAAACCGCCCGATGAGATGGTTGTATCGCCCTCCCCCACCTAATTCCACCTCGATCCCGTCCGAGAATACGTCAAAGACCACTCCATCATAGTAATCAAACCCTCGAAACTCACCCAAATCAAGCAGCAGGAAATCTTTGAACCCTGAGGCGCAGAGTATTCCATAGACGCTGGCCAATCGATCTAAGGCCTGTAGCAGAGGTTTCTCACCTTTGGCGAGGGTACGTCCTTTGACTAAGACGTCGGCTGTTCCACAGAGCTCAAGCGCATCCAGGATCCGACGCGCAGAACGCTTGCTCACGCGCTCTTGGAAGATGATTTCTTCAAGCAGAGGCAAATCCTTCCTGGCGGCGGCCTCTTCTGCCCGTTTTCTTCCCTCGACGGAAAGTCCAGTGCACACCAGGAGGCCTTTGAAAAACCCGACATGCCCCAGTGATACCTTGAACGACTCTAGCCCCACCTGACGAAGTGATTCAATCATCAGGGTGATCATTTCGCAGTCGGCGGACGGATCATCCGCCCCAATCAGTTCAGCGCCAACTTGAAAGAGCTCCCGGTCTCGGCCGACATGCTCCGGTTCATAGCGAAACACTGTGGCGCGATATGACAATCGTAAAGGGAGACGAGCGCCGACCATACCCATGGCGACAGTTCGCGCAATTTGCGCAGTGACGTCAGGCCGTAAGAGCAGGATGCGACCGGTTGTCCTGTCGATGATTTTATAGGAATTTTCCGCTAACCTTGGATCCAGTCCTGGCGCCAGTACGTCGAGATATTCAAAGGTCGGGAGGATGATTTCGTCGTAGCCAGCTCCGTAGAATCCCTGGAGCAGCTCGGATTCGAGATGACGAACGTGACGGGCCGCCTCCGGGAGAATGGTCGCCATTCCGATAGGAACGAGCGAGCGTTCGCGTACGAGGGGTACCTTCTCCGAAGAGACAGCGCGCACCGGAGGGGCAGTAGCCATAATAGCCTAGTGACTACAATACCTATGACAGGTTCGCGACTTTAACGGAGAGAATATTTGAGCTCGCACGAATCTCGTTTAGTGCCTCAGCCGGAAACTCCGCATCGGACCCGATGATCAGAAGGGCATCGCCTCCACGTTTTTCCAACGCGCATTGCATTCGAAGAATATTAATCGCCCGATCACCGAGGACTTTCCCCACCATTCCAATAACACCAGGACGGTCCACATTATGAATGAGCAGCATGTGCCCTTCAGGGACGACTTCAACTTTGAATTGGTCGATCTCGGTAATTCTGGCTTCTTTTTTATGATACAGGGTGCCTGCAACTTGGTGTGATGTTTTCCCTGCATCGACACGAACTCGAATCAGGCTCGTGAAATCTCCGGCATCGGTACTCTTAATTTCTTTGACCTCAATGCCCCGCTCCTTCGCCACAATGGGCGCGTTCACATAATTAACGGGATGTTCCATGATGGAGTTAAGGAGGCCTTTCAGAACAGCAATGGTCAACGGCGCTATTGAAAGACTGGCAACCTCACCACTGTACTCCACCGTCACTCGTTCGAGGCCAGCCTGTACCAACTGAGTCTGAAGGGAGCCAAGCTTTTCGGCCAGGGTGAGGAAGGGTTGGAGTCGAGGCAGCAGTTCAGGGGCGACGGAAGGGATATTGACGGCCCCCTTTGCCACGCCCTTGGTGAAGTAGTCAACGATCTGTTCGGCGATTCCGATGGCGACGTTTTCTTGCGCCTCCGTGGTCTGGGCACCGATATGCGGAGTGCAAATAAAATTATCCAATGTCAGGAGTGCATTGTCTGGCTTCACGGGTTCTTCTTCGAACACATCGAAGGCGGCAGCCGCCACTCGTTTTGTTTTCAAGGCCTCGCACAAATCCTGTTCGTTGATAATTCCACCACGAGCGCAGTTGACGATGAGTACTCCAGGCTTCATCTTCTCGATGGCTTGGGCATTGATGATACCTTTGGTTTCCGGAGTCAGCGGTGTGTGAACGGAAATGATGTCGGCTCGGCGGAACAGTTCATCAAGATCCAACATGGTCACACCCATCCGCTCGGCTCGCTCAGAAGTCAGGTAGGGGTCAAATGCGACGACGCTCATCCCGATTCCCTGAGCCATCTTGGTCAGGTGACTACCGATTTGTCCGGCACCGATGATGCCGAGCACTTTGTTGTAGAGCTCGACACCCATGAATTTATCTTTTTCCCACTTTCCGGACTTGACTGAGGCGGTGGCTTGGGGAATGCGGCGGCTCATGGCGCAGATCATGGACATCGTATGCTCGGCAGTCGTCACGGTATTGCCGCCAGGGGTATTCATCACGACGATGCCACGACGGGTCGCTGCAGGTGTGTCGACATTGTCGAGGCCGGATCCAGCTCGTCCCACCACCTTGAGCTTTTCAGCTGCAGCAAGCAGTTCTTCGGTCACCTTTGTGCCGGATCGTACGATTAATCCATCGGCATCCTTGATTTCTTTGAACAGTTCATCCTTCGGCATTTTGGACTTCACCACCACGGTGAACCCCGCTTTTTCCAAAGCTTCGACCCCTTGCTTAGATAAACTATCGCTGATCAGAATTTTCATTCCTGCTGCGGCCATGTCTCTCCTCACTCTGGTTACTTTGCCATCAAGATCTCTTGCGCTTTTCCGACACCACTGCCTAGTTTCACGGAATGGCCAAGTCCCTTCAACACCATCTCAGTTGCAGCGAGGGCGGCGATCACATCGAATGTATCGGCATAGCCCATATGCGAGAGGCGGAAGATTTTCCCCTTAAGGTGATCTTGCCCACCTGCTGCGGTCATGCCGTACTTCACACGAAGATTCTTGTAGATGGCCTGGCCATCAATGCCATCTGGCGCACACACGGCTGTGAGGGCATCGCTCGGAGACTCCTTGGGAAACAGGGCCATGCCGGCGGCTTTCACACCTTCCCGCATCGCCTGAGCTAATCGTCCCTGTCGTGCAAACATCTGTTCCAACCCTTCTGCCCGCATGATCTTGAGGGCTTCCTGAAGCCCAATGATGAGTGAGACGGTTGGGGTAAACAACGTTTGATTCTTGGCCTGATTTTCCCGTTCCTTCTTGAAGTTAAAGTAAAAGGCGGCATTCGTTGCTTTATCGGCCAAGGCCCAGGCCTTGGAGCTCACGCTCACGAAAGCCATGCCTGGAGGTAGCATCAAGGCTTTCTGAGAACCGGTGATGACGACGTCCAGTCCCCAGGCGTCGGTCTTTATATCAAACACGCCAAGCGCCGTTATCGCGTCGACCACCAAAATGGTGCTCTCGTATCCTTTGACGATTTCACCCAGCGCCTTGACGTCATGCGATACGCCGGTAGACGTCTCACTTGCTTGCACATAGACAGCCTTGATTGAAGGATCTTTTTTCAGGGCGTCGGCGACTTGTTGAGGATCAATTGCACGGCCCCACTCGACCTTGAGTTCAGTCGACTGGATGCCGAATGTTTTACACAGCTTGCCCCAGCGCTCACCGAATTTTCCGGCGTTCACATACAAGGCTTTATCACCGGGCGATAAAAAGTTGGACACAGAGCCTTCCATCCCACCGGTGCCGGATGCAGCAAGCATCAGGACGTCATTTTGTGTCTGAAACAGCCATTTTAGCCCCTCGCGCACCTCGGCAAAGATCGGGTCGAATTCTGGGGCGCGGTGATGGATCATGGGACGAGCCATTGCCAACAACACCTCCGGTGGAACGGGTGTCGGGCCAGGAGCCAATAGATAGCGCTTCAGCATTGATCAATACCTCCTCAACAAAATAACAATGTAAATTCGGTAAGATAGCTCTCTGGAGAGGCCGTACGCTACCATTTGCCTTGGGAGCCTGTCAAGGAATCGAGCGACAGAATTGCGTGCGTGATTCAGTCTTTTTCGAGGTCTTGCTAATGTCCGTCTCTGAGGCCATCTGTGACCGGGAGAGGAATCGGACAGGAGTCAATGTGGCTTGCAGGGTGACCCTGATCAACGCGGATACTACGGATTAGGATGTCCGGTCGATTTCTTGACAAGTTTGCAGGGGATCGATAGGCTCTCTCGTATGTTGTTTCTTGTGATGATGTGTGTGAAGCGATGGCGTTGGACTGCCGGAATTGCGGCCACCTGTGTGGTGGGCTCCGTTCTGCTCGCGCTTCCCTGTCAGGGTTTGGCGCAAGATGCAGCTGCGACAAACCAGTCGTCCCCCTCCCCTGCCGGACAGGACACGGCACTGGAAGGGATCGATGCAGCGCAAGAAAACGGTGAAGATCTGGATCCCAATCTGGTTCCCCTAGAACCCGAGCTGACCGCATCGCCTCCAGATCTTTCCACCAGTGACAATTCTGTTGAGACGCCTTTGGTTGAGACGGCAGCAAGCGCGGGGTCGTCCGGACCGCAGGAGACGCTCTATAATATTCCAGTGGTGATCGACCAATCGGTGCAGAGTCACATCCGGTTTTTCAACACCTCAATTCGGGACCGATTCGAACAGTGGATGGTGCGGCTCAATCGCTACCGTCCGCTGGTCGAGAACATCTTTGCAGAATTCAATCTTCCGAGTGATCTCGTGCATTTGTCCTTGGTTGAAAGTGGGTTCAATCCGTACGCCTATTCAAGGGCCAAAGCGACGGGTCCATGGCAGTTTATGAAAGGGACCGGAAAACTGTATGGATTACGCATCGATCATTATGTGGATGAACGCCGAGATCCTATTAAGTCGACCGTAGCGGCAGCGCGGTATCTCAGGGACTTATATGATATTTTCGGAACCTGGCCGCTAGCAATGGCAGCCTATAATGCCGGAGAAGGAAAGGTGTTACGTGCACTTCACAAGGCCCAAGCTGAATCGTTTTCTGAGATCTCCCGGACCAAGTTGATTCGGTTGGAAACGAAGCAATATGTCCCTCGCATTATGGCGGCCACGATCATTGCTCGGAATCCTGACCAATATGGGTTTGCTCAAAACCCGGTTCCTCCTCATGAGTTTGAGGAAGTCGTCGTGACTCGCCCACTGCACTTTCGGGCCATTTCCAATATCACGGGCATTTCATACAACGATCTTCGACTCCTGAACCCGGAACTTCGTCGGGATGCAACGCCTCCGGACGAGGCGGCGTACCACCTGAAGGTTCCCGTTGGGATGAGCTCAAAAGTACTGGAATTGCTTGAACGAGTTCCTACCCACAAATTCCCTCCCGTAGCCATGATGGCAGATCGAGAGATCTCACGTCCCAAGGTCAGTGCGTCACATTTATATCGCGTTCGAATAGGCGACACACTTCAAAAAATCTCGCGAAAGTTCGGAGTTCCCATCAAGACCATCAAGGCCCGCAATAATATTTCCGGCCCCGGTATTCGAGCTGGTGCACTACTGAATCTTGCCCGATAACAGCGGGCGGACCTCTGGAAAGATCCTTACACCCACTTTGCTCTGTTCAGATGGATGGCCTAGGGTTTGGTAGGCTTGGAGGGGGTTGGTGCGGCTGGCGCAGCAGCGGCCGGAGAGGGCTCAGGGTTTTTCTTGGCCTCAATAACCTTTACTCGTACGGCGGCTTCGCTCGTAAGCGGGGAGTTTGGGTAGGTCTTCATGAGTTCTTGATAATGCTTTAAGGCCTCGTCTGGCTTTGAACGGTTTTCTTCAAGCCGAGCGACTTCAAACAGCGCATAGTCCCGGTTCATCGCTCCAGGCATGTCGATGATCGAAGAGTACGCTTTGGCTGCCTGGTCGAGATCTTTTTTCAGAAGATAGGCATAGCCTAACTTTTGATAGACCAGCCCCAGGAGCGAGGTGTTGGAGGCATAGGTGGATGTAAATCGTTGGTAGGCATCGATTGCCGAGTCCACGTTGTTTGATTGAAGATACGCATTTCCTAGGCTGAATTGTACAAGCGGGGCGGTCGGGGTACGTGGATACTCATCAAGTACTCGCTTATACAATGCAATCGCCTCATTGAGATTGGTGGCCGTTTTTTGTGGGTCATTGGACGTCCGTGTAAACAGGCGAAGCGTCGCTTCTCGCTCCAGTTCTTGCGCCTTACTGGCGTTTTGTTCCTCGTACCAGAACAATCCCCACAGGCCCATTCCCATCAGGAGTAGCAGCACAAAGCCGACAATCAAGGACCATCGATAGCTCTTGAGCCCGATCAGCCAGTGCTCAAGTCCACTCACGAGTTGTTCTTCACCAACCGGTAAGGTGCGAGGCGGAACTTTTATTCGGTACGTCATCGAGCCCCATTACTCCTTTGCGAATCAAGACAGGCTTTCTGTCATAGAACCGTTGTCTTATACTGAACGGTAGCGCACCTTGTCAATGGAATCGGAACGTGGCGGGATGGGCACGCCTCTCTGGCAACCGACATGTCGGGGGATTAACTTGTCGACTGATCAATTTCGAGCCGCACTCCAACAGCTTACCGATCAATCATTGAGGCGCTCGTTGTCCGCGTTGGATTCCGCCACTGGACCGGTCGTGAACTATGCCGGACGCCCGGTCATCTTGCTTTCGTCCAACGATTATCTTGGTCTTGCTACCCATCCGCAGGTGATTCAGGCTGCCATCGAAGCGACGGCACGGTATGGAACGGGATCCGGCGCATCGAGGCTGGTGAGTGGTACGCTTCCTCCTCATACCTCCCTTGAGACTGCACTAGCGAAGTTTAAAGGGACAGATGCGTCGCTGGTATTCGGGGCTGGCTATCTCGCCAACGTAGGCGTGATACCAAATCTTATCGGCCGAGGCGGCCTTATCATTGCCGACCGCTTATGCCATGCGAGTCTGATTGATGGTTGTCGATTGAGTCAGGCTGATTTTCGTGTATTTCGGCATGGTGATTGTGCGCATCTTGAAGTACTCCTGCGACGGCGGGCCGGTCATCGTCGTACTCTCATCATCACGGAAGGCCTATTCAGTATGGATGGTGATGTAGCGCCGCTGACCGATCTGGTCGGCCTCGCTGAACGCTACGAGGCGATGTTGTATGTGGATGATGCTCACGGAACCGGCATCATGGGAGCCAATGGTCGTGGCACGATCGAACAGTTCGGTCTGGAGGGGCGAATCCCCTTTCACATGGGAACACTCAGTAAAGCGCTGGGCAGTTATGGGGCGTATGTCGTTGGATCAAACGACTTTGTCCAGTATTTATTGAACCTGGCCCGGTCCTTCATTTTTACCACGGCTCTTCCCCCTGCTATGGCGGCAGCGGCCTCGGCTGCCATTACCATAGTTGAGCGGGAGCCGGAGCGACGAGCTCAGCTTTGGGCGAATCGCCAATACCTGTTCGATGGGCTCCAGAACCAAGGTTTTTGTCTAACGCCAACCGTCAGCCCCATTCTCCCGGTTCTCATCGGTGATGCAGCCAAAGCTTCCGCGTTTGCTGACCGTCTTCTTGCCCACGGGGTGTACGCTTCTGCCATTCGGCCACCCACCGTGCCCGACGGTACAAGCCGGATCCGGTTCACCGTAACTGCTGTGCACACCACGGGCCAGCTTGAGCAAGCCCTCCAGGCCATGACGCGTGCCGGCCGTGAAGTAGGCCTCCTCTAACTCGCTCCACGCTGATCGGCGCCTTCCGGCTATTTTCTTGATTTCAGGCAGTGATGTGACATCATGCAGAGGATGTTCCCATCCTCGCTATAACCCATTTACCAGGGGTCACACGGAATGGATATTTCCAAGCTGCTGACGTTCTCGGTCAAGGAAGGCGCATCCGATTGTCACATCAGTGCGGGCGAGCCCCCGATGATCCGTATTCACGGTGACCTCAAGAAACTCGACCACCCACCGCTGACGCCTGATGAAACACACGCGTTGATCTACGACATGATGAACGACGCTCAACGGAAGTCCTTCGAGGAAAAACGTGAATGTGACTTTTCCTTTGAGCTTGGAGACATCGCGAGGTTCCGCGTCAACGTCTTTGTCCATCAGCGTGGGCTCGGCGCGGTCTTCCGAAATATCCCAACGACGATTCTTCCGTTGGAGAAGCTTGGTATGCCGCCGATTCTGAGGCAACTGTGTGATAAGGAGAAAGGCCTGATTTTGGTGACCGGACCGACGGGATCGGGTAAGTCGACGACGTTGGCCGCGATGGTGGACTATCTGAACAACACGTTTGAGGGCCATATCATTACCATCGAAGATCCGATCGAGTTTGTTCACAAATCGAAGAAGTGTCTGGTCAATCAGCGCGAACTGAGTGTGCACACTCTCTCTTTCGCCAATGCGTTGAAGTCGGCGCTGCGTGAAGATCCGGACATCGTGCTCGTGGGCGAAATGCGGGATTTGGACACCATTCAATTGGCGTTGACCGCGGCGGAAACCGGACACTTAGTCTTTGGCACTCTCCACACGTCGAGCGCGCCAAAGACGATCGACCGTATCATTGACGCGTTCCCACCAGCACAGCAGGCACAGATCAGGACACAGCTTTCTGAAGCGTTGGAAGCGGTGCTCACTCAGACTCTCCTGAAGAAGAAAGCAGGAGGACGGGTCGCCGCGTTAGAAATCATGGTGGCGACGACGGCTGTACGGAACCTGATTCGTGAAGCGAAGTTGCATCAAATCCCAGGGATCATGCAAGCGAGTCAAAAAGACGGGATGCAAACGATGGACATGGCATTGGTTGATCTCGCGACACGTGGAGTCGTGCATAAGGCAGAGGCGCAGTCGCGCAGCATGAATCCGAATCTGTTCGGGGCGTCGGTGGCTGGAGCTGCATAAGGTCACAGTACTGGTGGAGTATGAGTATGGATGTTCGAAGCCTCTTAAAAGTCATGGTGGACCGCGAAGCCTCAGACTTGTATTTGACGATCGACGCCCCACCGATTTATCGGGTTCATGGAGCCACTGAGCAGACGGAGGCGCCGCCCTTTACGAATGAACAGCTTGAAGCGCTGGCGTTGGCGCTCATGCGTGGGCAACAGCGGAGCGAATTCGAAGAAAAAATGGAGATGAATCTGGCGTTGTATTACAAGGAACTTGGCCGGTTCCGCGTCAACATCTTCAGGCAGAGGGGCAATGTCGGGCTGGTATTTCGACATATCAAGGCGGAAATCCAGACGGTCGACCAGCTTCAACTTCCTCCGATCATCAAAGATGTCGCGATGACCAAACGCGGCTTGGTGCTGGTCGTTGGTGCGACCGGCTCCGGAAAATCGACGACGCTGGCGGCGATGATCGATCACCGCAATGCCATTTACCCGGGCCATATCATCACGGTTGAGGATCCAATCGAGTTCGTCCATCAGCATAAGAAATCCCTTATCACCCAGCGTGAAGTCGGGTTTGATACCTTATCGTTTCAGAACGCGCTGAAAAATACCCTCCGTCAAGCTCCGGATGTGATCCTGATCGGCGAGGTGCGAGATACGGAGACGATGGAAGCCGCGATCACCTTTGCCGAGACCGGCCACCTCTGTATTGCCACACTGCACTCCAACAACGCCAATCAGGCGATCGAACGGATTATGAACTTTTTCCCGGTCGAACGTCACGCCCAGATCTATTTACAACTCTCCTTGAACTTACGGGCGGTGATTTCGCAACGGCTGATCCCGTCGTTGGATGGGAAGCGTGTGCCGGCGTTAGAAATTATGATGGACACACCACGCGTCAAGGACTTGATCAAGAAGGCCGAGATCGATACCTTGAAAGAGGCCATGGAACAAGGAACGGATGAAGGGTGTCAGACCTTCGACTATGTCTTGTTTCAGCTGTATAAAGCGAACAAGATTTCCTTGGAGCAGGCCCTTATCAATGCCGATAGTGCGAATAACCTTCGCTTGAAGATCAAGCTTGAAGGACTCAAGGGCGATGATGCCGTGAACGCGTTGCTCGATAAGCAGCCAGGAACAGGCCCAGGCGCAGATGCCTTCAAGATTCAGGGAGGTCCCTCCGGAAACGTCACGCCCTTCCGAAAACGATAAGAATCCTGCCACCCGTTCACGGATGCTGACGGATAATCCAGGATGCCACCTCAGTATCCTACCTTCTGCTAGTGTTCGGCCGTTTGCCGTTCAAGATACAGCGCGATCTTTTCGAGGGCTAATGCGCTAAGTTTGGATCCATACCAGGTCGGCATGGTGTGTTCCGGATAGCCCTGCACCACAAATTGCTGAGGGGCCAACACTGACTCCACGATATACTCGTGCACCGTCCTGGCTTCGCCGTGATAGGTTGGGTCCTTGAGCCTTTGTGTACCGGTGGTACCGAGTATCAAGGGAGGGCCCACCTGGCCGTTGGCCCCAGGAATGCCGGGGATCACATGGCAGACCGCGCAGCCTGCATGTGTAAACAGATCAATGAACGGTTCCTCCCCTGTCACCAAGGGGACCTTGTCCGGTGTAACTGGTACTTCCACGGCCTTACTCGACATAATTTGTGGAGATGGGTCTCGAAGTGCCCAGATCACTGACAAACAGACCAACGCGATTGCCGTCCATACGACAGCGGGTTTTGGGGAGCGTGATCTTGATTGTGAGGTGAAGGATTCGTCTGGGGTTGAGGACATTGTGTCGGGGTGCGCAGCAGATGGCTCAACTGTTTTAGGGAGTACTGTTCACCGAAGCCTATGGATGAAGCGAACGTTGTTTGTCCCGATGGTCAAGCGGCATTCCGACCATCGGGACAAAATAGGATCTACTCGTTATTTCCCCTGGATCAGCTTGAGAAGTTGCTCCAAGGGAGCAGCCTCGATCTTCCCGTTCGGAGTGAGTTTGTCCACCAAGTTTGGAAGAAGGTTGGACAACTGTGAGCTCGTATCTTGTGGGGATAACCCGGCTGTACTCGCCAGTTGCTTGAGTAGATCGCTTCCTAACCCTTGCTCAATTTGCTGCGGCGACACCGGCATGTTCTGTCCCGTACTCACCCAGGAATTCACAATCTCACCCAATCCGTTTTTCTGAAAGGCCTGAACCAGCCCAGCGAGTCCACCGAGGTTGCTGTTGTTCCCCAGCAAACTAGTGACAGCTTGCAGGAGCGGGTTCTGCCCACCCTGCCCACTCAGGAGACCACCAACAACTTGCCCCATTTGGTCCATCAATCCCATAATCAATACCTCCGTTCTCGTAGCGTGTGTGAGAATTCCGTGTCTTATGGTTATGCCCCGTACGTGATGTACCATAGGTGACGCGCAGAGTCCAAGTGGGAATATGTTGGTGAGAGCGTGGGATTCGATGGTCACCTGAGATCTTGTAGAATACGGAATTCATGAAGTTCTATTACGATGGAGACCGAATAGTGAGAAGACCACGATGAGGTGACCAAGGTCTTGCGTCCATCGGGGATCTTGCACGGACAAGACTTCTGGTATGATGATTCACCGGAGGTTCAGGATGGAAAAGAATCAAACGAGTCTCATCACCCTCTTTGCGATTGGGTTCGCAAACATCATGCTGTTGACTATTCCTGCATCGGCGGAGATGTATGTCGCCGGAACTGCGGGG
The DNA here is from genome assembly GCF_001458735.1 of Candidatus Nitrospira nitrosa. NCBI lineage: Bacteria > Pseudomonadati > Nitrospirota > Nitrospiria > Nitrospirales > Nitrospiraceae > Nitrospira > Candidatus Nitrospira nitrosa. The sequence continues at coordinate 70,387 of NZ_CZQA01000009.1, forward strand.
GTAATCTTTGCAGATCGTATCAATAGCATTGCAGGCACAGGCAGCCAGGCCGGAGTTTCTGGTCCACTTGCTGACTTTGACCTCCAAAACTCGATTGCCTATGGTGCCAAGATTGGCTATTTCCCCGGCCACAGTTGGTATGGCATTGAAGGCGAAGTCTTACACACCACCCCTCATATAAAAGAACTGCCAGCCACCTCATCTGCCCCAGCTGATCCCGGTATCCACATGAGAGTGACGACGGTCGGTGTGAATTTTATTGCTCGGTATCCAGGTCGTACGTTCCAACCCTACGTGGGCGCCGGTATCGGGGCCGCAATGGCACACATTGGAGAAACATCCACGGTGCGAAGCGATAGTGATCTGGCTGTGGCCTGGAATGTGTTGGTTGGTCTTCGCGCCTATGTGACACCACGCATTGCTGTCTTTGGGGAATATAAGCATGGAGGGGCGACCCTCAAATTTGATCAAGCATTCGGTGACCTCGGCGGTTTCAGCGGTAATTACCGCGCACAGTATGTTCTTGGTGGCTTGTCGTATCACTTCTAGAGGAGAACAACCATGTCACGAATGACGATGCTCGCTTTCCTAATAGGTGGGGCCGTCATGTTATCGGCCTGTGCGGAATCGATTCATCAAGTTCAACGTGATACGGAGTTGCTCGGCATTCCGTTTGGACTCGAGCAGGAGATTGATGCCACGGTGCGGTTTGCGGACTTGAAGGACTCGCCGAGTCAATATATCGGACGCACCGTTATGATCGGTGGCACGGTCATTCGCGCGAAACGGACGGAGGCTGAAACAGAAGTGGAGGTCTTGCAACTCCCGACAGAGAAAGACGGTCCCCTTTCAGACGATCGCCTTCGATCCGAAGGTCGATTCCTTGCGGTTCGAGGAGCATTTCTCGATCCTGCCAGCCTTCCACAGGGCACACCTATTACGGTGGTTGGTACCGTGAAAGGGGAGATCACCAGAGCACTCGATGAAAGCGACTATACCTATCCCATCCTTGAGGTGAAACACATTATCGACTGGAACAGTATCGCCGCCAAGAGACGGAGGGATCGGAGTCCATACTATGGTGCCTACTACCCGCCCTATGGGTATAGCGGATTCTACCCGTACGGTGGATTTTGGGGCCCCTATGGTGGCTACTGGGGAGGGGGTGGATTCTATGGTCGTCCGTATTTCGGTGGCGGCGGTGGGTTTTCACCAGCTCCGGCACCTCCCCCACCAGCACGAGTTCATCCACGTATGAGGGGCCGGTAGTCATGTTCCTTGCCGATACCCAATACCTGGTCTCTCGTCGCCAAATCTTGGCATGGGCAGGAACAGCCGGCGTCCTCTTGATGATGGCTGGACCGCCACGTTCGGTCCATGCCGCTCCTGGTACGGCGGCATCCATCTGTATCGTCCGTCCTGAACAAACCGAAGGCCCCTATTTCGTCGATGAACGCTTACATCGTATGGACATTCGCTCCGATCCGACCAATGGGAAGGTCGCAGTTGGTACGCCCTTAATCCTAGTCTTTCAGGTGTCTCGCGTTCAGGGTGGAGGCTGTCAGCCCTTGCCGGACGCCCAAGTCGATATCTGGCACTGCAATGCACGGGGTATCTATTCCGATGTTCAGGACCCAGGATTTGACACAAGCGGACAAAAGTTCTTGCGCGGGTATCACCTGACTGATGCACAGGGGATTGCACGATTCCACACGATCTATCCAGGCTGGTATCCCATGCGAACCGTGCATATTCACTTCAAGATCCGCACCGCATCGGTTGCGCGAAGACGCTACGAGTTCACGTCGCAGGTGTACTTCCCGGATGATCTGACGGATCGTGTGCACACCAAGCTCCCCTACTCGTCGAACGGACATCGTCGCGTACGCAATCACGATGATTTTATCTTTCGAGACGGAGGTGATCGCTTGATACTGGAGGCTTCGGAAACGAACGACGGCTATACCGCAACCTTTCCGATTGCGTTGGTCACATCTTGACCATCATCTCGCGAATTTATACGTATTGACGCATTCGTGCGGATCTCGATAGGCTCTAATCATTCAAATGGGCTTTGCCCTAGGAGGACATGCACATGAGACTACTCCGTGATGCCGGTCTGCTGACGTGCGCGCTATTGGTTCCCCTTGCTGTGATTGCTGCGCCACCTTCGGAAGTGAAAGTCGATTACTCAGCCGACAGCACGATGGAGACCGAAGGCGGTATGACGATGAAGTCACGCATCTACCACACGGTCGAGAAGGAACGCATGGAGACGGGCGGTTCGGACGGCATGGTCTCAATCATCCGGAAGGATAAGAAAGTTGTATGGCAGTTGATGGGCAATATGTACATGGAAATGCCGATGGATGCCTCCAATGCATCTGGAATGGATGCGTTCGACATCACGGAGCAGGTCGAGGTCGGTCCGGAGACCATCAACGGTCTGAAGACCACCAAATCGAAGATCGTGGCAGTGAAGAAGGACGGCTCCGGAAAATTCGGCGGCTTCTTCTGGACCACCAAGGAGGGGATCACCGTCAAGATGGACATGCTGTCCAAAGAGGGTGACAAGAAGATGCGAATGACCAGTGAACTGAGCAATCTGAAGATTGAAAAGCAGGACCCCGCGCTCTTCGAAATTCCCGCCGGCTACACCAAGAACGACATGGGTGCCATGATGGGTGGCATGCCCAATATGGAAGAGCTGAAGAAGAATGCACGACAGCAAAGACAAGCTCGCGAGAGCCACGCTAAAGAAAGCCTGGGCGAGCAAGTGCCTGACGTCAATAAAATGATGAAGGGGTTGTTTGGGAAGTAAGGGAGGTTGTCACTGATGCGTCTAACAAAAGCAGCCGGCTACTCCCTGATGCTTATGATTCTCATAACTCCGACCGTCCACGCAGATGATCCCTGTCTCGGTGACGAGGAGAAAAAAACCGCACTAACCGAATCAGCCGCGTTGAAGAAGGCCGAACAGACCGGACAGTCTGCCGCACTGTTTACCGCGTATATGAGAGTTGCAGCGAATGACTGCATCGACCGTTATGATAAGAGTGCGATGGAGAAATCCAAAGCCACTATGCCAAAACTTGGGCGGGACTTGGCCAAGGCCGCCGAAGCAAAAGGCGCCTTATACTCCGCTGACCCGGTGCGAGCTGATGGACAGACGTCAGCCTTTCGTTACTACGAAGCGATCGGAGACCATTTGGAAGCGAATCGTGTGATGCTTAAGGCCGTTCAGTCTAAACCGGAAGATCTGCGCCTCTTTGAAGCTGCCTGGGACATCGATAACGGCCGATATGGTCCGATTGATCCAGGCACAGGCACACGACAACCCTACAACTCCCCACCGACATTCCGACAGGAGCTGGGCAAGGTGGCATCCGTCAATGCTGATCGGCTGATGAAGGCTGAGGAGAAGGACGCTCAAGGCCTCACCCGTAACATCGGCGAACTCGGCAAAGCCAGCACGCAGTCCATCGAGAAAATCCGGAGCGCCTCTCTTTGGATGAAGTACTTGCCGGGGGGAGACAAGCCCGCACGAGATAGGGCTGAGCAACGGGGCGATATCATTATGAAGCGCTCCGACCAGACCTTTACCCAGAGCCAGGCGATGATGTATTACGAATTCGCCGGTTCACCCAAGGCGAAAGACATGGCTGCGCAGATCAAGAAGAAGGGAGAGGAGTCTCAGCGGGCCATGGAGAAAGCGGGTGCCAGTATGAAAGGGATGTTCAGTCAGAAGAGTGAGGCAGAGCAAAAACAGTTTGATAAAAAGAAAGCCGACCTCGAAAAAGAACTCGGGTTTTAACCTTCCACATTCCGGTTTTCCCACCAACCGTAACACTCCCCGACTGACCTGTTTAGTTTCCGCCACCGACCTGCCGGGCAGGATCTAGTGCGCTGTTGGTTCTTGACGCATAGGGTGTAGGCAGAATGTCTGAAGCTACAGGCGTCGAAGCTGGAAGCGACGGGGTGATGTCTGTCTTTGAGAAGACGACCGCTGTCTGCGATTCTTCGGGTTTCGGCGCATCCTCCTTGATACGGCCTGGAGATATGGTGATCAGTTGCTCAACCGCTCTGGCAAGCGACAGCAGACATTTGGCGGCAAGAGATGTTGGCGAGGCCTCGATCACGGGCAGGAAGCTCCGAACCGCCTGACTCACTGCTGGATCTTCTGGAATCTCACCCAGGAGGGTCAAGTCCCCTCCGACATACTCATGAAGAATCTTGCGAAGGTAGAGCACGTTGACTTGAGAACGACTTGAGGAACGGTTGATGACGAGGCCAGGCCGAAATGACTGGAGTGCAGCGGCTGCCATCGCGCGGCCTTCGGTATCGGTTGCGCCTGCAACACCCATGACCTCCTCCACACTCGAAAAGTCTCGGTTTGACAACGTCTCAGACAGAGGGCTCCGTGCGAGAAAGCATGCCAAGACACGACGGATCGCCGCTAACTTAATGAATCGGTAGAGGTCTAATACGGATGTTGGTTCTGGAGTGGCAACTGCCAAATGAATGTCGCCTAGCAAGAAAAAGTCGAGTGCATGATAGCTTGTGCCGGCTCCAATATCGATCACCACGACATCCGCGGTAAGTTCTTGGAACTGTTTCATCAGTCGCTTCTTGCGCGCATACGCCATGTTTGCCGTGGCCAAGGTATCACCTGTTCCGGCCAGGAGACGGAGGTTCGGGTGAAAGGTCACGGGAATGGCGACATCCTCCAGCCGATTCACTCGTTTGGTGAGAAAATCCGTCAGCGTGACGGTTGGGTTCAATTGTCCAACCATGATGTGGGCATCCGCCCCACCGATATCGAGGTCTGCCAGCAGGACCTGACGTCCCGTCTTCGCCAATGCCAGTGCCAGATTTGCGGACACCACGCTCTTGCCGACGCCGCCTTTTCCTGATGCCACTGAGATGAGAGTTGCCACAGTGCGTTCCTTTCCTTGAGAAGGCGCGATGCACGTTGTGGAAAGTGGAGTCGGTAGGACGTAGACCCCTGTGCTAGAATCATTCTACCGTCTGGAAGACAAAAGGAAAGAAAAATGCAGGATCTATGAGAATGAGAGGTTTCTGCTCAGAGCTTAGTTGCAGGCTCCAAACTAGGTTGTCTTGAATCCCATCGTCACTCCTCATGAGAAACGCGAAGATCATTTGTACGATCGGGCCTGCTAGTTCTTCACCGGCCATCTTAGATCGCTTGATCACCAGTGGGATGAATGCGGCTCGGTTGAACTTCTCTCACGGGACCCACGAATCTCATGCGGCCGCGATCACCGCCATTCGTCAGGCAGCTGCCAGACAGGGGGCGACGGTCGCCATCGTTCAAGACCTGCAAGGGCCAAGGATTCGAGTGGGGGTTGTTGCAAAAGCAGGGATTGAAGTCACCGTCGGCCAGACCGTTCATCTCCGGGCGTTACAATCGGCCCATGAAACGTCTGAAACTATTCCGCCCTCTTCTCGCGAGATTCCGGTTTCGTATCCGCATCTGGCTCGCGACCTTCGTGTCGGGTCTCGAATTCTGATTAATGACGGGCTCATTGAACTTGTCGCCGACCGCATCACAGACGATGTCGTAGCATGTTCTGTTATTGCCGGGGGGACGGTCACCTCACATAAAGGAATCAATCTGCCTGACACGGCAGTCAGCGCGCCGACGCTGACGGAGAAGGATCGACAGGATCTGCGTTTTGGTGTCCAGCAGGCGGTGGACTATATCGCCCTGTCTTTTGTGCGGGGCCCGGAAGATATCAATACAGCCCGATCCATGCTGAAAGAGTCCGGAGGGAACATCCCCCTCATCGCCAAGATCGAGCGGGCCGAGGCCGTTGCGGCGCTGAACGATATCTTGGACTGTGTGGACGGTGTGATGATCGCACGCGGCGATCTTGGTGTGGAGATGGGGCCTGAGGCGGTGCCGATTTTACAGAAACGCATTATCGTCGAAGCCAATCGGCGGCGTCGGTTGGTAATTACGGCCACGCAGATGTTGGAATCGATGACACAAAACACCAGGCCGACGAGAGCAGAGGCGTCGGACGTCGCCAATGCGGTTTTTGACGGCACCGATGCCCTGATGCTCTCAGCTGAAACTGCCGTTGGGACGTATCCGGTTGAAACGGTACAGGTCATGGATCGTGTCATTCGCGCAGCGGAAGACACCAGCGAATCTGGGGTCACCGTCCAGACAGACCCTGGTGGAGACAATCTATCGCTCGCCGAGGCGATTGCGGTTGCTGCTGCTTCAGCTGCCAGATCCGTCAGGGCTCAGGCCATCATAGCCTTCACGGAAAGCGGGACGACGGCGCGGTTGATTTCCAAGCATCGACCCTCCTCCTCGCTCCTGGGCTTCACGCCGTCTGAGGCGATTTGGCGTCAGATGGCGCTGTATTGGGGCGTGCGTCCCTTTCTCATGTCTCGAGGCGGAGCACCCGAAGCCTGGATCGAAGAAGCAGAGCGACGGCTCATGGTGGAACATCTCTGTATGTCCGGAGACATCGTCGCCGTGGTCTCTGGAACCATGGCGGGACAAGTAGGCGGTACGAATATGCTGAAGCTGCACACAATCGGATCTATGAGGTCCTGATGTATCAAGCATTCCTATTACCCTAACCAGCCTGCATCATTCTCTCCAGCACCCAACGAGCTTCCCCTCACTCGAGATGCAACTCACATAATTCATGAACGCTGTCGCTGTCACCATGGACAGATTGCTCTGGCAGGTTGACGACATCCGTTGTGCGGTGAGGTAGGCTTGGGTAGTGGCTTGGTCGTTTTGTCAGGAGCCATCATGAATGCGGTACGTTCTGGATGAATCACAATCACGTACATATTTGATGCCCACGATACGAATCAGTGCTCTCACTGAGCCACCCGTACCAATGAAGTACTCGGAACTCCTTGGAAATGAACGAATGTCAGCATCCTCTAGTTAGGCACCTATTTTGCCTTTCCTGGTTCAATCACACGCAAGCCATGTGCATCACGGTGCTGAGGTGCACAACAGCAATAAAATGCGAGCGAACCGGCGGGGTACTTTCCATGGAATACAGTCACCAGGCGGCAGGATCTTACGAGAAAAGTAACTACTTCGATATCCGATGGTTCTGGCAGGCGCTTGTAGTCGCTATCTTTATGGGCCTCGGGCCGGCTGCTGAGTGCCTGGCTTTCACTGTGAACCCTACCGTTCTGACATTTAATGCGGTTCAAAGTGGGACAAATCCACCAACCCAGACGTTGTCCGTCTACAAAAAACGTGTAAGCCAGGCAACAGTCACGACTTCCGATAGCGCCTCGTGGCTCACCATTTCGCCAAGCACGACCTCCATGACCACGCAGGCGACGCTCATGGTGGTTGTCAATACAAGTGGGCTTGCTGCCGGCACCTACAATGCAACCATCACGGTCAAGGTGGGAAAAGCAACAACGACGGTTCCCGTGGCGATGACCGTGTCATCTCCCCCATCAGCCACGACAGCCATTCTCGCGTGGAACGGGGTTACTGACCCATCATTGAGTGGCTATAACGTGAAAGTCGGGACCGCCTCAGGTCTCTATAGCAGAACAATCACTGTCGGCAATGTCACCTCGTATACCGTTGACAGTTTAACGACTGGGACAACCTACTATTTCGCCGTTACTGCGTATAACGGTGCTGGTGAGAGCCAACCATCAAATGAGGTCAGTAAGAGTATTTATTGATAGGCAGAGTGAGCTCTAGTACATGAAGACGAAGGGCTTCTTCGCTTAATGAGGCCTTGTGGTTTGTGGACACAACCGATACTGTTCCGTTGTTCATTGCCTCGGCGACTGAAGATTATCTGCTCAGTGTTATGGTAGTCGCTTCTGCTCCAAAAACTCCAACTGCGTGCTTCTTTATCATCTTGTGATGCGCGGCAGAGAAAAACTATCGAGCCGCATTAGACTCTTTCAGAGTTTTCTTGTTCTTCCTTGATCCTTCTGCAGGTTAATTCCTTCACACATTACACCGTGAGACTTAGCCTACGTACTCGAAATACTTAAAAAGTTAGGCGTATTGCCGGTTTAGTCTCTCGGCACCAATCTTGCTGTACCGCTGTGCCATGGTTCTGAATTTAGTAAACATCAATTGTGATGTTTGCCTCTCTCTCTCAGCGATCACCAACGTGCGTAAGCTTAATGTCCCATATATCCGATGTCGACTTACTTGGAGGAGTGTAAGTATGTTGTTGTTTAAGACGTTGCTCGGCTTTGCGTTTCGCAAATCCGTCCTCTCACTCTCCTATCCGGCAGTTGTCATTCTCCTGCTTTCTTCATTGATCGGCTGTGCCGACGAAAATGCAGGCGGACCGGTAACTTCGAACCTTTCTGCGCCATTGAGCACGACCGGCGCAGTGGAATCAGACGAAGCCTCGCATTCAACTGTAGCCGATGTTGGCGGAGAAGATCCGGTGATCACCATGACCTCAACGCCGTCTGGAGTAACTGCTAATGTAAGTTGGGATCAACCCCCAGGCTTCAAGGTTACTGGCTATGCGATCTACTACGGAAAACGTTCACAAGGTTCAGAGTCCGTAGGGACCACGTCGGAAGAATCGGACTCCGAAGCGTCCCAGTCAGAAGAACCGAGCTGGTGTTCCCAAGGAGAAAGTACACCCGTTGAAGCCCCATCCATCACCATCACTGGGCTCCAACCCAATACTGAATATTTTTTCGCTATTCGTGCGTTCACTGTGGTCGAGTCGGAAAGTCTCTGCTCGAACGCAATCATGATGACCACGCCTCCGGCCGAAGCGTAATAGTCGTGCAAATACCTCACGGCTCAACTCGTGAGTGGTCTTTGCGGGAGAGCCATCCCGTGATTCGAGCGAAGGCGTGTTAGCCAATTCAACGCCAGAGTCATGCAGAGCAGCTAACGGAGAAACCTATGAGACATTTTCTTAGAGCATCCATTCAGCGAACCGTTCAATCTTGGTGCATAAGTCACGTTTCAATTGCGCCGCAGTTCTGGCAGATTGTTCTGTACACCACATTCATCTGCATGGGATTTGCTTCTGCAGGTTTGGCCTGTCACGATGCCGCTTCGGCCATTCGCCTGACGCCCACATCGTTGACCTTTAATGCGGTGCAAGGTGCGACAAACCCACCGAATCAGACAATAGCCGTGGCCAGGCCCACGACATGGTCCGCGACTTTTACCACTTCCGACAATGCCTCCTGGCTTACTGTGTCACCGGCCAAGACAACTATCACGACCAGTAAGACGCTCACGGTCGCGGTGAATATTACAGGGCTTGTTGCGGGAACCTACAGAGCAACCATCACAACCAAGGTAGGCACCTGGTGTACGAATACCGCTCCGGTGACGTTGATTGTATCCCCTTCAACGACACCGCCACCACCTACACAAACATCCTCGGCAACTCTCAGATGGAACGCAGTCACTGCCACAGCAGTCAGTGGCTATAGGGTTTATGTCGGAGAGGTTCCTGGTCAATATTCACGAACCATAACCGTAGGAACCGCTACATCATCAACTGTCAACAACTTGATAGTTGGCCGAACATACTATTTCGTGGTTACAGCGTATAACAGTGCCGGCGAGAGCCCACCGTCCAATCTGGCGAGTAAGACGATCCAGTGACCCAGTGGCGTGTACGTCATCAAGTCTCACGGCGGCAATGAGGAGCAAAAGAAAAGGGCCGCTCCCTCATGGGAGCAGCCCTTTTACCCTACCGCTTCTTGGAAAAGGTATTTAGCCTTTCCGTGATATGCGTCTCAAAATTCCGAGCCCGGTTAATCCAGCTGCCAGCAAGATAATGGATGATGGTTCGGGAACGCCCGCGCAGGACTTCCTACCGCAGGGACCGGGTTTAGGTTTATGTTTAGCCGTAACAAGCTCCATGCTGCTCATCGTAAGGCCACTGGTTGTTTGAGCCGTGGCGAGATTTCCTGAGAATCCAAGAACTGCTATGACAACTCCTAGAAACATTGAACCGATCGACAAAGTCCGCCTTTCCACCAGCCACCTCCTTTTAATATTGTTGCGATGTAAACCATAACGCACCATAGGTTACCCATGGCGTGTGTCAGATACTTGAATATGTGTGTCCTGAAGAATCAATTTGTATAGCGTGTTGTAGGTAAGCAAAGTGTGCCTCCCGGATGGTGCTTCATGTACATATTAGCTTGCTGAAAATTTAACCTAGGATGAAAGACTAGATGGTGGAAGAAAGCCCTGTCAATAGGTGTACGCTGCTTATGTAGTTGCCGAATGGTCTACCAGACGGATTCAGTTAAGGAAGGTCTGATTAATTCAGAGGTTCACTTGGGAACCAGTCGAATCTAAAATGTTTTGAGAGGTGGCTGGGCAAAAGTGAGGATTAATCAGATCTTCCTTAAGCCAGTCAAGGATATCGACGGTCCTTTGCTCCACGCATCGCACGTATAGAAAACAGCCAATGGGTCAGGCGCATGGGAGCCGCTTCCACCGGAGAGATCTCGCAGATATTTGGAATCGATGCTTCCACGATAGGATTCAACCAATATGCCGATACATGAGTTGACCGGCGAAGACCAGCATCCTATGGGGCATATAGGTACAAACGGTTCTTGCCAGGCGCATCTTTAAATGTTCTAAGAAGAGAGATCCTTCAGCGATAGGACTACGCCACAGAGTAAGTCGCACGCTTTCTGCACCCCACCGTTCCTTGAACATGATAAGGCCTCGATCCTCGACGTCAGACCGACCCAGGTCGAGTGTTTCCATGCCTGCCGATTTTGCCGTTTGGATGGCTTGCCAAAAAAGCATTGGGGTCGCTCCCAGGTGGTGAAAGCGCGCATCGGAACCGCCGTACTTGTAATACACCGTTCTTCCGTGGTTCAGGGTCAGGATTCCCGCGACCGGCTGATCTCCCTTGAAGGCCACCCGAATACAAACGTTCTTTCCCATGGATGCAACGAGACGTTGAAACCAGCTGAAAGGCTGAGGTGGAAGATGTTTGCGCGACCTCATCCGCACAATGAGATCATAGAATGATTGTAAGAGCGAATCGCTCCTCCCCTGCTCATACATGAGTCCTTGTCGCTCTGCGTGACGAATCCTCCGCTTAATACAATCCTTGTGGAATCTCTTCTCGATCGCATCAAGACGTGGTCGAAGGTCGAGACGATGCCACAGATAGGTCTTACAGGCCCTAAAGCTTTTCTCGAAATCAAGGAGGGGCTCACTTGTTCGCAATTCAGCATATGCCCATCGCTGTGTTTTTTGGAGCGTGTCAAGGCGAGCACAGAGCGTTTGGAGTTGCTCGATGCTTTCGACAAGCGGTTCGCAGTGATCCGTGAAAGGTAACGAGACCAACCGGCCACGGGTCAACCAACTCTGTACGCTACAAAACAGGAGGGCATTCGTCAACTTCTGAGATGGCGAAGAGGTCGTGAGCGCGATCGGTTCGTACCCGTAGGCAGCGCGTAAAGCCGTAAGCCAGCCGATCGTATGGAAGACAGAAGAGTTCGCGTGTCGATCGACGAATTGGGACCATCGATCATCGAGAAGGGGGCGTATCATCCAGACCCTATCAGGTCCCAAGGTCATCCGTTCCTTCCCGGCATGTGAGAGCGGAGTTTCGGTCAAGCTTGAGCACGAAATGCATCATGTGAAGCGGACTTGAACCGCCGTTCTAATTTGTATAGCAGCCAGGCAATACAAACGAGCATCGTGCACGACAAGGCAAAAAGAGGAATGCCGCCATAGCGGTGGAGAGCACTGTCCAGAAGAAAAGCAGGATCGACATAATTGGCCAGCAGCGTCAACCCCACAATGCGAAAGGCATTCTTCAGGATAGCCAGTGGAACAACAACCGCTACGAGCGCAGCCTTAGTCCACCAAGAAACTAAAAACCAATGACTAGCAAGGAGACTGGTGATGATGAGCGCAAAAAATGAGCGGATGCCGCTGCATTCTTCTTCAATGAAAATAATGAAATGCGAGAGTTCAAAAGTAAATCCATCACGAAGGACTTGGATGTCAAGAATAGAAAACAGCACATCCACGGTGTCAGCCGAACTACGCTGCAAGAAAACAATGATCGAGTCCAGGAGAACAGGCGGTAAAGGAATCATGAAGAGAAGTATCGCCAGCGCAAACAGGTTGTCGCGAAAGCTCTCACTCCCAAATGCAAGCAGAAAGAGGCCCCAGCACATCACGATGAAGGCTGAAATGTCTGCGGTCAGTCGATCTTGTCGCCAGGCTACTCCATCAGCAAGCAAGTAACAAACGGCACCGCTGACTATGACCAATAGACCAATGAGTGGATTTGTTTTGCGTGAACTCAGTATGGTTGCCCTGTTCGAAAATAATAGATAGGAAGTCAGGATCGGAACCAGCAGGAGGTGAGTGAAGTGCTCCTGCTCTGAGGCAAGGGCAATGAGGTGCATCAGTGGTGCCCAAAACCATGCTCCCACACTCAGGGCTAGAAGAAGAGTAATGAAGTCTAATCGACTGGATGGCCAAGACCAGGCTCGGAGGAATGCGCCAGCATCACGATGGGCTGCAAGTGAAGCGGCCTTATCGCGCGAACCCATTTTATTGTGTTGAAAATGGGGTGCTCTCATAACTGAATATTTCAGACTAGCTCGTGATGAGTGCCTCGAAGAGACCTTCGTGCCTCACGGCCTCTCCTCGGTTGATTCTGATGACGGCTGTTGCCGGTGAGATTGTGATAGCAGGTAGATGGTTTACACACGGAGGAATATGTGTCGTTGATACAAAACGTATAAGGCGACCCAATAGCCTGCAACAATGACCAAGCCATAAACTAAAGGCTCATAGGGATCCCCCAGAAAGGTAAATAGGGTCCGTCCTACAAGGCGTCTGAGCGCGTTAAAGGCGACATTAGAATGGATCTGTCCGAGAAGATATGCGGCGATGGCGTTCATGCCAATTACGGTGAATGGAAATGCAAGTCGCGTATAACCCCACCAATCAACAAGTAGAAATGAGCAGCTAAGCAAGAGAAAGCACCATCCACCGCTGAACAGAATCCAGCTCGGTGTCCAGATCGCTTTGACGAGAGGACACAGGCCTGTGAGACTCAACCCCCAACCGCTTGCCAGTCCGACTGCTCCTGCGAGAACCAACCAGCGAAATTTGCTCCATGGCGAACTGTCACTCTGAAGGAGACGACCAGCGATCAGTCCGAGGATCATCGTGGCAAGAGTGGGAACGAAATTGAGAGTCGTCATGCCTTTTGGAAATCCGACGAATGGGTCTGCCCGTGGATAGAGGTTCAATAGCCAAACATCGAACGCCCAGGCAACATTACTGTTCTTTTGCCAGTGCGCTTCAAACCCACTGAGTCCATGCTCTTGAAGCCAGAGTTGAGATACGCCTACTCGCTCATAATCAAAGTCGTGGTCCGGAATAGGATACAGGGCAAAAACCAACCAACAAACCAATACAATGATAATCACCGCCCCCCATGCCGTTCGGGACCTCCTCAACGCCAGCCAGAAGAGAGCCGGATAGGCCAGTCCGATTTGCGGGAGAATCCAGTCAAAGGGATAGACGATCATCTGACGTGCATGTAGCGCGGCAATGGCCAGCCCCAGTCCGATAAGCAGAAGTGCCCGAATGACTGCATGTCTCCAAAGGTCACGGCGCATTGCCCCTTGCGCCGTTCTTCTGGCGAGGGAAAACGGTAGGGAGACTCCGACGAGGAAGCAAAAACTGGGCATGATCAAGTCGTGAAGATGAGCACCCACCCACTCGGCATGACTTTGCTGTTGGCACAGAAAGCGCCAGAGGGAGGATTCCGGTACTGCTTCGGCCACATTGCAGAGCTGAAACGCCTCCGCGAGAAGGAGGAACATGACAAATCCGCGATAGGCATCAATCGACGCGAGACGGTGGGCGGGCACTGTGATTTTGGATTCGGCGATCGTGCTTTCCGCATTGTGTTGCGGGTTCAATGCGTTTGTTAGAATGGTTTGTCCCATGGGCTCCGTCCGATCCACTCCCCCCTGCATATGGCATTAACCCATGGCAATCTATGTGTTACTCAATATGCCTGTAGTCATCAACACCATGAATGAAAGGCTAAGTCTGTTCAGGAGTGAGTGGAAAAGCAGGGTTGGCGGCCAAATGTTTTAAGACACTTTTCATGACTTTTCCACTACTGTTCTTCGGAAGCGACGGTAGGATAACAATTTGTTTCGGTAGGTGATGCAAAGCCAATTTGGTTTTGCAGAAAGAAGCTACCCGTTCTTCAAGACCCTCAATATTCTTATCTCGAGGCACAGCGAACACCTTAACCGCCTCACCAAGCAGGTCATCGGGAATGCCGACGACCGCAGCTTCCACGAGTTCACCACACTCCAATACCGTCTCTTCGATCTGTCGACAACTGACTTTTTCGCCTCGGCATTTTAGAAAATCCTTTGCGCGGTCGACGATAAAGATGAACCCATCGTCATCCACTTTTGCCAGGTCACCGGTGTATAGTGAACCGTTACGAAATACGTCAGCCGACTCTTTCGGCTCCTGCCAGTATCCTTTCGCGATATTGGCGCCTTCCGCAACAATCTCGCCGACTTGCCCCGGTCGCACGTCTCTCCCCTGCTCATCCAGCACACGTAACGTCACACCGGGCGCTCCCTTGCCGATTGAGCCGAGTTTGGTCTCCAACATCTCAGGTGGCAGATAGGAGAGTCGTGCCGTCGCTTCAGTTTGCCCATACATAATGTAGAGCTTAATCTCGGGAAGGATCTTCTTGAGTTCCTGAATAAATATCGGCGCCAGATGCCCTCCCGCTTGCTGCGCATGTCTGAGCGACGGAAATCGCTTTTGTTTGAAACTCGAACTTCTTAGCAGAATCTGAAAATGACTGGGCGTCCCGGCAAATCCTGTGCATTGCGTGTCGATCATTCGTTGAAGAACCGTTTCTGGATACATGAACCGATTGTCGATGACCACCTCGCCACCGACCCGTAGGTGCGTGTGAAGGAGGGAGGCCCCGTAACAATAGTGAAAGGGCAAGACCGCCATCATACGGTCCTGCTCGTTCAGTGAAAGATAGGAGACGATAGACTCTGTATTGGCGATAATATTCGAGTGGGTAATCATCACTCCACGTGGCTGGCCAGTCGAGCCGGACGTAAACACCAATGCTGCCAACGTATCGTGACTCACTGGAGCATAGTCCGACACGGGCGGCTGTTCGGAAGGAAGACCCGAGAAGTTCAGCTGGGATAAGACGTACGGGATTGGAGGAATAGCGCGGTCGGTGAGGACGTGGGTATCCGAGAGCACACCCGCGTGAGTGGCCGCGACTGAGGCTTGCGCACATACAATCTTAGCACCGCTCATTCTCAGGATAGAAGCGAGCGCTTTTGTTGAACTGCTGGCTGGGATGGGGACTATGATCAGTCCAGCCTGCAAGGTGCCCAAATAGCAGGCCGCCCAAAAGAGTGAGTTGTCACCAATCAAGAGGACGCGGTCGTCTTGTCTGGATCGATACCGAAGAAGATAGGCAGCAATTCGACCGGCGTGAGCCGTGAGCTCTCCGTAGGAGATCGTTGCTGGGAGCAGCCGGAGCGCTGTCCGATCAGGATCTTTGTCGGCAAGTAAATGATGCGCGACATTGATGGTACTCATGACGACCGTGTCCGAGTGGAAGGAGGGCAGGTTAATCGATGGTCATGGATTGTGCATGGAGATACTTGGCAACTTTCCGTTTTGACTCAATCATCTGATAGGCACGCTCGACGAGATCATCCGTCATGCCGGATGCCTGCGCCAGATCTGCCGAAGAAATGCCATGATCTTTACCGTAGAGACAGAGATCCATCTGCTCGTACGGTAACGTAAAATAGAATTCTTCTTGCGATTGCTCTAATGTATACGTATCGGTCGTAGGAGGACGGCGTAGGATGTCTTCAGGCACGCCGAGATACGCCGCAAGCCGATACACTTGTGACTTGTACAAGTGAGCGATTGGCTTGAAGTCAGCCGCGCCGTCGCCGTTCTTGACAAAGAAACCCTGATCATACTCCAGCAGGTTGGGTGTGCCGGCTACCGCATATTGCAGCAAGTCCGCGTAGTAGTATTCCATCATCTTTCTGGTCCGCTGCTTAAAATTTGTCGCCGCAACAATGCCCAGATAGGCATCCGGCGTGAGACGGACCTTCATAATCTGACCATCGGGCGACTGAACAACGACCGAAAAGATGGCGTAACGGCCGGCGTCGAGGAGACCTGGAAGCACGATCTTGCACTTATGCTTGGGGCCGTATTCAGGAACCACCATTCGGATCGAATCATCTCGTCGCTTGTAGCACCCCGCACCGGTGAGAATCGGACTGATGTCTTCCAGTACCGACTTGACGTTGAGCCTGTCGGCAACCATGCGGCCTAACTGAAGACTATTCGGTGAAGAGTCCGCCTCGGGCATGAACAGCAGCTGAATGCGGTCATGTCCAAGTGCCCGCGCGCAGAGAAAGGCCACGACGCTGCTGTCGATTCCTCCTGAAACGGCAATGACAGCGCCTTTTCGCCGAAGTGTATGGAAGACTGTCTGACGAATCCAACTGGTGATGCGCTGTGTCTCGAGCTCTGGGTCTAGTCGCAAGAGATCAGACGAAACAGCTGTGATCGTTTTCATGGGCGTGTTTCCCTTGTGAGTCTAGAGGAAGATTCTGGCGCAGACTGCGGGGAGGCCGATTGTTTCACAAGAATGAACGAGACGATTTTACTCACGGAATCCAGATTGTCAGGGATCAGCTCTTCGTCCTTTACCTTTATCCCGTAGGTCGACTCAAGAAACCTAACCAATTCAAGGATGCCGGTGGAGTCGATAATACCGGTCTCCATGAATGAATCGTCATCATTCAATTTGCCCTCTTCGCCAAAGAGATAATTATCAACGACAAATGTACGGATTGTTTGCACCATTCTCAAAAATCCTCCTAACCTGTGTCTACCTCCTTGCCTACCGCAACGAGGTATCGACCGTCATCATGTGATCGGCGACCGCCGACGCGCCAATCTAAAAAGTCGTAAATCGTTCCGGGGAAGGATAACCGTTCCGTATTCCACGCCCATGCATGAAACGGTCAAGAAGCACTGTCGTCGACAGAATACCCGTCAGTGCCATGTTGTCCTTGACGCTCGTCTCCATACCCGAGCGAAACTTCTTTACCAATGCCGCTGTGGCTCGAGCGTCAAATACTCCATCGCGAGTGATTCTTTCCGATGAGAGAAGATCCCCGATGAACTCGTCATTGCCTCCAAAGAAACTGATACCATCAGGTGCTCGATAAGGCTGTTTTGCCCTTGTTCGTATCGACTCTGGTATTAATCCTTTTACGGCCTGCTTCAATAAATATTTCTGATCAAGTACTTTCATCTTCAAGCTGACAGGTAAGCGGGCCGCAAAAGACGCTACTCGATGATCCAGGAACGGATAGCGCCCTTCGACAGCATGTGCCATCGCCACGCGATCTCCTTGCGCCGAAAGGATATATCCGGGCAGCAAGTATCGTGATTCGAGAAATTCAGCTTTAGCAAATGAGGACCACAATGAATAGGAAGACGGCAGATCGCGTTGCAAAGACGACACGGCATCAGCGGTCGCAAGTTCTGCCTGCGTCGAAACTGAGAAGAATTGTTTCGCTTTCGCCGTAAGCTCCCAGCGGGGCAAGTGCGAGAAAAAAAGACCCGTCAACTCCTGTGGGGAAACATGGAAAAAGTGTTTCAAGTATTCGAGTGATTGTCGTTGGATGCCGGGCAGATAGGGATACAGACGTTTGAGGAGGAGCGGGCGCCACAGAGAGTCTGGACGTCGGCCCCAAAATTCACGAATCTTGGTCTCTTTGAAAATATCATAGCCGCCCAATAGTTCGTCCGCACCTTCACCGGTCAGCACCACATTGAAGCCGCTGTCGCGTACGAGCTTCGAGAGAAGATAGAGGGGCGCAGGCGCGGTACGAAGGATCGGCTGCTCGGTGTGCCAGATCACATCAGAAAACACACGGGCAATGTCCTCACGGCGACATTGAACGGAGGAATGCGATGTCTTGAGGAACGAACTTGCTTCATGCTGAAACTGACTTTCATCAATGTCGCTGGATTCAAAGGTGACAGAAAACGTTCTGAGTCGTTCACCAGCGCTGATTCTCGCCAAGGCGGCGACGACCGTGGAATCAATGCCGCCGCTCAGATATGCTCCGACGGGGATATCGGCTCGCAATCGAATCTTCGTCGCATCCTGGAGTAATTCCAACAACTCCTCGGCCAATTGGCTGTCTGGTTCGTTCCGGCATTCGACCTGCGCCGTAAGATCGAGCGTCCAATAGGGTGTGATCATGATATGGCCATCCTGAACGATCAGCGAGTGTCCTGGAGACAATTGGCGGATACCACGAAATACCGTGCGAGGTGGGATTGTCGCCCAAAATGTGAACAGCTGGTCAAGGCCGGTGAGATCAATCGAGCAAGGAACTTCGGGGCAAGCCAACAGTGCCTTGATTTCCGAGGCAAATAGGAATGCTCCATCCACTTGCGTATAGTAGAGAGGCCTGACTCCGAAACGATCACGCGACAGGAAAAGCTTTCGTCTTGGAGCGTCCCAAATTGCGAAGGCCCACTGTCCATTGAGCCGTTCCACACATCGTTCCCCTTCTTCCTGGTACAGATGGAGCAAGACTTCCGTATCCGAACTCGAGGTGAAACGATGTCCTTTTGCGATCAATTCGTCGCGGAGCTCAATATAATTGAAGATTTCTCCGTTGAACGTCATCCAGATGGAATCCTGGGCGATCGACATCGGCTGATGTCCGCCTGCCAGATCGATAATGCTCAACCTGGCATGAGTAAGGCCGACCGGACCATCACTGTAGATCCCCACATCATCAGGACCTCGGTAGCGGATGGTCCCGATCATCTGACGTAGACGTACGCGGTCGACCGGTCCACCATGCATCTGGAAACTGCCGGCTATACCGCACATCTTAATGACATCTCCCATCCACAGATCGGCAAGATGAGTCCATTTGTCCCCTTACCGAAATCTGCGGCGTAATTCACGCGGCATGATATTTAGAGTCTTGATGGCGAGGGATTGCAACGGACCGGGAAGCCATTGTCTGATCAACTGATCAAAGCGGTTGCGCTGCCGATGATGCACCCTCGCGTCGAGACGAGCCCGCTGCTCCTCGCTCAATCGCCAATCCGACGCGCCACAATTGTCCAGGATATGCTCGATCGAATTTCCTTTCGGAATTGCCACGACACCCGTCTGACAGACACACCAGTTCAGGACGATCTGGGCCGAAGATTTGCCTGTTTCTCGAGCCAGCTCGGCAATCACGCCCGTAGGATCGCAATCATGTATGCGCGACAGACCTCGGGCCAGCGGACAATAGGCGATAACCGTCACATGGTTGGCTCGACAGTACGGCAGCAACTCCGTCTCGATCGTGCGATCGATCAGGTTGTAGCGTACCTGATTGGATACGATTGGGAACCGTCCCAAAGCGTTTTGCGCCGCGTGAAGTTGCCGTACTGAGAAGTTACTGACCCCAGCGAATCGCACCTTACCTGCCGTGATTAAGCCTGCAACGGCTCCCATGGTGTCAGCAATTGGGATCGTAGGATTGGGATCATGCAACTGGAGCAAGTCCATATAATCCGTGCCGAGCCGTTGTAAACTCGCATCGACCGACCGGCGCAGATCGGAGGGGCGAAAGTTCTGGGGCGAGACTTTCGTAGCGAGAAACACTCGATCACGCAAGCCTCGAACGGCTTCACCGACCACCGACTCGGACCCATAGGACTCAGCCGTGTCGATGAATAGGGCTCCGGAGTCCAATCCCCTTCGTAGCGGTAGCGGCCCCGCATGGTATTCCCAGGTGCCGATGCCAATTTCTGGGATAGTGACCCCGGTTTTCGAGAGTTCTGTCAGTATCACCGCGGCCGTCAACTCGACACAGGAGGTAGGGAAAGTGGAGGGATTCGAAATGTCCGCACGCCATAACGTTTCAAGAAATGCGCGACTTCATCACCCAACGCGTTCGACCGACGAGATTGCTCCTTCTTGGCGATCTCGATCCAGGTTGTACCTTGGGCATGCAAGTGCTGTCGCGTCTCGTCGGGAATGTCCCAAAGACTCAGTACCACATCGACTGAATCGAATGTAGGTTGATGAGTCTCCGTCCGCATATCGCTCTCGACGACTTCCAAGCTCCAGGAATCGTCGGTCTTGCACCACCACTTGGTCGATGGTTTAGATACACGGTACCGAGTTCCCTCTTGTTTGCAACAGAGGCCGGAGTCCATGAAGAAGTGAATCATTTCCCTCACGATCTTTCGGAACAGCTCAAGCTTCTGCGTATCGGACAGGTGTTTCGGAAAGTCAGGCGCTTTGCTGATGATCCGAGCCGGAAAGCCTACGGCTAACGACCGGGGTGGGATTGTGCCTTGGACGACGGACCTGGCTCCTACCACTGCGCCGTCGCCGATTTTAGTTTTTGGAAGAACAAAGACGCCCCATGCTAGGGAGACGCTGTGGCCGATCTCAATCGGCTCAAATTCCACCCCATAGCCCTCGAAGGCGCTCAAAAAAGAATTATGGCCGAAGATCAAACAGTGTCCTCCGATCCCCGAATCATCTCCCACGACGATAGACCGAGCCGGATTGATGAAGGACATCTGCATGATCTGGCAGTTACGTCCAAGCACGAAGCGGGAGTCCGGAAACTGCAAGCCGCCGACGAACACCTGTTCGTTGATCTTGCTGCCTTCCCCAATCTGTAGATACGGAGTGTCCAAGAAGGTCGTAGAACCGATTTGGACATGAGCACCGATTGCGATGTCTTTGCCGCGTATGACGGTCAGAAAACCGATTGATGTGTGTTCTCCAATACTGACCCGATCTCCACAGATGACCGAACCCCATCCGATTGAAACATGCTTCCCGATGCGATATCCGCGCAGACGATAGAGCCACTTTTTGATGAAGCTCGGCCAAAGGCCGAATAGAAGAACGTCCCGAACTGGGATGCGCGGTTTCTCAGTCAACACGTCGTACTCAACTGAACGGATGGGGCATTGTCTCTAAACCGGCAAGGAAGCGCCCCCGTCCACGATCAATGTCTGGCCGATAATGGATCGGGCCGCATCGGAGCAAAGAAAATGGGCGGCTTGTGCCACTTCTTCCGCTGTGACCAGCCGCCCCAGGGGTGATCGGTTGGCCAACTCCGCTAATCGGGCCTGGGAATCGGGCATGGAAGCCCATGCTTCCGTTGCGACAGCCCCGGGTACAATGACATTGACTCGAATCCCTCGGGGGGCCAACTCAACCGCAAGGTGTCTGGAGAGAGCCTCAAGCGCACCTTTCGATGCGCCCACGATCGAGTAAGCGGGAACGACACGTGACGCACCATGCGAACTCACCGCCACTATGCTCGCCTCCGATAAGAACCGAGCACGCAGTCGTTTGATCAGATCAAAGAACGAGCGAACATTGAGCGAAAACGTCCAATCGTAATGCCGGAGGGTCAATTCATCAAACGGTTTGTGGACGCCGGTCGCGGCACAATGCACAAGACCGTGGAGCCCACCTCCCAATCCCGTTACGCATTGTTCGAGGTTGTGTAGACCGTTCTCAATGGTCAGATCTCCCCGGCAGAGTATGAGCCGAAGCCGTTCCTGTTGTGCTAAAGCAAGCAGCGAGTCGGCAGCCTTTTGACCGCGGACATAGTTGGCGACGACCATGGCGCCGGCTCGAGCGAAGTGGAGCGAGATAGCCCGACCAATTCCTCTGGTGCCTCCTGTGACAAGAATGTTTTTGCCTTGCAGGGAATATAGTGAGTTTGTCATCTTGCCTTCGGCCGCCTCTCCGGATGAGTCCTCCAATAGGTCAACAGGATCTCATCTTGGTGTCCCACGACAAACTGCTCATGAGGGACGAATACAAAAAATAGCCCAGCGGAACAGACCTGCTTGCCTTCAACCTCCGCAAAACACTCGGCAGTCGCAAAACTCTGGCGATTCTGCGTGATTGTGGCATGCAGACGTATTTCCTGATCCGGCTTCACCCATTCGCGAAAGGTTGCGCTATTGATCTTTCCCAGCATGGCCCGACCAGGATGTGCCTCCTCTGCATCGAGACACCGTCCGGCTGCCTGGGCCATCATTTCGGTCAGGATGACGCCAGGAACGACTGGGAAACCCGGGAAATGGTCTCGAAACAGCTCTTCGGATGCCGGGAGCACCTTAGATGCAGTGATCCGCTTACCGGGCTCTAATTCAAGAATTGTATCGACAAGGATGAATCGCATGGCAGACCAACTGATGATGCATCAGCCCACTTGCATTAGGAAGGAGTCGAGGTGAGCGTACCGTGTCGGCGCATGACATCCAAGATATCGCCGACCGTTTTGACTGTCTGGATATCCTCGTCCGTCAGGACGATACCGAAGTCACTATCCAGGCTGGCCATCAACGTCAATATGCCGAGCGAATCCCATGCCGGCACGTTGTCTCGATGGGTATCCGGAGTCAATTGGTCAGGAGCTATCTCGAACACCTGTGCAATCCAAGTGACGGCCTCAGTCTGTGTCATTGTTGCTCCCTTCCTTTCGTCCATTGTGTTACTGCGCAGAACAACCTCCGTCCACAACGAGGTTGGCCCCAGTAATCCACTTGCTCTGAGGAGAGAGCAGGAACGTGGCCGCATGCGCGACATCATCAGGGCTCCCAATTCCCAGAGGGTGCATGTCTTTGAGCGCTTGTACCTGGTGGCCAGAAAGCCCGGCCAGGGCTCGCTCAGTCATTTCCGTTCGAACCATACCGGGCGAGAGCACATTGACACGGACATTTCTCCTCGCCAACTCAGTTGCCATCGCTCGGGCTCCAGCCGTCACGGCACCTTTGCTTCCGCTATAGGCAATTTGACCCGGTTTGCCGACGAGCCCATAGATGGAAGCAATAAACAGAACCGAGCCCCCCTCCTCCGTGAGAAGATCTCGTCGAGTGACTGATCGAGCCAATTCCATCCCAGCCACAAAATTCACCTGCATCATGGCGTGAAGCTTCTCGGGACTCGTGGCGCTCAAAGGAAGAGTATCGACCGTGCCTGCCGCGTGGCAGAGCCCGTATAGTCGCCCCATGGCGGCGACGGTTTCTTTGACCGCCGGCATGATTGCAGTCACGTCGGTCAAATCCAACTGCACAATCCGGCACACTGGCCCCCTCGCCCGTTGTGCAGTTTCTTTGAGCCTGGCTCGATCACGCCCGATTAAGACCAATCCCGCTCCTTGTTGAGCCAATTGGACTGCGATGGCTCGTCCAATGCCGGATGAAGCACCAGAAACAACGATTGTTTTACCCTCGAATACCCTGGGTGAATGGTCATTCACGTCAACACCTGTGACGTATTATCCAACTCCAAAGAATCTAAGATGGCATTTGAATCCAAGTCTACCAACGCCGACCCCCACGATAACCCGACCCCGTACCCCAACAGCATCAGCCGGAGTGAGCGATCCCGAGGCCTCATGAGATGCCCTTGTGTCATCGCCAGAGGGATCGATGCTCCTCCGGTATTCCCAAAGTGTCGAAGAATGATTGGAACCTTTTCTGCAGGAAGGGATTGCTTCACACACAGATGTTTCATGATGAATTGGTTGGATTGATGCAGGATGAAGTAGTCGATATCGTCGGTGCCCACGGATGCAGCCTTCAATGTCTCATCGATCAGTGTAGGAACCCGTTTGATTGTAAAATTAAAAATGAGCGCGCCGTTCATCGAGACGCTATGTTTGTGTCTGTCCTGTTCAAATCGATTCCGGAACCCACCAGACTGGATAATCATCGAGTTGTATCCGCCGCCGTCCGAATGTAAGGCATAGTGCCAGGTCGGTTCCGTCAGGCCCGTCGATTCCAACGCAGTGGCCGATCCGGCATCTCCAAACAGCAGGGACACCGAACGATCAGATTGATCGGAAAACCGGGTCGGTGTCTCTCCGTGAAGCACCAATACCCGACGCATTCCTCCCCCCTGCAGCATCATTGCGGCCAACCACATACCATAGGGATAGCCGGAACAACCAAGCCCCACATCGAAGGCGGCACAATGATCGGCAAGGTTTAGACGATGATGAATCACACAAGCGGTGGAAGGCAGAAAGTAATCAGGGGTCTGCGTCACCATAATAACGGCATCTATGGATCCCGGATGCCACCGCAATCGATCCAACAGGCGTTGAGCCGCGGCAATGCAGAGATCGCTGCTGCAGATGGTTTCCCCTGCGATATGGCGGCTCGAAACACCGGCCATACCGGTCACTTTTCGAACTTCCTCTTCCGTAAAAGCAGAAGAGTCCCTCACATTGTCAAACCGCCTGCTTGGTACGCAGGTACAGATCCCTGCGATTCTAGCCCCGGTTGTCTTAACAACTGCCATATGAGTTCCTTCCAAGCCAAGCTACTTGACCAGTTGATGCAAGGAGATCATCCGGCAGAGGCCACCATTCAGCATAGAGATACCCAATCGTTTTGCGCAGAACGATGTAAATACCCTTCACTGACAACCACCATTGTTCAGGATCGTAACTGTCTTCGATGCCGGCAATGACACCGATCGGAGTGTTTTCACCGAACGCTCGCTTGAATAACACCAGACTCTTTCGTGCGTGTGCCCCGAGGGTAAACACATTGATCCCCACAACATGGATGTGTGAGTCGAGCAGCCAACGTTTGACTGCCAACGCGGATGTATAGGTGCGATGCCTGTCAATATTGGGAACGGTAAGAATTTGAATGACTTGCTCATTTACGCCAAACTTTCTCAGTTGGTCGGCAGCGTGCGCAGCAGCGTTCTCCTCCAATGGTTCATCCGCTTGCCACCTAGGGAGGGTGCCAACCGTGACGACAAGGTCATACCCGCCGCTATTGAATTCCTTGGCCGCGTCCTTCATTGCAGCAGATTCCCAAATCCACCCTTCTACGACCAGGATATTGGCTTGGACGGGATCATTCATCGCAAGGAAATCGTGTATGGTGAAGACAAACACAACTACGGCCAGGAGAACAGCGACGATCCAACTCTTGATCGTTCCACTCATTGTGACGCATCACTATGGGATGGAGAATGAAGCCGTACCAAAGGTCTTAAGATCCACCAGTGAACATGGAGTGCGGTCGAAAGAATGGGGACACTTCTAGAAAAGCGTATAGACAAACGGGGCCAGCGCTGAGCCTTGTGTGAAGACGATCAATACACTAAACAACATCAGAACAAGAACGATGGGGAGCAACCAAAACTTCTTTCGTTCCTTCATGAATGTCCACAATTCCCCAATTACTTCGCCCATTGGACACCTCCTCCTTCATGACGACTAACAACGTCTTAGAATTGAAACTTCATATGTCCTTGTAGCCTTGGTTTCTTTGAGACACGATAGGTTGAAGAGTCTTTGGTCAAGGCCTGTCTCATCACGTCTTTCCCTATAAGGCGGAACAGAATTCCCATTGGAGTGATGAGAACGTAAAAAACAAGACCGAGCAGAATACTGGTGTTGATTCGTCCAAGGGTATGGCCCACCTGCATCCATATGCCATGTACTGGTTTTAAGAGCCCTGGGGACATCCCTCCGAGCAGCATAAGCGCTCCGCCTAGTCCAATCGCCCAGAGGCGTACCACTTCTCCTCGC
Organism: Candidatus Nitrospira nitrosa; assembly: GCF_001458735.1. Lineage (NCBI taxonomy): Bacteria > Pseudomonadati > Nitrospirota > Nitrospiria > Nitrospirales > Nitrospiraceae > Nitrospira > Candidatus Nitrospira nitrosa. Next base: position 96,082 of record NZ_CZQA01000009.1, read on the forward strand.
ATCAATAACGGCCACAGCCCAATACCAGTGAAGACCGCTCCAACCAACAGGCCAAAACTGCGCAGCTCTTTCTTCGTTGCCGATTGATCTTGTGACATGGCTATTCCTTCCTTAGTCCAGAGCAAATTCATTCCTCCAATCGGAGTCTTCTTTGAGTGGCTTCTGATCCTCTTTCCTTAGTACGCAGTTCTCGAGCACTAATAGATCCATCTCCGTCCGCATGAAGCATCGGTAGGCATCCTCCGGGGTGCACACGATCGGCTCGCCACGGACGTTGAACGACGTATTGACCAGAACCGGGCAACCCGTCTTCCCCTCAAAGGCTTTCAGCAGCCGGTAGTATCGTGGATTCGTCTCCTTGTGCACGGTCTGGACTCTTGCCGAGTAGTCGATGTGAGTGACGGCTGGGATCTCGGAACGAGGAACGTTCAGTAAGTCGATTCCCCAGAGGTCTCGCTGGCCAGGATCAAATGGCAAGCGGCGCCTCTCTTGTACTGGCGCAACCAGCAACATATAGGGACTGTCGCAATCCATCTGGAAATAGTCGGAGACACTTTCCCTCAACACGGAGGGCGCAAAAGGTCTGAACGATTCGCGGTATTTAATTTTACGGTTCATAACAGATTGCATCTTCGCACTTCGGGCGTCTCCCAAGATACTGCGTCCACCTAACGAGCGCGGGCCGAACTCCATGCGTTCCTGAAACCACCCCACAACCTTTTCTCCGGCTAGATCATTTGCCACACAATTGAATAGTTCATCGTCGTTGAGTCGCTCATAGACAGCGCCAATCGCCTTCAGCCTCGCCTCGACCTGGTCATTCGAGAACGCAGGTCCGAGATAACTCCCGCTCATCCGATCTGTGACATTATCTGCTGTTCGTGGTTGTCCTTCATGTTGGTGCCAGGCACTGAGCGCTGCGCCTAGTGCTCCTCCCGCATCGCCGGCGGCCGGCTGAATCCAAAGGCCTCTGAAGGGACCTTCTCGTAGGATCCGGCCGTTGCCGACACAGTTCAAGGCCACTCCTCCCGCCAGACACAGATAATCAACCCCGGTTTCACGATGCATGGTGTTTGACAGACGCAGCATCACTTCTTCCGTCACTTCTTGTATAGAGCGCGCGAGATCCATCTCGCGCTGAGTCAACTGTGTTTCAGGCTTCCTGGGCGGGCCTCCGAACACGTCATCAAATTTCCGGCTGGTCATAGTCAGGCCTGTGCAGTAGTTGAAGTAATCCATATTCATCCGGAACGTACCGTCAGGCTTGAGATCCAACAGATGGTCGTAAATAGCCTTCACATACTTGGGGCTCCCATAGGGCGCCAATCCCATTACTTTATACTCACCAGAATTGACCTTGAATCCCGTGTAATAGGTGAAGGCTGAGTAGAGCAGTCCCAATGAATGCGGAAAGGGAATTTCCCAGAGAGGTGTCAGCGCGTTACCGTCTCCCAGCCATGCCGAGGTGGTGGCCCACTCACCCACCCCATCCATGCAGAGGACACCGGCTCTCTGATACGGTGATGCGAAAAATGCCGAGGCAGCATGGGATTCGTGATGCTCTCCGAACAACAGCTCGGGAAGATCGGATTTCTGTAATCCATCAGCACAAGTCAGAAGCGCATTGTTGAGAGCGTTGCGCAGCAGCAACTTCTCTTTCAGCCAAACCGGCATCGCCGCCAGAAACGATTGCACCCCACTAGGCGCAAATCCAACATAGGTTTCCATCAGGCGTTCAAACTTCACAAGGGGTTTGTCATAGAAGACCATATATTTCAAATCCTGAACCCCAATGCCGGCCTGGGCGAGGCAGTAACGCACAGCCCTGGCAGGGAACCCCGGATCATGCTTTCGTCGCGTAAAGCGTTCTTCCTGAGCTGCAGCGAGAATCATGCCGTCTTTGACAAGACAAGCCGCGCTGTCATGGTAATAAGCAGAAATGCCGAGTATGTACATGCTGTCAACGGGCTCCCTTTTCGGTGATCACGGCGACGGGTGTCGCCACGAGAATCTCGCTGCCGGACCACGGCGTCATGGCCCTATCAGATTGCACGTTGCCCGCCTAGTCACGCACTTTTCAAGATGGACAACAATCGATCTGCGCGGTACGGGTGAAGACCTCATTTGAGCAGCTGCTGTCGAGTCCATTAAAGGCGCTCACTGCAAAGTAGTAGGTCAATCCCGGATCTAGATTAGGCACAGTCCCGTGGCTGGTGGCCATAAATAGCTTGTGATCATACGCGCACGAGCCTGGCTGATTGGGAGAGCGTTTCCCATAATGAATGTAGTAGCCAACCACGCTTGAATCTTTGACTGAATCCCATGCCAAGCTGACAGCCATTCCTGCATGGGTGGTATTCATAGTCTGCTCCTGCTCGTCACTCCCCGCGCACCCGACCACAGCCAGGAAGAGCAAACTGATGAGTACCGTAGCGCTTCTGCCGATGACGAATATGGGATTCCAGTGTGCATGATGCACAACAAGAAGTCGTTTGCGAAATATCTTCATGCCCATACCTTCAGTTGTCGGCTCTAGGCTGCGCACCGTGATCTCAACCCCCACCAGCTTTAGGTAGTGACAAACAGCTTAAAAAGAAGGGATAGATATCGTGTCAACAGGCGCCTTTGCCTGTAATCATGGCGGCTGGTGTCGCAAGCAGAATTTTGATGTCGCACCACAGGGACATGGTCCTGGCATACTGTAAGTCAAGGCGTACCATCTCATCGAAGGTGGTACGGCTCCGACCCACCACTTGCCAGAGGCCAGTCATACCTGGCTTGGCCTCTAAAAGGCGACCTTTGTGCCATGGCTTATATTGTTGCAGCTCGTATGGGATCGGGGGCCTCGGTCCCACTAAGGACATGTCACCGATCAATACATTCCAGAGTTGCGGCAGTTCATCAAGGCTGGTTCTCCGAAGAAATCGGCCGATGGAAGTGACCCTGGAGTCATTTGTGAGCTTGAAGACGACCGGTTTCTCTTTCTCTTCAGTCTGTTCGTGGTTACTTGCGGTGATGAACCAGCTCACATAGTCCTGATGAGCCTGCTGATCCGCGCTTGAGTACATGCTTCGGAACTTGTACATCGTGAAGGGTTTCAGGAGATGCCCCACTCGAAGCTGCTTGAAAAACACCGGTCCTGGCGACGAAAGTTTGACGAGCACGGCGATGAAGGCAAATAAGGGTAACAAGAGAGTTAACAGTATGGAGCTAAACGCAATATCCATACCTCGTTTGATCGACTGAGAATGCGAGCGGGTTAGTCTATTCGATAAGAGGTCGGGGTGCAGCAGCGGATCCAGCGTAGGCACGTCCTCCTCATTTGATGTCGTTAGATTGGGATATACACGTACGATGATAGGTAGGCGTTGTGCAAGCTCCGCATTACCCTGCTGCGCGATTGCACATCGACAGGAGTTCTCAAGTCGATGGGAAATGCCGGGCAGATCGGTCGCATTGAGTTCGGGCATAATCAAACCGATAACGCTCGATTCTTCAAACCAGCCAAGAGTATCCAAGTCTGATGCAACCACCACTAAGGCGTTGGTTATGAGGCTGCTCATGGATGCCGCTTGTGTACCACCCCCACTGGGGAGACTGATTAACACCAGCGCCATGCCAAGCGCTGAGCGATTGGAACGTTTTCTTTCTCGCGTCACCGCCTCCTTGAAAAGTGGCTCATCGAGTAGGACCCAATGCGGTTTCACTGTGTCGATTGTCCCAAGTGTGAGTGTCCCTGTATGACTCATTGCCTCTCTCTCCATCAACGTGGCTATGCCAATACAATTTCTTTATGCTGGTTCAGAGATTGTTCAGCTGCTTCAAGAATACGCACGACCCGCAGCCCAGCTATTCCGTCGTTAATTGGTCTTGTCTTATTCATGATGCAGTCCAGAAAATAGCGAGTTTCTACCTTCAGCGCTTCAGCTTCTTCAATTTTGGGGGCGTACATATCGCCGGTTCTGTAGCTAACCAAGGCCGCGTGCATTCCGGTTTCATTCTTGACATCGGCACCCTTGTCATAGACGCGGAGTTTCTCTGCCAGGTCGAGGTCATTCCAGACGAGCATGCGCTTCTGACCCCCGACCAGCGTTGTGCGCATTTTTACCGGTGAGAGCCAGTTCACGTTGATGTGTGCAAGAACATTATCAGGGAAATACACGGTCAGATAGGCAATGTTCTCAAGATTGTTCACGTGGGCCCCGCCGGTCGCTACAACCAACTCAGGCTCAACGCCGATGAGGTAATCCATAATCGACAAGTCATGCGGCGCGAGGTCCCATAGCACATTGACGTCATGCTGAAATAGGCCCAAATTCACGCGTGTCGAATCATAGTAGTAGAGGCGGCCCAATGTGCCTTCATCGATAAGTTGTTTGATCTTGCGAACAGCCCCAGTAAAGAGAAAGGTATGGTCAACCATGATTTGGAGTCCACGGCGATCCGCCAGTTCAATCAGTTCCTCGGCTTCGCTGGACGTTGCTGTAAAGGGTTTCTCCACGAACACATGTTTCCCATTCTCAAGCGCTTTCTTGGCTAATTCGTAGTGGTACGAGACAGGCGTCACGATCGCCACGGCATCGATGTCCGTGGCGAGCAGCACGGCATCCGGGTTCGTTGTTACACCAATGCCGGGATGTGCGGCCATCACACGAGTCAAGGCCGCGGAAGACTTATCGCAGATCGTGACGACTTTGCAGTCGTGATGTGCGAGGAAATTTCGTACCACGTTCGGTCCCCAATACCCATACCCAATTACACCAAGACGTAACATAGTCCACTCCTTGGAAGAGGTTAGATGAAATTGCAGAACCTAGTTTTTTGGACCTGGAGACGAAGGAGAACAGTCCGCTAGCGTGAACCTTGTGAGTTCATCTGGATCCAGGACATGGATCTGAAGAGAGTGCGCCTTCGTGAATGCAAGGGCAGCACCCAAACGATCCAGCAAGCGAGCATGTAGGGTCTTACATCCGTCGACGACGGAGTCTCGTTGCAGTGTCGTCAGGAGGACACCAACGACGTAGTCTTGCCGATACCAGCCGATATGGTCAGTGTCACGGCAACAGCGAGATAGTAATGAGATGGCCTTGTCGGCTGGCTCGGTTCCCAAGGGTATGACGATGCCTTGTGGGTTTGTGCAATAGACAAGCGCGATCCGACAGGGGTGACCTGATCGTTCGGAACGTTTAGACTCGCTGGCAACGAGACAAAGGAATCTTTCTTCCGAACACACACTATCGGGAGTGGAGTATTTCGTCCTTCTCATCCATTGTTCAAACAACGGCCACCTACCCTGCCATCGCGGACCTGTACCCATGGAGATATTGAATAAACTGCACGCTGGTCCAGCTTGCTTGCTGGACAGTCTGGGATCATGAAGTATTTGAAAACTGAGACCGATGTCCGTAAGCGCAGGTTTGCGATTTGCTTAGGTCTAGAAAGTATGAATCAATTATGCGGTGTGGGTGCCAATTAAATTTGTGGGGAAGGCTATAAAGCTGGGTATTGTTTACTGCCTATGCTCATCTTCCCTCTCCACAGAGCCGACTGAAGTGACTGAGGTCCTGAGGTAATCGAGGTTTGACTTGCGCCGCAAACGCTGCAACTTCGCGAGGAAGGGCATACCAACAGCGATCCCCATATCGGGTCGTGACGTATTTGAGAAGCTGTTCATACAGATCGGCTGGATATTCCGAAGGCTGCGGCTTCCCATCAAAAGACAGGTAGTCCGGATGGACGATTACTAAGGCCATGCCTCCGTGTGAAGCCACCCAGTCAAGTTTCTGTTTCCACAGATCGATCGTCGTTTCCCTGAAAATCACGAACAATGTCGAGTCCTGCGGAAGCGTATAGGGGAGCTCCACGTAACCCTTTGAGCCGCTTTGTTGAACCCAGAATGGGAAGATCGTCCCAACCCCATCGGGTTGCGGCTCGAACGGGTCAATGTCGAAGGTGGAGGCATCGTAGGCAACATTGAGGTCATGAAGCCATTCCAAGTTGTGAAACATGAATCCTGCTCGGAAACCGGAGGCTTTCCACTTCTCGCAATATTCATTGATCTTGCGAGCCTGCACTTGAAAATGTTGCGACGAACGGTAGAGCGTTCCGTCGTGATGGAGATCATGAACAGCGATTTCAAACCCTTTATTCTCGAGTTCTGCTCGGAGGAGATCAGGTACTTGGTACTCGCCTTCTGGAACAAAATGAAACGATGAGCGGATGCCACAGGCCATATCCAGTTCCGCCAACTGTTTGCATCGAGCCAATCCTCGCATGCCCTCGACATCGTGCGTTACGACAAAAGCAAACTGCTTTCCCTTTGGCCACCCCGGCCAGCCATCCGGCGATCGAGCTGCAGGTTCCCAAATCGGCCAGGAACTGCTGAATTGCCGCCGTAGACGATTCGCCATCAGACGTCGAGCTCGCACTCGAATGGCCCAGGGAATAGCCGGCTTGAGGTAATAATAGAGTTTCTTCATATACGAGGTATTTCTAAACGCAGATGGGGGACTGGTCTCCACGTATTTAAAGAACCGAAGAGAACATATGCAGGGCTGAGGCTGAAGTTGCCACTCTACTCGCTGGACGTCGAAAAGATCTCAATCCAGACAATGGTATTTGCTGATGAGGCGTGAGTCTGTCAAAACAGCCCAGACTGAAGGGAAATCCGTACACTTTGACACGTTGCCGTACAATCCCCCATCTCAAAAATGGGGAAGAAGGTACGTGAACACGAGAGGAACGAAACAATACCGAATAATCGTCTCTGGCACCTATTTTGCTCATGTTGGTTTAGAGGTATTTTATACGTAGTTTAATGCTGAACCGGATGTACGAGTCTAGTCGTCAGGGCGTATAACGTGCCGTTGACCGCCCTCTTTTCTGAATGAGGGTAGTAGTAAGGGATGTTGCGTTAGAGGGTACAGTTAAAAATCAACCAGAGAAACTGGACACGAATGACTGCTCAAGAATTAAGCGCTGGTTCATGAGTCAATTGTGCTGTTCCCGTGACTTGAATGGTACGAATGCAATATCATGATTCAGGGCCTCAAGATCTCGGCGGTATAATCGCTGGTAATTTGTGCTTAGCAAGCCCTATTTGATTCCCTTATGACTGAACTTACATCAAATAAACATGCCGGAATACGGAGGGACCTCATGCAATTCTTATGGCTTCCACTTATATTGTTTATGGCTGCTGTGCCGATCACGCATTCTCCCGCTGAGGCGGCCTGCAGCGGAGGAGGAACTGCTTGGACATGCACCGCTGGTAGTACGGCCGCAGACATCAATTCCGCCATCAATTCGGCTAGTGATGGAGCAGTCATTACGCTTAGTACAGGCACCTACTCAGGAACTGGCATTCAACTGAGTGCGAGGAACGGCGTCACCCTGATATGCCAAACCGTGGGTGGATGTACAATGACAGGCAACGACTCAGTGTTTGAGATTAATGGGTGCCCTGCCGCCCGTACCAACCTTATGCGAATCAGCGGATTTAACTTTACCACCGCTGGCAATAACAAAATTTGGATCTACTGTACATTTGACATTACGAAACTTCGACTCGACAACCTGACCTTTACCAGCATTGGTTCTGGAAACCTAGCTATCTTCGTGGGGGAAGGTGGCGGAGGACCACCGTTTGCTGATCGCGGGGAGGTTTATGGTGTGGTGGATCATGTAACCTGTCAATCTCCTTCGCATAACTTTGTGTGCCTTCACAACACGTCAGGCGGGGACCAGTGGAGAACAGGTGGTGTAGGCTCGGCTAATGCACTCTTCTTTGAAGACAGCGTATGTAACTTTGGCACACGGGACGATTTTACCAAGAGCTGTGTAGACAACTGGCGAGCCCATGCGATGGTACTGCGGTTTAATACTGTCACAGGGTCCAATTTGCGGGCTCATAGCTATTGTCATTATGGTCCAGAAGTGATGGAAATTTACGGGAACACGATCAGTACAGAATCAGTGAGTAGCCCGGGGGCCTGGGATATTCATTTGCAGGGCAGCGGTGAGCAAATGGTCTGGGGCAATATTGTTTCTCCCCAAGGCTCCGGATCGCTCGTTCCAATCGCGACTCAAAGCTACCGAAGCGATTCCTCAAATCTTCCTCAAGGGGATTGTACTGTGATTGCCGATGGGACACAGACAGGCGTAGGTACCCCCCGTGATCCCAATGATGGGAATCGCTCCCCCACGTCATCCTACTATGGGTATCCCTATTGGCATCAGCCTGGCCGCGATGGAGCAGGCACACTCAAGCCGATGTACAGCTTTTTGAACAGGACCCGGGGAACAAATGCTATTGCTCATCTCGTCGTGAACAATTCCGGGACTTGGACCGGATCAAAAGCAAATTGTTCGAACACGAACACGAGCCGGGTGAATTGTCACCTTCAGTTAAACCGGGATCTGTATCAGGAAACTCCATCTTTCACCGGATCAAGCGGGCTCGGCGCAGGGCCCTTAGCAAACCGCCCTGCTGTTTGTACGCCAACCCCAGAATCAGCTGATGTGGGGAATGGTGGAGTTGGATATTGGGCGACCGATCAGGGGTCTTGGAACAGGAGCGCATCAAACCCAAGAGGTGCTCAATTCAATGGGGCTGATGGTGTATTATACCGTTGCTCAGCAACCAATACCTGGACAATTGCTTACACACCCTACACTTATCCTCACCCTTTACAAACAGGTGGAGGAGGAGCTAGCAATACTCCACCCCCTTCTCCAACGAATCTTACTGTCCAATGAGACCCATGGTGGGATTCCAAAATGAGAATTGCCCATAATTCACGTGGTTTCAGTTAACCATGCAGGAACAATATCCCGCAAGCTAGTGTTTTCTTGGTTGTGTTTGCCTGACTTATTGGAACGTGAGAATCACTACGTGCCTTTTCGATACAACTCAAGCAAATACTAACTGATACATGTTTCTGATTACCGCAATGTTTTTCCTGGCTTCATCAAGCACTAGGACGGTAACGATGGTCAGAACACAAGCGATGGTGAGCGAAATACCAAGGGCCATAATCGAAGGAAGATCAAAGTAGTCTATAAACTTGTGCACAAGATGCAGTATGCCTATTTGAGCAATATAGCCAAAGAGAGAGTATTGCCCCAACATAACTATCCAGTCGTACGCGACTTTCATCACTAAATGTCTGATTCCAATCATATAGATTAAGCAGACGGTTAGGCTGACCCCAACCAACTGGAGAATGTATGGTACTCCCCAAATGCTAATCGCTACCGTATAGACCAAATAAAGAGCGCCAAACTCAAACGGATATTTATAGAGATCATTAAGTCTGTCGATAGGGTAGGTTCCGCATGCTAAACCCAGAATACCAAACCCTAACATTTCAAGGTTGGGGCTAGAAACCGACCATAGACTTGATGCTGTCACGCCTAGCACCACCAGACAACAAACTCCGCAAAGAAGTAACCGGTTGCCTCCACAAATGATCAATAATGAGCCAGCTACTGGCAGGAAATAACTGATTGGAAGCAGTACCCAAAACAATGACTTAGCATTACCTGAAATATAAATATCAGCAGCACGATCAAAAAATCCAATGATGCCTGGCAATTGCCCCCTATAATTTGCGGCGAAGAGAATATTCGAGATCACATTGAGGGCCGTAAAGATCACCAGAAGTTTAATGCCACGCTGCAACAGCCTCCCAAATACATGGTTGTAGTTGAGCCCGTGCCTCCTAGGATAAACACTACTCACAAGAAAACCTGTAATGAAAATAAACGATGGAGTAATAAATCTAATATAAGTGTAAATTGCTCCTTCTGTGCTAACAAAATAGTTAATCCAATGGTACAGAAGCATCAATAAGACGAGCACTCCCTTTGTGAAATCCAAGGCAGAATTCCGATGATTGTCTCTGCTCATCTTGATCTACAGTTCCAGACTTGGTTATCCAGAAAAAGGTAACGGACTAACTAATACCTGGTACGACAGGTGGCCTGTGCAAAAACAGATCCTGGAAGGCTCTGCATGAGTACAATAACCGTCAGTAGCCAGAGAACCCCAATTTTATTGAATGACGCTTCCGAGTAGTTGTACACCACAGCAATGATCAAAACGACTAGACGAATACCAGCATCTGGTGCACCAACTATAAGCCGCTTCCTTATCCGTAGATAGGCCGCGACCAGAACACCGACCAATACGCTGATACCAAACCATCCTCCGTTGAGATAGGTTTCAAGATATCCATTATGGGCCTGAAAAATGCCTCCAAATTTCTCGAACGAGATTCTGAGTCGCTCTCCTGCCCAGAAAGTATTAAATCCAGCTCCTAAAAAGGCATTTGGCTGAAGTTCGATCAACATCGGCCAGATCTCAGTACGGGTGGTAAGAGTTGGATCTCTCCCCATTGCATCGAGGAAGTCTTCTTTAATACCGACAAGATACTCCAATATCAATATGACCGCGATTAAACAGCCTCCAATCAACTCTAATCGAATTGGACGGTTTCGTATGCCTGTTCGATGAAGGACAAGAAGAAGCACCGATCCCAATACCGCACAGAGTAGTGATGTGACGCTATTCACGATCAATAAGAGATACCAGCATGACCCCAGTGTGATCAGGCGGGACGCTAGGAACGCTCGTGGTGGTCGCCTGGCTCCTTTGGGCCACCCTTCCAAAATATCCCAAAGAAGAAATACTGCGCCAACCATGGCGAGTACACCAAGAGTGTTTTTATGGGTGGCCACCCCCACCCACATGACTTCACTTTTGTCGTAACCAACATAGGCCCTCCCCCATTCGGGAAAATAACGGATCAGTATTACGGAAAGAGGAATGCAAAGATATGACATCCTAACAAAGATCGCCTTAATCGCCTCTGCGGGAGCCAACTCCGTGAGTACTACGAGGGCCATAATGACGGCGCCAAACTCTTTAAATAACCTCTTGAAGGTGATCAAAGGATAGTCTGACCACAGAATACTGAGCCACCAAAAGACGTAGAACACAACAACAGCGGTATTCTCTTTTAGGACGGTATCCCATCGAAGTTTTCGTCGCAGCAGGACAACGCTGCCTACGAGTAGGAACAGAATGCTTATCATTGCCTCTATAGGGTTTCCTTCATCCACTGATTCTGCAAGTCCTCCTCCTCCCGTCTGGCTGAACCATTCGGTGACTGGACGGGAGCCATAGATTACGGCCCATACTACGACGATCCAGGTTGTGCGAGTTACACGCGGACGCTCTCTCTGCTCCTGGTAGTAAATCCAGATAAGGACGGTGATGAAAGCTATGAGAAGCAATAGATTCATCTGCTCCTCGAAGGGACTGAGCCGTTACAAACTAGTGCTAATGCTTTGGACACTGGGAGAATGTTTGCTCCTGAAGCGATTGATCGGTCGACTATCTTCTCGAACAACTGCGGCGCACAGCCATACATGGTAGGCTGAGGGGAAATATCATGAGTAGAAAAGATCAACCACCCATTATTCCTCTGATTACGCTCGATTAGATCCCAAATTACATCGGGCTGTTCCCTTGCTCGCTCGATAAAAAATGCATAAACATAGTTTAAGTCCACCACACCGATGTTGGCTCTCTGGGAACCAGCACGGCAGCATGCAAAGCGACGGCCTGTTTGCTTTTTTATTTGAGGCCGTGGTGTCGTGCTGATTGGATATGACATCGTCTCAAACCTCGTCCCTGGCATAATGGTTTCCAATGTTCGCTGATTTTCCAGGATAGAGTGCTGGAAACATTGCGGATCAGTATCCCAAGCATCACAGTGCCCAAATGTATGACAGCCTAACTCGTGCCCTTGAGCCAGTACTTCCTTCACATGTGCAGCGGAGCAGATACGTCCGACCGACTCCTCGCGATCCAAAAGGCCGAGCGATACATAGTAGGTGCCGGCTACACCATGTTGACGAAGAATCTCGCCTCCCACTTCCAAGGCCGACAAGGGGAAATCATCGAAAGTGAATGAGATCAACGGCATCGTATTCCGCATCTTTACCGGTCTTCGACAGAAAGCTGCCGCCACAGTTCTTCGATACTTTCCTTGGATCCTCTCCAACACACCCGCGATGCGCACTCCCCTATCCCCTCTCATCGTTATGTATATGAATGATGTTCTCCTTTGGGATAGCCCGTGATTTAGAGTATTTGAGAGAAAGAAGGCCATCCCTCTCATCAATGCATTCGAACCCAATCTCTTCAAACATTTTCCCAGGCTTTGCGTTTTTCTCTGTCTTCCGATAATTGGCAAAAAAATCACGTCTTTCCGGAAGGGAATACTTGTCTAAAAGGTATGCTAGAAACGCATGTTCCACTCGCTTACCTTGAATTCGACAACTAAACATCAGATCCATCAAGCGAGGCTCCTGAACATCCACTACGGCAAAGCCTACGATCCCATAGCTTCCGAACCTGTCAGTGCACCGAATGACGAACGTTTCATGGGCGTGAGATTGTCCAAGTTCTGTCAATTGTTCGCGTGGATACCTAGCACCCGAGAAATTCATTTGATTCGTTCGCTGCGCTAACTCGTACACACGTTCTAAATTCTCACCGGTGAGTTTCGTCAGCGTCACTTTGATTTTACATTCCTGGAGAAATGTTCCATAGTCGCCATCAAATGATTCTTGAACGAGTTGACGCTCCTTCTCCTGCTGATACATGGCGCGTCGGTGCTGACTCTCTTCCGTAATCGGTACCTGACACTCTGGCCGGGAGAGAAGCTGTCCGGCGTCAGCTGCATCCACGACCGCAACGTGAGGGTGTGCACTTCGCACTTCCTCTCGCTCAAAAGGTTGATCATCCACAAACGCTAAACTCTCTATCCCAATGTTGAGTAATTGCGCGATTCTTGCGATCGAGAGGCTTTTCTGATCCCAGCTGATTTGTGGATAGAGAAAGTACTTGTCTATCCCCCAAAGCTGAAGTACTTGGACGGCATCAGCATAATTATTCTTACTGGCTATCGAGTGCAGGATGCCGCGCCGGTCCGTTTCTCTGATCACCTCAACGATGTCATGCCGAAGCTTGAGTCGATCAGGCCCATCCTCGATAAGTGTTCCGTGCCACAGGGTATTGTCAAGATCCCATACGATGCATTTCCATGGCTTCGTCGCCTCAGTTGAGGGCCCCTTCACTTCTTTCTTGGGATATAACCATGCGAAGTCTATAAAGCCGAAATACAGAACCGTATCGTCAGCCTCATTCGGCACGATCTCCACTTCAAATGGTCGTGCAAGGTCTATCCGCTGGAGAATGTCGCTTACAGCAATGTGTTCGATGAGAAATCCCGGCACGGACTGAACGACTCGTTGGAATACGCTGGTAGAAATCTCATTGCGCATTCGAATTGAAAAGGTCAGATTGATCGGTTTTTGGGTTGGGTTATAACACTCAATGAGGAAACAGTCGGGAGGGACGTCAGCTGGAGAAGCCCTCTCAGCCTCGCATCGACGAAGGTAGGCGACCTTCCCCAAGACCTTCGACTTGAGTTGCCGAGGAAGTGGTGCTGATCGCGCAAGTGCGCCGATCATCATGTTCCTCTTTTCCTTGCGCAACGACTCTTGCCGTGAATACCGGGCAAGATTACCGACCGTCCAAAGCTTTCCCCACCGCTTGAACCGAAGTTTCAAAAGATAAGGCCTGACGACTTCATCGGTGTCGACACGCGTCATGCCGTCAATAAACAACCTGCAACCCCCATCCTCTCGTGGATCGTAAAGTTCACATGTGGTGTAACACGTCGGCCATGCACATTCAGTACAATGCTCCCCCCATGGCAGCGCCGTCCGGAACTCCACCAGAGATGTGAGTTCCTCAAACCGTTTAACAATATTCGGAGGCAGGGCGTCGATCGATTCTAAGCGATCATTGATTTCAGATTCATACATGGAGCCAGCCTCCTTGCGACACCTGATAGTTCACCCGGTTACTTCGCAGAGTTAATGTACTGACTCACAGCCTCACCGATCACCCTATAGCCGTTTTTACTCGGGTGCATATCACGCGTGGTTTGCGCATAGAGTTGTCGGCTAACGGATTGTTTCAGCATCGGCAGTGGGTCCAGGTAGGCGATTCCGGCACTAGCGAGGAAGTCTGTCAGTGCACCCTTTACGGATCGTTCATTCGTAATCACCCGCATCAGCGCGTCATGCAAATGAAGTTGGGGGTCCCTTTCCAAGTACTCTGAAAACACGGTCTCCTTCGTGGGAATAATCACGACGAGAAAACGACATCCTTCGCTTTTGCACACTTGATCCATTTCCTTCAGCAGATGAAATGTGATGCGCATGCCTTCCCGTACAGGGCCACTTCGCTCATCCAGGCGTTCCGCGATACCAATTGGGCGAAAAGCCTCACGAATATTCTGCTCTTTGATGATAAGTGCGGTTGTATACGGATCGCTAATTTCCGTCACCTCTTTGAACCGAACACCTTCTTTCACCATGGCGAAGAGCGGCCCATGGAAGATCAACCGGTACACCATGCTATGTTCAGACAGCCAGTTTCTCAGCCCAGCCCCCCAAACGGGCGGCTCAGACGATCCCCATATGTTGGCATCGACCTTCTCCCATCTTTCTTGCCGCAAGTATGACCAATGCTCAAGGCCATAGGTCACCAAGAACGCGTTTTCAAAATCATCGCCCATATACAGACCGCATATGACCCATCGGGGATGAAGCGTGAGACCTTTAGCAGTGAGAAGATGGTAGTATTGGTTAGGACCATATCCGCCGAGGCCGAGGTTGTAGACATTCAACCCTGTTTGCCTGGCTGCGACTGCTGGCCAGGCGTCTTCCATGCCTGCCGTATTGCCATAAGTATGAGAATCCCCGATTGCTACAACTTCGGCTGCCGATGGGACTGTTTTGTTTCGAAATCCCCATGTGTCAAAGCCGGAAGTGTTGGGCGCTACTGTGATCCCTAGCACGCTATCCTGTACGACTCCAGCAGACAAAATGTCCGCGGGATTCAAGAGCAGCCTTGCGAGCACCTCGGACAGGAGGAGGCTCACTACAAGAGAGAGAACCAGAGCGACTGCTTTTACCATGATCTGCTATTTGTGATTGAATGAAGGAGCGGGGTCGACTAATGTGGATCTCAAACACTAGAGACTGATATCGATTAGTCTCTTAGACCGCGTCTGGAATACCACTCATCTCGAGCACGCACAAGGCGGCTTCGAAGCCAGTATGGGATAAGGTCCTTGAGAGTTTTGTGCAGGCCCAATTTGAGACAGAGATTACCTTTGAGAGTGAGCGGAACAAAATAACGTGGGACATCCATCCTGACAAAACCGTTCTCTCTCTTAAATCTAGTGAGCGAACTATCTATCTTGTTGCCATACACATAGCTTTCGTAAAGTAAGTACGGAATACTTTTTTCCGTGCAGAGTCTGACTGCTTCTGATAACAACGCATTGTTTGGCCGTCTTTCGCGATACTTCAGCTTCGATATGATCTGCATGATTGCAGCACTCTTCACGTCCCAAACAAGTTTCAAGTAGCCGATCATTTCCCCTTCAGCGTAGGCTGCCAGGAAAGTACTTCTTTCACGATAGGTTCCGTTTTCAGCCTCAACACGCCCAAAGTCCTTGCCGAAATGCCAGAATTGCCTTCCCGCTCTGACTGGTGACTCATTATAGATTGACATAATCCCGCGGACGTATTCGTCATCAAATGTCACCTGTTTCACAGTAACGCCTTTTTTTTCGCTCGCACGTATATTTCTTCGACTGGCAGACGAGATTTGCTTGCTGAACCATTCATCATATGACGAGAGGTGGATCACAGCCACATTGTCCGACTCCATATAAAATGGAAATCTAGGTTGGGTATCAGGAACACGCTGCGCAAAGGTGAAAAGGTCAGGCTTATACTCAACACCTTGTAATTCTGACAGCACGTGATACGGGTCCGGAAGACTAACCCCAGGAAGCCAATACTCATCGAATATCTCTGCGATATGTAAAAATTTGCCTTTTGTAATGATCGCCACATCATCCAGGTGGAATGCTGGTACCTCCTGCATCCTACCCTTGATACTTACCTCGTGTGTGGCGGTTAACATCGGATTCCTCCCCACAGTTGCCATGAGCAGATACTAGGGCTTATCAATAAGCACACGATGCAGAAGCTCGAGAGTAAGCATAACGTGAATCTCATTGGTATGATTTCGACTTCCGCTTAAATGTTCTTGAACAATAGCCTCGATTTGACTTCTTTGGACGTATGGTCGTGAGAGGGTGCGAGGATCCAGCAGGATCTGCCGAACGTAATCACTAAGGACATCTTGATACCACACCCGATAGTGGTTGAACTTGTGTCTTCCCAGAAACATTCGTTCTAGATGCAGGACAGATACGGCATGGTTGATCCGTGCCAGCCATTGAGGCATCCCATAGTCAAACGCGTATTCGGACTTTACAAGAACCTCTTCCCACTTTCGCAAACCTCTTCCGGCCATCCCCTTCCTACCCACACCGCGATCTGTAGGGATGTCTCGCAATACAGGGTTACCATTTGCGATCAGATTCAAGCACACATCGTAGGTAGCAAGAGCCGATTGAGGAGCACGAAACACAGTCTGAACAAGGTCGTTATCAAGATAGGGCGATCTGATGGACACTTGCGTCTCCTCGAGAGCCAACAGTCCATAGTGATGCCAGGGCGCCTGTTTAAAGACAGCAAACGATACGGGATGACCTAGAAGCAGTGAGTAATACGTCTCTTCTGCCTGGCTGAGGTAGGGA
Organism: Candidatus Nitrospira nitrosa; assembly: GCF_001458735.1. Taxonomy (NCBI): domain Bacteria; kingdom Pseudomonadati; phylum Nitrospirota; class Nitrospiria; order Nitrospirales; family Nitrospiraceae; genus Nitrospira; species Candidatus Nitrospira nitrosa. The sequence goes on from NZ_CZQA01000009.1 coordinate 112,845, forward strand.
AGCACATCCTGGCTAAACAAACCTGGTACTGGTCGGTTCGGTTTAAAGGCTCGTACTCCCCGTAGTACTTCGCTACCGTAGTTCCCCGTCATCCTGACAGACGCGATTTCTCGGACTCGCTCATTGAGATAGAGATCGGACGCTCGCCGGACATCGGCACAGCCGTCTGTCAAATAGACTGCGCGTTCCGCATAGTGATGGAATCGCGAGAGGAAATCTTTTCCGACATCAATCACCTCGTACGGTTGCTCGCAAATACGAGCCACCTGTCGTGCTACCACAACATCCTGACAGTCACGATACATGCCGCCAAAGGTGTAACAGGGAAGCGTCCTTGGACGAGGCTTATGCCACGCCATAATCATGCGGGAATCAAGGCCACCGGTTAAGGACATGCCAATCGGTTCGTTCGATACGAAGTACCGTGAGAGTTTACTAATAAATATGTCCTGCAGTATTTGATAATAGGATTCCGGATCCAGTCTCTCCTGTTCTTCCCATTCTCTTGGTTGAAAATACGTCTCTTTGCATTCCACGGAGCCATTCTTTAGAGCCCACTTCGACCCACCAGGCAGCACCGCAATCCCCTCAAAAAGCGTTCGATTCTCTAATACACATCCGCATGTGACATACTCTCCGAAGGCACGAGGTTCTATCCTCCGAAGTTCAGGTCGCACAGCAAGAATGGCCTTGGCTTCAGCCGAAAAGTAGACTGCCTCTTTGGATTGGTGATAATAAAGCCGGTGCATTCCATACCGATCGTTAAACAGCGTAGTCGTTCCGCGCACCCGGTCTGCCAGGAGACCATGAAACCTCCCATTTAGCCCACAGGGGAAATTCGTCTCCGACTCGGCCCGTCGTACCAGATATGAGGATGGACTTGCCATGCCGCGAATCCCAGAGGGGCTCCTATCCTGATTGGACTCAGGATCGGAGAAGTCCTCTCCGGAAAAGATCAATGTGAGGTTGCCATCCGCATTTCTCAGAGGCATATCTTCCGAAAATGAGTTCCTTCTCGCTACCCACCCCACATAAAGCCCTAGAGATTCATCCACCCAAGTCCCAGCGATATAAAAACTCTCGTGCTGCAGACGCTCAACCATCAGCTTGAGTTGAACTTCCGCCCACTCACGAGACATTCTTGTGTGTAGTCCGACGATTCCTGGCATCGCCTCAAATCCCCTCGGATGACAACTGTGCCGTCACGACAGCAAATGGATGTACGATCACGTCTCTTTCAATTAAGTGCGCACCAACTGCTTCCCTCAGGAACGAATACTCATCATGATTAACTGGATGAGTTTCCACTTCGACCACAAAATTGCGAGATAACGAGAAAATCCGATCCAGGCGCTTTTGGGGCGTGATCGGAGCAAGCGAGAAAAAATAATCAGTGAGACGATGGCGTCTTTCCAGTCGACTATCGATCCACTGGCGATAGAGACGGTTTCCGAGGCTCTTTTCCTCCATCTCAAAGGAAAAATTTCTCCTGACGATAGTGTGCTGCGGCAATAAGCCCTGAACCAGCACGTTCGCACAGAGGTGCATGTGATGATGCCCGTCGATACGTGCCGGTGCCTCTCCATACAGACGATTATATTCATCAAGTTGCATCTTCACGACATAGTCAAATTGTTTGGTGAGTCCAGGATGAAACAGTACCTGCATGAAGCGGTGTCGCAAGAGGTATCTGGCGAGTCCTTCCTGGCTCTCTCTGAGTCTTGAGGAGCATTGTCTTGCCGAGAACCGCGTGGTCAGGTTGAGATGCAGGCCGGTATCAATTCCATGTTCATAAGTCATCGCGGCCGCTCGTTCGGAGTCATCCATAAACATCATGGCGCTCACGGCAGACACCGTTCCACAGCGTATGCAATCGAATGTCCGATCAGTCGTTGTGCGATCTCTTCCCCAATCATCGGCATTGATGATAAGCGCACCAGTCGTTCGAGGGGAATGATTCGCTTCGCAGATCGCTGGGATCACGTCAGGGCTCGACTTATTCGTCTTAATTTCTCTCCCATCGTCACACAGGCAAGACTCAGCCTGCTCTCGCATGAATCGAACCGGCCCAGAAAACTCACCGTTCGCCCTTTCTCACCAGCGAGATCTCTCTTGAACTTATACGTGCCGGCATTCGTCTCCGGGTTGATCCCGTTCAGATCATACTGCGTCACGTGAGCCTCTTTCAGTCTCTGGATCAACTTCCATTGGAGGAGATACGATCCTCTACGTTTCAACCCGACCGTCGTGGTCGCGCCAAACAGATACACTGCAGTAGAACCGATCGCGCTGCAAATGAGACCAGCGCAGTCTCCGTCATGAGAATGGCAGAGTATCAGCTGCATCTTATATTCGTTGGGCAAACACCGTTGCATGTCTCGAAATTCATGAATGTCGTTCGGTTCTTGAAACTGTTTTCTTGCGACCATCTCCTTGTACATATCGATGAATTTCTCAAACAGGTCATCCTCCCGCCCTTCAGTGATCTCAACGTCTTGCTTACCCGCTACTTTCAGCTCCCGCCGCCAGTGAGGGAGCAATCTCTCTTGGAGCTCATCGAGTGAAGGCGTCAGGTCCATAAGAATCGTTCGTGTCCGCCTCTCGTTGCTTGCTCGCACAAACCCTTCTTCCTCCAAAATCGGCAGGACCCATCCATCCTTTTCTTCAAACAGTGTCGGATACAAACGGACCAACAGGCCTCTGGTTCTGGCATACTCATTGCGCAAAGCCCGAATCGCCTGACGAAGCACCGCTGGGTCAGAATGCTCGTCCTTCAATTTCCATATGGGCCCCCACATCACATAGGCAATCCCCGCGCCGACCACCGGAGCCTTCGCGATTCGGCTTTGTGCCATCGCAACCACCCGTCCTTGTCGTTTCAGCAGGAGGTGGCTGATATTGCGATGTCCACTCCTAATCAGTCCGTACGCCCACGTCTGATAGATATTCGCGTCATCGAACTGATCGAGCAGTTGATACCACGTCGCTTCATCAACCTCGTCCACCTCGACGCTGTATCTCGCATCTAGTTCAGGCACGTTGTGTCTCCTCCAACCGATGCGTTTTCGCTCAACCGCGTCAGTGCTTGACGACCTACTCAGTTACATAGGGCTCGGCAACCGGGTTGATTCCGACCGCAGCCAGCAACTTCCCGAGATGGTCGCAGAGCCTTACCAGAAGACCCATGAGACGATCCTGCCCTATAAACAATGCAAACGGTATCGCAAGCACGTATAGAGGAATCGCCACGAGAGACTTCGCAATATCGCGTAACCCAAATGTCGGCATCATTCTTTCACTTGCGCCGCGCAGCAGTGCCCTTCTCAACATAAATGTCCGCTTCCAGCGCATCGGGGGGACTTCTTCATAGGCAACCGCTTCGTTACACCAGACAAAGCTATATCCTCTGCCAATCGCCCGACGAAAGAAGTCCTGGTCCTCTCCGTTCCGTAACAAAGGCTCGAAGGGCTGCTCCAACCCTGAAAACACATGCATCTTTAACAACACATTACCGGTTCTTCCTTTCCTCCAGTCGATCACGAATCCTGTCGGATAGGTCTGTCGTTCGTAAAACTTTCCCTTCACAACCCATCGTGGGGGTGTCTGATCGAAATGCGGCTTCACAGGACCTAAAGCACCGTCGACTTGATACTTTCGACAAGTTGCAAATAGCGTGAGTAGCCAGCATTTGATCGGAAACTCATCATCATCGATAAATGCGAGAAAGTCTCCGCTGGCGTGTCGAACCGCTCTATTCCGTGCACAGGCAATATTCTGTCGAGGCTCCACATGATAAGACAGGGGGAGGGCTGAAGCAGCTGAGAAGTCCTCTACTACCCCTCTTGCCGACTCGGCCTGATCATTATCAACAACCAGGATTGAGAAGGTGAATAATCCTCTAGTATCTTGAGCGTGGAGTTCCCCCAACAATCTCCTCAGTAGAGTGGGCCGTTTGAACGTGCAGACACACACGCAAAGATGTGGTAGAGCTTCAGACATGTCTTGTTATAGTCAGGAGTAGATACACGCAGGGGTGGTAGGTGCGACGCGCATGTGGTCGATCGTCAGTGTTGTATCGACGTATGGTGATCTCAAGCCTTCGGAGGATCCCTGAGGATTGTACACTCTTACTCTCAAGGGAGGGTCGCCATCATTGGTCTTGATGGCGACATTATTAAAGTCTACTTGCATGCCTCGGTCGCTCTTTCTGAACACAACGGAGCGACGATTCTGAAACCAGGTCACCGCACGAGTTGCGCTTGTACACCACGCTCCCTCCCCTTTGAGCGTATCGAGGAGCCTGGCATAAAACTCTCCCCACAGTCGTTCCGGGGCAAGGCTTCGATCGTGCCAATTGATCGTGATAGTTCCGCCATGCATATGCGCATGATCGATCAAAGCCTGTATTTGGCTCTCAGCCTCTCTCTCGCTCAAATTTAGATAATCGGGATAGAACAGTGCCGTATCCATGATGTGGAGCGGAAGTTCTAACAGAGTGGTCGCGCCTAATGGCTTGAACACTTGCGTAGTCCCGGCACGATACCCAATCGTATGGTTATAGCCAACGGTCGAATCATAGGCGAATCCCGCACGCTCAAGCTTCTCAGGAGAGTCGGCTGCAAAGTAGAGCCAGTGCATCCGTACTCCGACATGTGAAGAACCCGTCACGTGAACCACCTGTTCACGCTCCTGTATTCCTCTCGCGCTGTCGATCCACGCGTCGAGGCCATGAAGCCCGACTTCAGACCCTCGAGACACCAGAGTTCGTAGCTGGTCGACAAGCTCAATTCCCGCATAACTTGATGCTCGCTTTTGAGGAGCTAGGCCTTGGACCGTGCGTCCTGGATCATTCTTGAACGGCAAGACAAAGAAAGTGGATTCCGCTTCCTTTTCGATATCGCGATAGCGATCGAAGCGATGCCATAGATCTTCAACTATCTCCAAATACATGAGCGGGACTTTTGCCACCGCTGCCCAATTCGCCAGGAGATGACGAACAGGCATCCTACCTGTGAACGTCCTGCTCAAGGATCCAAAGATGGCTCGGTACAGAAAGCCGAACATGGTATGGTCCCAGCGGTGCCGTCTCATGAGCGGATGATCGACGTCGTGGGTCAAGCAGGCGATGAACCGGTAACCGGAGGGAACGGGCGGAATCTCCATGAGCGTCACCCCCGCACCGATGATGAGATCCCGGAGCACGGCAATGTGTGTCTCGAGTGTGGGAACACTCGCATGCTCGGTCGGCTGTCCGTCCAGGAACAAGGCCTTCACTTCTTGAAAGAGATCGTATCCTACCCGCGCTAGGGTTTGGTTCCCTGCCTGACTGAGAACTCCGACCATCTGATGCGAATTCTTGTCTTGTAAAAAACTCATCCCTTCAGCCTGAAGGGTACAGCTCTTGCCGTATAAGGGGAGACAACCGTTACGGTATAAAAGAACAGTCGGATGATGAGATGTCGTGCATTTGATCGAGAATTGCGTGTCAAGTCCGATTTCCTGACCGCCATATAGAACAAGTAGGTGCGTCTGATAGACTCGCCGGCTGGCATCCTCCCCCGCGACCAATACGACGTCATATTGTTCGTCAGGCCTGTACCACTCCCAGGGCGTCTTGAATAACTCAAAAAACTCTCGTGCTAATTCAAATTCACCTGCCTGAGCCACGACGCCAATCATGGTCGATGAAGAGCTTTCGATGGGGTTCAACTCTACTGAATCGTCGATGCTCGTCGGCAGAGCAATTGTGCAAGCGCTTTGAACATCGTGGCCTGTCCCCAATGAAGCATCGGGGTTCTTGCCATCATCAATGGGTACTGTCTGTAGTAAAAGTACCCTCGTCTATCCTGCATGTGATGGATCGTCCAGGATGCCACGAGCTGACTGAGCGACAAAGACTCCTGATCCTGATCCGATACGAATGCGAGCGTATCGATGGCTTGTGCGGCGCATTGAATATCGATGGGATAGGCTCGAGAATGATAGTATTTAGGTCTTCCGTTCAGCTCGAAGAAATTGGCTTTATAATAAGTCAGTCCCTGCTCGAAATTCCTCAGATAGGATCGGTCTCCTGTGGAATCGGCATAGTGCTTGAGCCCGTCCAAGTTATACCCAGTATGAAAATTGTCGATCCAGTGGTGCTCCGGAGTCTCCGCATACCACCACGATCCGTCAGGCCGCTGGCGAGAGCAACTATACTCCATAGCTTGACGCGCTACTCGTCTACATTCTTCACTCCCCGTATGCTTGGCCGTTCTGGCCAAAATCCCTCCCCCGAGCATATTGGCATTGTGGATGGAGCTCTGAACATGCGCCATGTAACTGATACAGTCTCCGGTCGCTGTCTGTTCTCGCGGAAGCTCTAGAATCCAATTACATGCGCTATCCGCCACTCGCAGGAGCCAGTCATGCCCGGTTACCTCAAATGCGTCGAGATATGCATGACCGATTAAGGCCGTCCATACGATAATGGGGTCCTCGTGCGTATATCGACCGGATCGCGATGCAAAGGAAAAATGATTGCTCCAGCTGTGATATGTGAACCGCTCGACTTTGTGCTGATCAAGCCACTCCAAGCAGTCGATCGCTTTGTCAAGATACTCTTGCCGCTTCGTCAACTGATAGAGCAGCACATACCCTGACGCCATATATCCACGCCCTTTGGTCGAGTCTTTTGGCTTCACTCCAAGCAGAGGACGCAGATTCATCGGAGACTGACGAATCAGTTGTTGGAGAAACCTGTCGCCCAAAAGCGACTTACATGTCAATGGTCGAAGCCAGGACGAGAGGCCGTCAAAGGGCTCATACCCACAATACCCTTGCCCCTCGACCCATTCCTGGACCGCAGACACGCTTTGCGTAATTTCCTCGAAAGAGATTGAATCCCTCTCACTGAAGCGGGTCAACGCCGTGTTAGAAGGTTTATCCACACGATCAATCATGGCGATTTCTCTCTCCTACCGACTCCGGACCAGTGCTGCCGTGAGGTTAAGTAACTTCTCTTTCTCTCTACTCCATACATGCTGCTGATAGATCGCTTGTCCACGTTTCGTGGTCTCGAGGGCTTCCATTGGGTGGGTAGCCACCCAGCTAAGTTTCATAGCGAGATCATTGGCATTACCTAACTCGAACAGCACCAACGAATCCTTATCAAAATACGCCTCGATGCCGTTTGCACGCGGAGCCACAACGGGCTTCCCCAACGCCAGATATTCAAAGATCCTCGTCGGAGTGTTGATTTCCGTAAACATGCTCCGCTTATTTGGGATAACTCCCACATCACATTGTGCAATAGCTTGCGCAAGCTCTTCCAACGTTCGAGGTCCCAGATATACAACGGCTTCCTCCAGCCCCTTCGCAGAAAGACTGTGCAATACGTCGTCCAAATATAAAGTCCGAGGACCGTATACCCTCAATTCCGCCTCTGGAACAGACTGCCTGACTTGCGCCAGCGCTTCTACGGCAAGATCGAGACCATTCCGCTCAACCAGGGTTCCGTGATACATGATTACGAACGGCTTCCCTATTCTTGAGACTGCCGCGTCATCGAGTTTCACAGGGGAATATCGGAAGATTTGTTCATTGGGGGTATTCATCACAACGGAGATCTTCGATGCCCCACCGCTTCTCAAAGCAAATAATTCCTCACAGGTCCGATTTACCGTGAGCACCATATCTGCGAAGGTGATACTCTGCTTCTCCAAGAATGCCATTAATCTCACTGCCCAGCTTTCTTTTCTCGTATTGAAGATTGTCATCATGAGCTCTGGCATAGGATCATGCAGATCCAGTATCACCTTGGTTCCGAACAATTTGGGGATCAGCGCCGCGAAGACCAACACATCAGGCATGTTGTGGATGTGGATGACGTCGTAGCGTCTGATTGGAAAGCGTAGCGTCAGCATGACGAATACGATGAGGATAAAAAGGCAATATTGAAACACGTAGCCAAACTTCGAATTTCTGGATTTTGCAATCTCTATTCGATCGATTCGTATCCCCTTGAATGTATCTTTCTTGGCAGCCTCCGCTTCTTTTAGGCAGATCACCTCGACGCTCATGCCAGCCTCGGCAAAGGCTTCGGCCGCTCTTCGAGGGCGAGGATCCCCAGGAAAAGCCGAAAACGACACAACCGCCATCCGTTTTCCGACTAGACCGGAGAATTCGGAATCGCTAAGTTTCTGAGCATCCACTCGCTCAGAAGGTGAGACCCGCTGTTTGGTTGATCCGAGGATGGCCATGTGGAGACTTCGTTACCGCATTCGACGGAACGCACAGACCGCGATCACTTGTTCCTATTCTCGCGATCAATTTTTTGTTGATTGGATGACTCGATCGCCTTCAAGAGATCCGACCGTTTTAGCTGGCTCAAGATTTCGATGTTGCTCATGACGCAATGTCCGCCAATGATACCTGGAAAATACTTTACGCGTGGGAAGAACGAGACTTCTTCATAGATCGAAACAATTTCGTCATACTTCAAACCGAATTGATCGCAATCTCTCTCGATTTCCTGCGCCCACGCGATGAGTAATCCAAAATAGGTGGTTTCTGTGAGCTTGGCCAGTTCGGTTGCCTCCGGTGAGCTGAGCACTCTCGTCTTCATCCCTGCTCCATGGAAATGTTCTGCAATGACGCGCGCGCTTTCGGCGTCGAGACCCCCTACGAACTTGTCATAATGTAAGAGATCCGCTGCCATGCGTATATGCTTGCCACGCACAGGGCTGTTGACGACCTTTGCACCGGCTCGATCTGCGATAGATCGTGTCGTGCCAATGGCGACCGTACTATTGAGAACGGTAACTTTGGGGTTGAATCGTTGAATGTACCGGATTGTTTCTCCCTCAAAATCCTGGATCCTAAATGGATAACAGACGTGCATAACATCAACATGGTCCGGCAAGTCAGGTGGAGGCGTGATGTCAATGCCCACTGTCTCATAGTGTTTCGACAGCACTTCAAGGAGAGGCTTGCCGATCTCGCCTAATCCTACGACCATCACCTTTCCGTTACTACTCATACCCCGTACTCCTCTCCTGATGAGTTGTTGATCACTGCACACGTTCCACGAATACAAGCCACCAGTGACAGGGGACCTGCAAATTCCGAAATTGTCCTGTTATGACAAACCACAAGGCAGTTCGCGTCGGAAGGTAGGCTCTCCTGAGAAAATATCCAGGCAACGGCACACGACTGTCACCTTCCTCATTTTCAGGACTGCCTGCAGAGAATTCGGCATCAATCCCTTCTATCCTCAACCGTACAGCGTAGAGTCGATGATATTTAAACCGATCAGGAATAACGAACAGCCCGTAGACATGGTGACGTCCTTTCCACGGCTGTATGACTACGTCCACTGCTTGAAATCTTGATTCTTGACCATGTCCCGGATCGACAGGGCTACAAGCAGTCAACGGTGGGTTCATCGGCCACATCATGGTCATGGCCATGACAGCGAACACCGGGGTACCACTGGCCCAGATTAATCTGCGCAGTACGCGGCTCATTACGCCGTGTTACACCAATCCGGCTAGGATTATCCTGTTATCGTCATAGAACTCTTCTACAATGCCTGTGCTGTATCCAACCTTGAACGTTTTGATCCGATGAGGCCTGAGCCGGTATCATATTCAGAGTTTAAAAACGGTGGCTTCGCTGATACAACAGGCTCCTCCTTCTCCTCACTTCGAAGGTAGCATGGTTATTCGAGTGAATAGCTTGCGAAACATATCACGCAGCCTTTGCATCTGCTCCCGTTGATGAAAGGCGATGAGGTCGCGGCCGATCGGTCTGTTGGCTCTGGTGACGACCCCCCAGATGAAACCTGCGAGTAAGGCTACACCTCCCAGCACATACGGCTTACTTCTCATCTGGAGGCAGGACCGGAACACTTGCCAAAGCAGATGGCCACCAAGGTAGTAGTCCTGCTTGCCTAAGTTATACCAAGCTCCCAGTTTACCGCTGGAGGCCGTACCCATAGCCCTGTGGTGTCTGCACACCCGCTCAGTGAAAGTTCTTGTCTTCCATCCCTTCATTCTTGCCGTAGTTACAGCAACCCAATCGATTCCACCACCTTGAATCGCTTGGTAGCCACCGATGTCTTCAAAGCAATCCCGACGAAAGAGTTGACAGGCTCCGGAAACATGATGCCTGCTCGTAAATCGATAATCATACGATTCCGCCCCTTCCACAAAGGGAGTGCCGGCTACTCCCAACCGCCAGTCATCGGCAAACTTTGTGAGAAGGAATTCCACGTAGTCTGGCTCAAACGTAATATCGGCATCCAAGTTCCCAATCACATCGTACGTAACCCCGGCGAGCCGTTGATAACCTGCATTGAAACAATGAACCTTGCCGGCAAAATGCCGCTCCCTCCTTTCAGGCATTCGTACAAGTTCGATCCATGATTCTATCTGGATATACCGTTTGACAATTTCGTCGGTACCGTCTGTTGAGCCGTCACTCACAATGACCCATTTGGCCGGCCGGATGGTCTGAGTTATAAGTGAATTGATTACCTGCTCGATAAATTGGGCTTCGTTCCTTGCAGGTGTAATCAATACATATTGAAGCATCATCTCTTAGTCTTCCACAATGGCGGACGGTTCAGCCTAACGTCCCGCTCATTCTCTTTCCAGAATTAGGAACAGGCCAGTGTACATGGCAATACATAGCTTGATAACCAATGAATTTCAGCTTTACGAATGTGTAAACCAAGAGGCATGACTTCTTAATGGGCAGTGCTCAACCCCAACATCCGTGACAGCCGATTGGGTAAAAGATCCGAGAGCAGTCGCTTTGCTACGTCCATCGGTTTGGTCATTCTGAACATTCCCACCGTGATCAAGGCGTAGGCGGTGACACAGACTACAATAAGTGCCGCCATGCGCTGGATAGAGGAAAGGTCGGACAAATAAAATGTCCGAAGTGTAAATCCTACTCCTTCGGCGATCAGTGCTCCGATCAATGGAGGGACAATGGCAGGCATCAACTCCCGCAGGCCTATTTGAAGCGGCTGCCCGGCATAGACAATGGCCGGTACAAACAGAATATACGTACAAATACCGTAGGAAAGCGCAACTCCCATCGCACCGAATGGAATCCCACATAAGACGGCTACGATTTGAACAAGACAACTGAGAAGTCCCCACCGCATCCAGCGATCCGGTCGGCCCGCTGCCACATGCAGCCAACCCAGCGTACGTTCAATGACTTGTGCGGGACCGCGAAGTGCAAAGAGGACGAGAAGTGTGCTGGCACCGACCCATTTATTGCCCAACAGCAACACGATCAGATCCTGACCGATTACGGCCAAAATGACGAATGCCAGTGTGGCGAAAAACGTCAAGGACGAGAGTGCCGTTGCCCAAGCTCGTCTCAGCTCCTCCACATTGTCTCTCAACCTGCTGAGAGTTGCGACGGCAACGGAATGCAGTGGAAGGGTCACGACAGTCAGAGCATTCTCATATACCGTCGCGGCGTTATGATACAAACCCAGTTCTCGTGCTCCGACTGTATAACCAAGACCGACGCGGTCCGCCGCTTTCGCCAAATAGTCCGTGGTTGTGAACCCGGTAATGTTGAGGCCGAACTTCACCGTCTCTTTGACTCCCTTTGAGAGCACCGGCCATCCAGGAAGCCACCGACAGGTGGACCAGATCAGGATGAGCATCACGCAAGCGGTGACGAGCGGCCGAAGAACGAGTGCCCAATAGCCACTGCCGGAGAGGCCCATTCCGATCGCTACGGCTGCCCCAAGAATGTTGGCTGCCACTTCGATCAACGCGACCTTTTGAAACATCAACTGTCTGCGAAGTAATGCCGCATGCTGACAAGAGAGCGCGGTGATAACAAACGTCAGGCCCCAGAACTGAGCAATTCTTATCAATCGTTCTTCGTGATAGAACTCGCCGATCAGCGGAGCTGCAGCTAGTACCACAGCGGTAAACAAGGCGCCTAGTCCCGTCGTCAACCAGAACAAGGTGCTCAATTCTTCCTGGGTAATCTGAGGTCTTTGTACCGCAGCATCCCTTGTTCCCAGGTCCATCAATACATTGGCGAATCCCGTCAGAGCGGATACCATCGCAACGAGTCCAAAATCTTCTGGTACGAGAAGACGAGCCAAACATATCGTGGTTCCTATCTGCACGGCCGTGTTCGTAGCCTGTGCCAGGATGGAAATTGCCCCACTGTGTAATGATTTCTTGGAAAACTCGCTCTTCTCCAGCTTCTCTTCCTGTAGGTGCGCCGACAAATCCAACCTCGCGGGGGAGATACTTTCTCCGCGTCATGAGTACCGTGACTGAACCGACAAAAGCGGGACTACACACCCGCCAACATCAAGATGTATCGTTGAAAGACTTAGGTGTTGCTTCCGTTACAGTCGTGAGTGGAGTGACAGCTCAATGCTCCGGTCGACCTGGCTGTGGGTACCTGAGTTGGTTCCCGTTCGAGCCAGATCTCCCGCCACCATGAATAAATACTCCTTGGGCAGTACATTCTGCAGTCGCTATATCGCGATCCGCACCACACGTCTTCAAGAATGACGGCCGGAGTTTTCATGTTAATCAGCATTCCTGTTTTTTCATCAACAAATCGGGACAGTCGTGTTTTAACACGGTACATCCCATCGCAAAACGGAACCATATCCCTGTCCCACATCAACCCTCGATTTCTGGCATCCGTATCCAATGTCGCCAGGATCTCCTTGTAGGACTTCACCCGAACCAGTTCACCTGGTTGGAGATTTAGGATCTTGGTTGGAGTGGGTTGACCGGCCTGAATGGTTCCGGATCTTCGAGGCCATGGGATGCCCCCCCACAACTTCTGCACAACGTCATAGAGCCAGCTAAGGAGTGGGCCAAGACCGATTCCGGCCTGCACAAGGCTTGCATACGTTGCAAAGAGTCCTCCTCGTAACATCTGCAGAAGATCAACATTTCCCGACCGATAGTCTTCTATATACTGTCTTGTGTCCCACCAGGGTAATGCCTCGCCGTAATATGGAACTTGGGTGGCTTGACACTGGTACCTGATTGCGGTGTCTGCATCCATCAAATCTTTTCGGGTCCCCCTCCAGACATTCTCTTCGGTGCAGTCTCCATGCTCGCAATTTCCATGTGTTTTGCCGGCTATAGTGGAGTTTCGGGAAGTCGCCGAATGGTTCTCTTCTACAGGCTTTAACCACGCAGTCTTCCAAAAGATCAGACAAGCCGCTTGACAACCTCCGTACGCTTCTCCATCACAACGCAACTCAAGGTGAATGGCATCAGTCACGCGAAGACTTCTGATAGGATTCACCGTGTCACATGTCTTGTGGGCACTCTTGTACACCTTGAACCGTTTTCCGCAATATTTGAACATTTGGGGCATAAAGGGCACGTGCTCGAGTTGTCCCTGGCTGTCTAGAGTCCCCAAGATTTCTTCCTTGCTTCTGACCTCGACCCAATCTCCGGCTTTCAATCGCATCGCCTATTTGTCCCTTGATGGATTTATGAAACAGTTCTAGACCTGCGGCGCTTCCTCCCTCACCTTGAAGATCTTCCTGGGTGAGAGGAAATCACACTCGCCAGCTCTGGCATAGGGAGGGAACATTGCTTCGACCAATAACGACCCCTGACGGCTTGGAGCTGTGCCTGACGATCGTTGAGGCGCGGTGATACAGAGAGACCGGCAAGTTCAAGTATCGTCTGCCACCGATAGAGCCAGTCATGGCGACTCACCGAATGGAAGACGTTTCGGGCGCTAATCTCATGCTGTAATCGTGGGTTCGCCAGAAGCTCACGGATGATGTCGGCAATGTCTGATCCATCTGTCCGCACTGAAACCACGGCTTGCGGCCAATCAAATAGAGCATGAAATGTGTCACCCTCGGGAGCCTGACCCAGCAATACAGCACCAGCTGCCGCTCCTTCGTAATAGCGCATCCCCACTTCCATCTGGCCCTTTGTTTCGTGAAAATCGAGGATTTTCCCGGGGGCGACCATGAAAAATTTGCTGCGCTTGAGCATGTTGGCAAACATTGTGCGATGTTGCGCGACATCCTGCATAATGAGGTTGCCGCCTTCGGTGAATGTGTCGTGTAGATAAAACAGCCCATCCTCTTTGGCCAGTTCCAATAAACCAGAATGGATCTTCGGCAATCGTTTCCCAACGCTCAGCACATCGATCACCCTGTCTGGAAACGGCGTAAATCGGAGGGTATCAACCGCGCGAGGCACAACGTGACAGGGACGATCCAAGAGACGGGTGAGTGCGTCAGCCGTGCTTTTGTAGGGGACGAGAATGTGATCAAAGTGATTCAGCGCGTTGAGCCAATAGCGAGAAGCAGGGAGATCTGCCGTATAGACTTCATCAAGCCAGCAGACCGCAGTTCGGCATCGATCTCTCCATCCCTGCACAGCGTTGAGATACAGTAGTTCGTACCACTGCTGGCAAAGGACGACGAGCAAGTCATAATCTTGGCGGAGCGTAACGGGCTGCAGCCCCGGGTTGACATAGATCAGCTGTCTTGAAATATCTCGCCACAGAAACTGCCGAAGCCACTTCTCCCGGCCTGGCCACGACGCACTGGCTTCGAGGCATAACAGATCTACGTCATCGATTTCGGTGAAGACATCTTGAGCTTCAAACAAGCCTCCGCGAAACGCGGGCGAAGAAAACCGTCGCCAAGTCGGCATCAAGACGCGCGTCGTCAAACCGGTGCTTGTCGACTGTTCCTTATGTTCTCTCCCCTCTGCGGACTTCATTCGTCTGACCCTATGCTGTCTTTAGTGCCGTCTATCTTCCCGGTTCAACTAGGAAACGACTGGAGCGCATCTTTATGTGGCTCGATTGTCCTGAACCCGCTTTGCAAACGGTTTGGGCTATGTGTTTGATTGAAGCCGTGCATTTGTATTTTTAGGTCGATCGAGTGGAGGTCGCTTCAAGAGGGAAGGGGTGATCTAGAATAACCGTACCGACCTAGTTGTCTTGGCATCAGCCGGCTAAAATCACTTTCCTGGCGTAGAAAGCCTCAGCATGTTTTTCAGACGAGTTAGCTTCGACCCCACGTAGGCGCATCAGCGAGAAAAACGTGTCCTCAGAAAACCAAGGCCGAATCTGTTGGGTAGCGAATACGCGCATGAGCACCGCAACTTTCTCCTGCGCATAGTTGGTCGTCAGTGGAACGTAGAAATTTGGCCGACCCAAATCCCCATCGTACTTGGGAACTTCATATTCCAGAATCTGGTGTTTTCGAAAAGTGTTCCAGGTTAGCTCACTGATAATGCGATGGTCTTGATGTAAGTCCTCGCGATAGTGTGTGAAAATCAGATCCGGAGAAACGGTTGCTTTTAAATCCTCAAAGCATTTCTTGATGGTTTCGCCGTGATAAGGAAAAAAACTTTCTTTATATGTTTTTGTGATAATACGAATGGTGCCTGCATTGTGGAGCAGAGTACGGGCGCTCTTCAGTGCTTCCTGCTTTCGTGGTCCGCGCGCACTGAAGACGACCCACACCACCGTGCTCTCAGGATGATCTTGCAGCAGTCTCAGCAGCGTGCCTCCACAGCCAATCTCAATATCGTCGGAATGAGCGCCGAGACATAGCACCGTCAGTTGCTTATGACGGATCTTGATCAAACCGAGAGATGACTTAGCTTGGGATTTCACCGGTCACCTAGTTGTACGCTGACATTCCAACTCTTGCTCTTGCAAGCGGTGTTGGGGATGTTTCCACAGTTCCCAGGGCGCTTCTCCACGCGCATACATCTCATCCAGGCGTTGTTTGTCCTTGAACGTATCCATACACTCCCAATATCCATCGTGCCGATAGCCGATCAGTTGGTTCTCCTTGATGAGTCGTTGGAATGGCTCAACGACGAGTTCTTCTCCAGGCTGGATGTAGCGGAAGATATCCTTCTTAAAAATGAAGTAGCCGCCGTTTACCTTCATGGTGCCGCGGTTCATGCACTCAATCTTGTCCACGTGATCATCGTGCCTCAACGAGATGACATGATAGCTGAGTGGTGGAGTGATACAGATGCAACTGGCTATCTTGTCGTGGGCGCGGAAATGCTCAATATAGGATGCGAGTGGTAAGTCCGTGAGGCCGTCGCTGTAGTTGGCAAGAAACATGTCCTCGCCTTCCAGATACTTTTCCACGGCCTTTAAGCGCTGCCCGATGTTCGAAATGACTCCGGTATCGGCAAAAGTAATATTCCAGTCTTGTATGTCTGAACTGACCAAATCGACATGCCTACCGCCTTGCGAAAGCGTAAAATCGTTCGACTGGCATTCATCGTACTGCAAGAAGTAGCGTTTCACGACATCCGCCCCGTGTCCCAGGCAAAGAATGAAGTCCTTATGTCCGAAGTATGCGTAGTACTTCATCACGTGCCACATGATGGGACGATACCCGATTGGAACCATCGGCTTAGGAATGGATTCTGAATATTCCCGTAGCCGCATACCCAAGCCTCCGCAAAACAATACAACTTTCATGTGTGCCTCACGTGTGGGATAACCAGGTGTCAGAGGTTGGCCATGCCTCACCCCAAGCGGTCCAGTACTTTTTGCGCGGCATGTTCTCCGCTCATGAAGGATTCGTCCGTCCAGATATACGCCCAATCACCGTAGCGCCCACAGTATGCGATTCCCATGTCGTCTAAGTAGCCATGAATGAGCTTGAGTGCGGGTGCACGTTCCAAATCGAAAATGACATTCCCGTAAGGCACAAGCATCGAATGTTTGAAGAGAATGGTGTCTTCCTCTCGAAGGATCCCACAGCGTTTCAGGTCATTGATCACCGGTTCAATACACGCATCCGGTGTTCGATCGAGCGGACGATATTTGGCAGAATAGTAACACTCCGCTTGAAGACTTCCGCACCCTGGCGGTACGTTATGTCGTGACTGTAAATGTGGAGTGCTTAATCGAGTGAAGAAATAGTCACGGTCATAGAAGTAGGTCCAATGAGCATCGATGAGATCTGCTCGATCGACTCCTATGCTTACGATGACAACCGTGCTGCAAGAGAGCTTGTGAGACGCTTCAAGCACGTCGGTAGGTACACCGGCGATCATCCTGATCAAATCAGGAAGTGGCACGGATGAGACCAGATGGTCGTAGGACGCGACCTTTCCATTCTTGAACCGAAGTTCTTTTCTGGCGGGATGAATCTCCAGCAACTCATGATCCGTTTGAAGATCTGCCTGCTTCAAGAACATCTGAAGATACGAGACAAAGCCTCCGTGTGACGGATAGCGAAATTGGTCGATGTAATGGACGTCAGGGGTTGACGGTGAGAGGGCGCCACGCAACACTTCTTCGATGTTGGCCCGATACAAACGCGGGCCGACCCAGTCGGTACTCATATTGTCAGCCGTTGTCGTGTGATACTTGACCGTGTACTCCATGGGAAACGTTTCGGCGAATGTCTTGCCAAAACTTGCATGAAGCCAGTCTCGATAGTTCTTAATTTCGCCGTACTCATGGTGCTGCGCGTGGATAAAATCCTTCAAGATGTTGATGGTCAGGTCCTGTGGAAGTCCGTAGAGATTGCACTGAGCTGGGTGCTTAATCCAATGTCCTTTCCAATGATTATTGACTTTGGTGCGCAGCCGCTCAAATTTCTGATCCACGCTGTCTGCCAGCAGTTTCTGCATTCGTTCGACTTTGGTGAAGGACACATGGGGGCCCTCATCTATCGTAAAGCCGTTCTCGAATGCGTAGGACGCCGTATGTCCACCATAGTGTGAACGTTTTTCATAGATCGTCGCACGATGGCCTTCACTATGGAACCGATGCGCTGCACCGAAACCGGCCATCCCGGATCCGAGAATCGCAATATTCTCCACGATTGCTCCTCTTAGTTACCCTGCGCCTGCCGTTCACGCCACCACTCGATGGTATGCGCGAGGCCTGCTTCCATGGAATATTGAGGTTGCCACTGTATTGCAGTGGTCAGGCGTTCGATGTCTGCTACCACCATCGGCGCATCGTTCGCCCGACTTGGGATGGCACCGAGTCGAATCAAATCTTCTCGGCCCAGCGTGCGACCGATCGTGACAATCATGTCGCGTAACGGCACCGCTGTTCCAGAGCCGACATTAATCGGACCCTCGATCGTGCTATCGAGTACTGCCACAATGGCATCCGCAACATCCTGCACATGCAGATAATCCCGAATCTGCCTTCCATGCGAACAGCGGGCTTCTCGGCCTTGCAACACCGAGCGAATCACGGACGACACGAGCCGATCGGGATGTTCATTCGGCCCATAGAGGAAGAATATACGTGGCCACGCATAGCTCAGCCCATGCGTTCGACATAGTGCCTGTGCCATCAGATCCAGCGCATGTTTGCACGCGCCATAGGTCGTATTGGGAACAGTCGGTGTTCTCGTCTCATGGCAGTATCCATAACTCCAGTCATATTCATAACTGGACCCTGGCATCACAATGCGCTTCCCTCCTTCCCGCTGAAAGGACTTCAATAATTCCATGCTGGAACGGACCCAATCGAAATTCAATTCAGACGAAATCAGTTTTCCAGGGACGACATACCAAGCTGAATGGAGCAGATGTGTGGGTTGCACGTTCTCTAAGAGGCGTGCGCTGCAGGCATTGTCAAAGAGGTCAGCCTGATGCCAGATGACGGGCGTATCGGAGGCAGGCGCGGGTTTGGAAGACACGGCGTGCACCTCGTACCCCCGTTGAAGCAAGGGACGTACGGTGTGAGAACCGATGAATCCGGTCGCTCCTGTCACCAAGACTCGTTTCTGACTTGCCAATTCACCCATGTGCCTTGTGTGCCTCCTTTTGGTAATCAGCCCAGCTTTGATCTCCGCTGGAGACCGTGCTCACCGGTAAAGGCCATATAATGCCAAAGGCGGGATCGTTGAATCTCACGCCTGTGGCCGATTCCTTGGCATAAAATTGTGAGGTCTGATAGACAAGGTCGGTCTCATCCTCCAACGTTTGGTACCCATGTGCGAATCCTTCCGGCACATACAGCATACGAGCGTTCTCGGCCGTCAGCTCAGCCCCGATCCACTGTCCGTGGGTCGGAGATCCTTCACGCAGGTCAATGATAACGTCATACAGTGACCCTCTTGAGCAGTAGACAAGTTTGACCTCGCTGTTTGGATCGATCTGGAAATGCATGCCACGCACTGTGCCTTTTTTTGTATTGTGGCCGATATTGACTTGAACAACGGCTGGGTTCAGCCCATGTCGCGCAAATTCCTTGGTACACCAACGGCGTGAGAAAAACCCGCGCTCATCAGCGATTCTGTCTAGATCGATGAGGTAGGCGCCTTTGAGCTTGGTTTCGTGAAAGATCATGTTGTCTCCAATCCAATTCCTGCGTATCCTGGAATTGATGCTTTACTCAGCAGACGGCGTCCATCGACAAACAGAGGCCGTGGGGTGAGATGCTTGAGCAGATCCGGAACCTTGAGAAATTCCTCCCATCGGGTGACCAGCACAACCGCATCGGCTTGTGTCAATCCTTCAGCCAGTGTCTGGCTTAGTTCGAGTTCCTGAGGAGAAAACAGCTTGCGAGCCTCATCTGCGGCGACCGGATCATAACCTTTTACTCTCGCCCCTTCTCGCAACAACGCTCGTATGATCGGAATGGCAGGAGATTCCCGCATATCATTCGTGTCAGGTCGAAATGACAGACCGAGGATGCTGATACGGACACCATGCAAGGAAGGAAACTGCTTCTTGAGAATACGAATGACCTGTTGCGGCTGCCGCTCATTAATCGTGAGCACGGCGTTCAGCAGATCCATCGGCACGTGATGCTTCTGTCCATGGGCCGCAAGCGCTTTCACGTCTTTGGGGAAACAACTGCCTCCAAATCCACACCCGGCGGCAAGAAATGATGAAACCGGCGGCTGAATACGTGTGTGATCGGGCAATTGAACGCTTAAATAGCGACTAACATGCACACCATGCATCACATCAACCACATCGACATCTTTGATGGCAGCACAGAGATTGGCAATCTCATTGGAGAATGAGATGCAGGTTGCCAATAAGCTATTGGCCGCGTACTTGATCATTTCAGCCGTTTTGTTGTTGGTACGTAGCACTTCCACATCAGGGAACCCTTGGTACAAGGCGGCCTGCCGTTCAATCGTTCGTTGGTCTATGCCCCCCAGGACAATGCGGTCCGGATACATGAATTCGTTGACCGCCTCACCTTCTGTAAGAAACTCCGGGTTCATGCCCACTCCGAAGTCAGCACCAGCTTTTTTCCCGGACGCTTGCTCAAGAATCGGTAAGACCACGTCATCTGTTGTCCCTGGAACGACTGTGCTCTTCACGAGCACCACATGGTAGCCAGGTTTGGCCTTCAAGGCATAGCCAAGTTGCTTGGACACATTCTTGATGTATGTCAGGTCGATTTCATTTCCGTCGAAAGGTGTCCCTACGGCTATCATCGACAGGTCAGTCTGTTGAACGGCATCGGCCAGATCAGTTGTGGCGCGCAGCCTGTCTCCGGCATGGCGTTTCAGTAAATCATCAAGGCCCCGTTCATAGATTGGGGCAGTTCCATTGTTGATCAAGTCAACCTTGTCCTGATCGATATCGACACACAGCACATGGTGGCCTTTTTCCGCGAAACAAGCCCCTGTCACAATTCCAACATAGCCCGTTCCGATGATTGAGATCTTCATGCCAATTTCTCCCGGATCTTCAACTAGGCATCCTGTGCATCAGGATTGCCTTGATACCAGATGAGTGACCGTTTCAAGCCTTCGTCGAGAGCGACACTGGGGTGATAGCCTAGATGGTTACGCGCTTTGGTGATGACGGGACAGCGTCGATTTGGGTTATCGATAAGATAGCTCGCATCTTCACTTGCCCGACGAATGACTCTTCCCTTGTACCCGAAAAGATCTTTGGCAAACGCCGTCAACTTTTCTGCTAACTCACCCATTGAAATTTCAGGTGTTTCGACACCGATGTTGTACGCTTCACCGTGATGTCCTTTGACAAGAGCCTTGTAGTACCCGGTCACGGCATCCGACGAATAACAAAATGTTCGTTTTGGTGATCCATCTGAGAGCATTACAATGTCTCGATCACTCATAATGTCCCGCGCAAAGTCAGGAATGACACGACGATCACTAATCTTCAGGCCAGGACCGTAGTTGTTGAATGGTCTTGCGACCTTCACAGGGATTCCATACTGATGTGCAAAATTGACGCACAATGTTTCACCATACCGCTTTGCCTCGTCATAGCAGGCACGCGGGCCGGTACATGACACGAACCCACGATAGGTTTCCGGGGTCGGAATATTGTCCGGCGTCGGATCTCCATAAATTTCACTGCTTGAAAAAAATAGGAACCCTTCGACTGGGGTCTTCGTGGATTGTTGATTGCGGGCGTACTCGAGCAACATGCGCAGGCCGTTGACGTTCGCATCCATGGTCCCGATAGGATCTCGTTTATAGTATGTCGGCGATGCGATCGAGGCTGCATGGATGACAAACTGAATATCACCCACATTGGCCGGAAGCGGACTACGAATATCGTGCCGTACCAGCAACAGATTGCGATCCTTTTCCAACTCCGAAAGCCACCCAGGCATACCTCGACTAAAGTTATCGAATACCACGACTTGGATTGGAGACTCGCCCAGATCGTTATGGGCGTTCCAGTGCAGCACGGCCTGAACAAAGTAATGTCCAAGGAAACCGGCTCCACCCGTAATCAAGATGCGCTTTCCTGAGAGTGCCGTGAACTCTTCCTTCAGGTCTCTACACATCCGATCAAGATCACCCTGTACGACGTCATTGGAATTCATCTTGACGATCCTCTTCCTTGTTAACCAAGTGTGAAATAGTCATCGCGTTCATAGGAGGCCAAACTGCGGAGCATTACCTGGTTGGTCTCACCACTTCAATGTGAGTGCTCAGGTAGGAAGCAATCTAAACGTCGTTGGATATGTCGAGGGTCAATTCGCGGAGGACGCTTCGACCGAGAGGGCACGCAACACCTCGGACACCACCCTGTCTTGTTGGATGGTGGTGAGTCCAGGGAACATCGGAAGCGACAGAATATGTCCCACTGACCGCTCGGTGACCGGAAAGTCGCCGACTCGAAACCCGAGTTCTTTGTACGCTTTTGTGAGGTGCAGTGCGACAGGATAATGAATCCCTGTCCCGATACCAACGTCGTTCAGATTTTGTTGGAGTCGCGCACGGTCGTCAACCTGCACAACATAGAGATGATAGACCGACCGTGCCCAGCTTGGCTGATGTGGTAACGTGACGAGCCCCTCAGCTCCTGCGAACAACTTGGCGTATCGCTCTGCCGCTTGACGGCGTTGTTCGTTCCATGTTGCAAGATGTTTTAGTTTGACCTGCAGGAATCCTGCCTGGATCGCATCAAGCCGACCATTATAGCCTTCGATGTCATGGAAGTACTTTTTGGATTGTCCGTGGTCCCGCAAGAGTCGGCAAGTATGGGTGAGCTGTTCATCATTGGTCGTCATTGCTCCGGCCTCACCGCAGGCTCCCAGATTCTTGCCAGGATAAAAGCTGAATGCAGCGGCATGTCCCATTGACCCGGCCTTGCACCAGCGATTCTCCTTCTGTGAAAAGTACTCCGCTCCCTGTGCTTGGCAGGCATCCTCAACCACTTTGAGGTTGTACTGGGTCGCCAACTCAAGAATGGGGTCCATGTCAGCCATCTGGCCATAGAGATGGACTGGAACAATGGCCGTGATCGGTCTGCCGGTTGCATTGTGTGAGACTTGTCGTGTCTTTGGATTCCACCTGCATTTGCGTTCCAGATACTCGCGCAATTGCTCAGGATCCATGGTGTAGGTTTTCGAATCGACATCGACGAAATCTGGACGGGCGCCTGCTTGAGAGATGGCTTCGGTCGTGGCAATAAATGTATTAGGAACGGTAATGACGATGTCTCCGGACTTCACACCGGCCGCGATGAGGGCGAACCGAAGGGCGTCAGTGCCACTTCCCAGGCCAACACAGAATCTTGCCTCGCAGAATCTGGCAAACTCTTCTTCAAAGCCTTGCACCATCGGACCGCCAATAAACCCAGCGCTCTTGAGAGCGGTTTTCAGTACGTCAACCAGCTCGTCCTGTAACTGACGATGAACTGAGACCAGATCCAAAAACGGGATGTTTTCGTTACTCATTGCTGCCCCCTTGATTCAAAATATCGCATTACCCTACCTGGATTCCCTGATACGACGGCATGGGCCGGCACGTCTTTCGTCACGACTGCACCGGCTCCGATGAGCGCATATTCTCCGATCACCACGTTGGCAAGAATCGTCACTCCTGACCCGATCGATGCTCCCCGTTTCACCAGCGTTGTTTCGACTCTCCAATCGGCTTCAGTCTGGAGAGCCCCGTTGGTGGTGGCGCGAGGAAACATATCATTGACGAATGTGACGTTGTGTCCGATAAAGACCTCGTCTTCAATCGTCACCCCCTCGCAAATGAACGTATGGCTCGATATCTTGCATCGTTTCCCGACTTTGGCGTTTTTTTGAATCTCCACAAATGCTCCGATTTTGGTGTCGTCGCCCACTTCACACCCATAAAGATTGATGAATTTTGAGAATTTCACATTCTTCCCAAGCCTGACATCTGGTGCAATGCAGGTAAACGCGTTAGAGGCTGTCGTACTCGTCTTCGAATCCTCAGTCGAACTCGGCATAGACGGCTCTACCGTACCGTCCTGCACAGTATCAAGGTCAGCACAGACGAGTAAGCGTTTCGGTGCATGTTCCATAGAGTTCGTCCTTATGATGCTGCCACCTGCCACAAGCCAACTATGGTGAGCAGATGTACGAGATGTCGTGATAGCAACCGAGAAATTAGGACTGTGGCAAGAAATGAGGCGAACTGTGCTGACGATTCGTACGCCCTACTACTTCACTTTCTCAATTAAACGCTCCGAGGCATAGGGCATGGCATACCCGTATATATGGTGAGCCATGCTCTGCGCATCGACTCTGTTAAGAATCACTTGCTGACGCGTCGCCAAGCTCAACATTGTGAAAGCTTTTCGCACAAGATTCCGTGGCGTAGATCCTGCCCGGATCACCCACACAATCTCGTCGGCTAGACTCGCCAAGATACCTACGCTTGCGCTGGATAAGACCGGTGGCGTATTCAGGAAGATATACTGAAATTGTTCCCGCAGTGTCGGCAAAATCGATTTCAACTGTTGGATTCTCCAAAGCTCATTATATTCACCTGTCAGTCCCCCAGCCGCCAAGATTGAGCATGCTGACTCATCGATCACTGATAAACAGTTCTCGAGTGACGTCTGACCATCCAAGAGCTCCGTCAATCCTGCTCGAGCTGGAATCCTGGCATAGTGATGAAGAGCCGGCCGTTGAAAGTCACAATCGATCAGCAGAGTCCTTTTTCCAAGATCTCGTGCCATCGTATAGCCAAGATTGACCACCGTCGTCGTTTTCCCTTCGCCCATGAGCGCACTGGCGATTTCTACCACCGTAGAATGGCGTCCTTCACTCGAGAGCGCCAGTTTGGTTGCCGCCATTCGATATTGTTCGGCAGCAATTGAACGGGGTTGCCACTTGGTCACTAGGCTTAGGTTTTCCGATGTGAGCGCATGTCGACTACCGTTTGGTTTGCTTGTCGCTAAGGCATGGGGGCTGTCTTTCGTAGCAGGAAGACCAATTTGTGACGGTATCTTGATCTGAGGGCTTACGGTTAGGAATTCAGGTATGCTTGCCAACACCTGGATGCCGGGTAAGAGTTCCACTTCTTCTCTTCGCTTAAACGTTGGATTCAATTGATCGATTCCTAGCGCTAGGGCAATGCCGAGACCACCTCCTCCTATGAAGCCAAATATCATGATCGCCAATCGATTGGGTTTCTCGGCTTTTTGAGGAAGATTAGCTGGGTCCATGACACGAATCTGTTCACCTTGCTGACGTTTCTCAAGATTTTCAGCTACGCGAGCGTTCAAGCGTTTATCCAGCAAGGCTTGGTAGTTCTTCTGCATGTTGTCGTAGTCGCGGACCAGAATCATTAATTGCTGTTCATGCGACGGTGTTCGCTCGACTCTGTTCTCTAATTCTCTCATGTCTCGCTTGATTCGGGCTTCCTTTGCCTTGAGATTCGTGATGTCCAGTCTGACCTCGTCCATTTGAGACGCAAGCTTCTGCGCTGATGAGTCAACTACTCTTCCCACTTCCACGTGGCGATCCAGTGGGGATTCTTTGGACTGCACAAAGTGTCTGTTCTCTGCAATACGGCTTTGGAGTTCTGCGATCTCTTCTTTGAGAGCGGCGACATCCGGGTAGGTGTCCTTGTACATCGCCATCAATGTCGCCAGCTGCTTTTGCAACTCACTCAAGCGAACGATCAGTGGATCTTGAACCGACTGACTTCTCACAGAAGGCATCAGTGGGCTGGACGCACGGTCTTTCATTTCATACTGCTCATATTGCGTCAGCGTCTTTTCAAAAAGGCTCTGTCGCGCAGTGAGGCTGTGGATGGTCTCAGTGGTTGTGTTGAGTTCTGTCTGTAGTCGATCTAATGTCCTGAGGTTCGCCTCCTTCTGCTCTGGAAGCTCAGTGACATAGCGCGTCTTGAATTCGCTGATGGCACGTTCCTTCACCTCCAAGAGCCGTTGTGCATCCTGCAACTCTTGCTCTAGAAAGGATGAGACGCTCGTCACAAGCTGCTCACGAACTCTGGAGTTTTCCTCAACAAATAATGCAGCGAGTTTTTCCGTCACCTTCATGGCCGTCATGGGATCTTCGTGGGCGAATGAAATAGAGATGGCTTCGACACTCTTGCCCCAGGTGCTGGGGGTGCCAACGGTCTCTACCTTAATCATTCTACGCAAGGTCTCAATCGCTGACTCAATCCCTTCGCGCCGGATTTGTGCCTCATAGGGTTTGTACTCTTCTAGAATGCGACTAAGAAATGTCCGACTCAGTACTTGCTGCTGAATGGTCGTGAGCCGCTGTTCAATATTGGCTCCTCCGATGCCCTTGACGTAGTCTTCAGGGATCTTCTGATTTTCGATCAAGATCAGGGTGCTGGAGCGATAACTTTTTGGCAGGGCAACACACAAAAAGGCAGCAATGCCGACCCCTGCCACAAGCGAGCCCAGCACGACCCATTTCCGACGGATGATGTTACGCCAATATCCTTGGATCAGCACCGGCAAAGGATCTGACGGTGGGTCGTAAAGAGGAGAAAGCTCGATGTCGCTCGTAGTCATATCTTCTTCACTACTTAGTAGAATGCCTTCGCGAGTGCGAGTTGTCCCACGTGTCTGTCGAAAGCAAAATGGACTCCTCTGAATACATTATCAACATTCTGGTAACTGTAGGTTAGCGTGAGAAACGTGTCCTGGGTCACGCGGTAGAGCACCCCCCCCGTTCCCCCCACAGTCGTCCAGGAGAGGCTGCTTCCAGAATTAGACCCGTACTCGTTGGCAACGCTAAAGTTCCCCCCAAACAGAACGATCACATCGTCAATCGGGGTACTCTGAGTGATATTACACGATACCATGTGATTGAGTAGTGCCACGCTTTGGAACTGAAACGATGGGGCTATGCCGGTTCGATATGCGAGGGTTAGCGATGTTGTCGGGTTCTTCCAGAGAATGGCGAGACTGCCGATTGGTGCGATCACTGGGGAGAAGGGCACCCCATTCAACTCACCTGACAGGAGCTGCACGCCACCAGTGGTATCAACGCTCACGGTAGGGGAAAACTTGTGAGTCCACCCCAAGATACCGCCTCGCGCGCTAAACGAGCCCAGTCGACCTTGGTCAAATTCATTCGCAGTAAAATCCACTCTCAAAGCGTCGTACAGAGAGACCTGCGTTAGGAGACCGGCAGTGTAGGTGGAAACGTTTTGGCTGATCAGGCTCGTGGCCTGCTGAACCTCCGATGCTCCATAATGGATAAAGCTATTTGTGAAGCTTCCAGTCAATTTGATCTTTCCGGTGAGCGGAAGCTCGAGAACAGTGTTGACGCTGTTGGAACTTGTATTGGCACGGGTTGCCTGGAAGCCTGCGACGAAAGGGTTTGCCTGTATGCCTGATTGGTCGCCCAGAAGAAACGCTGGGGGCTGGGGACTATAAAAATACGTATCGGATACGGTGAGCCTCGCCCCTGGTCTCCATCGGCTTAAGAGATTGCTCAGGTCCAGCGTCGCACCGGCGTTGGCTCCCACATAACTGAGTCCTGTATTGATCGCGTAATACCCACCGACTGCTCCCACAACAGCATTTAACTTCACCAGATTTTCTTGAGAGGTATATAATGCTCTCACTTGCGGCACGATTGTCGTGACGAAATCCTCCGGCGTCAGACCACGAAGCTGGCTCTTTGGTGCAAAAAATACATTACTGTCGTATCGCTCAGAAACTTGAATCGACGGAACCAGACGTAACCCATCACCGGTCCGCCTTAAACTGGGATCGGTCGCCCCGCCGAACGCTGTTCCTGGAATAATCGGCATTCCTCCACCCATCCCACCACCAGTTGCTCCACCGATTTCACCTATCTGCGCGTGACTGAGCGAGGACCACCCCACACCTATCCCAAGGATGAGGCCTGCGATATGCACACGAAACCATCTTTTGCTCACCTAGGGCACCACGATGACGTCGCCGCTTAGGAGTATGAAGTTTCCTGGTACAGCGACGCCTTTGACAATGTCGTCATACCGTACCGGAATTTCGATCTGGTGCTTCTCTTCATGCCCTACCGCCCCGGTGCTCACATTCCGTAGTACCTTGATCTTGTTCTTGTTTGCAAAGGGTGCGAAGCCGCCCCCCAATGCAACGCCCTGCATGACATTGGCATACGATTTCAGCGGGTACTTCCCGGGCTTCAAAACTTCTCCCAAGACATAAATGAAGTAGCTGTTCACTTCTTTGACTTGAACCGTGACGATCGGTGATGACACGTATTCTGTGAGTCGCTCGCTGATGCGCTTGGCCAACATATTTGCCGTCAGGCCGGCAGCCGGCACGTCCCCAATAAGCGGCAGGGTGATCGTGCCATCTGGACGAATCGCCACCTCACCTGAGAGGTCGGGACTCTTCCAGACCGTCACTTTGAGTATGTCTTCTGGTCCAAGGAAGAAGTCAGATGGTTCGGTCAGGTGGACTTTATAATCCTCCCGTTTTTCTGCACATGCGATCACGCCAACCGCTATGGTAATGACAAGTATCACATCACGTAAGGCGCAGAGCCTCTGCATATTCCTGGCAATGGCCACCATGTTTTGTCCTTGCGCTCTGATGTTTAGGTGCATCGCTCGGCTACCAAAAAGATCAGGGTAACCATCAGTGACTGATGCGGGCTCAGGACTTGAAGGTCAAGTCAAAGGTCCGGATGAGAGAGATTTTCAGAGGTATCTCACAAATCAACCAGTGTTCTATTTCGTTCGTGCTGGGCCCGCGACCCTTCCCGTAACACTGGTTTGGCCCACTACGTTCGTGACATCAGCGCCATGAATATGTGTAAACGGGATTCAGGCTGGAAGATTTACTGCAAGGAGACAACCTCATCAGCCTCGATGTGGACTAGAGCGGCCTGCTGAATGAGGTGGGCACGGATGACAATGGCATGGTGATTGGATCTCCGCACGAGTTGCCCACGAAGTCCGGTCAGCGGACCTCGTATCACTTCAACCCAAGAGCCTTCTACCAAGTAATCGCAAGGTTCGATCATACGGTTGACGGAACAGATCTGCTGAATTGCAGCAATTTCTTCTGCCGGAATCGGTTCAGGTTTCGGGGTGCCGACGATGCGGATCACGCCCGGTGTTCGAAGAACGGCAAGGCTGTTGTCCAACACGAGCCTCGCAAAGCAATAGCCGGCAAAGAGCGGGAGATTCATCCACACCTTGCGGTCGGACCACTGGCGGCATTGTTTACCCAATGGAAGTAAGGGTTCGAGTCCTACTGCCAACAGCCGATCTCGTACCAGCTTCTCGTGGCGAAAATGTGTCTGGACAGCGTACCATTCACCTGGAGTTGTCAGTGCATGTGACTGGCCTTGCTCTAGTATAATTTCTTGATCTTGCCCTAGAAGTATTCCCATGTTTGGTCCTATGAATAGGGTTTCCTTTTATGGTGCAGACACGAGATACAGCTTCGCCACGCAAGTCACAATCCCACTCCATCCAGAGCCATTCAGCAGTACTATATAGTGAGGTCATATGGAAGGATGATATAGTCCAAAAGATGGTGTTCTGCCTTGTCTTAAGCAAGAAGAATAGGAATGACCCCCTACTTCCGAGGGGTGCCTATTCTTGGCGTGTTCTGTTTTATAAAATTTTTCTCTACAGGGTTGAGAAGAGAGGCTGGCAGCTTGTACATCGGGCTGAGTTCGCCTAGCTTGTTTCCTCAACCAGTGCGTGAATTCAAAATTAGCGACGAGCTGATCTAGGGGTAGGTCAAAGCAAACAGATCACCGATTAGTTCTGAAATAAGTTGCTGTGTGAGTGTGTCAAGCCTCTCCATTACACCTTGGAGATAACTGGTATTTTAATGGTAACGTGTCTATAAGTAAGTATAAATAGCTGTCATCACTCGCGTATCTCGTCACGAAACTTGTTCTCAAGGGTTGTTCTGTGAATGCAGATATTTGTTTGAGGTGTAGGCACGGGGGGCTCATGTCTGGACCATCTCGAGCCAGAGCCGTGGGGCTGTTCAGAACGATAAACGAAGCATAAAGGCGGACTCTTTCTGGTTCTATGGAATGAAAGCGAGACAGATACCCTACCTATGAGGGGGGGATGGGCCTTTCAGAGGGGGGATCCGCCAGGGTTGGACAGTGGCTGACCAACTCTCAATGCTTCATGGCTGTTCAATAAGACCGCAACGATTGAAGGGGCGAGCCGGACACGACCTCTGCAGTGCGCGAGAATGCCGTTGGCGGTTTTGTCAATCAGTCTGCGAGAAACAGCTTCGCCAATACCCATCTGAAATGGAACTGGATGCGATGTGAAGCCTCGACTGCTTCCTCCAGGTGTTTTTAAAACCGACATGAAGTCCCTCTGTTCCGTCGACGAAGAGGTAAGCTCACGATTCTGTCTCATGATTGTTCAACGATGTTGAACCACACGCGATCCAAGATCCGATGCCGGTGGACAGAGGTAGAACAATGGCTTACGCCCAGGTGTTGGTTTAAATTCTTGCTTGCCGCTACATTCCTGATGCTCATTGACAGCCCCGTCCAGGCTGAGTGGGTGGTCCTCGGGAATTGGTATCAGTCCCACCCGTTGCAGGTTGTGTATGTCGACCCCAGTACGATCCGTCGAGATGGAAACGTCGTCACATTCTCGGCCCTGATCGATTGGAAAACGATGCAGGGAGGACGAACCCCTACCCGCTTCTACTCCACCACACTCACCAAGCAAGTCGATTGTATGGGGAAACTTCTTAGAACGATCTCTTCCACGGACTATTACGGGCATATGGGAACCGGTGAGGTAATAAGTACTGGCAAACACGCGAGAGGAGATCTGTGGGTGCCTGTTGAAGCAGGAACGACCAACCAAGGGTTATGGGAAACAGTGTGTAGGAAAGAATAAAAACCATGTGCAGCGAGGATAATTGCATGCTCGCTGCCACAGCCGTAGTCAGCTTAGAAAGTGACTTTTGATTTCCTGAGGCTTAAACACGCCTCGCTCGGTAATGATGCCTGTAATGAGCTCGGCAGGCGTGACATCAAAGGCTGGATTGTAGACGGCTACATCTTTGGGAGCGACGGGATGGCTACCGTGGATGGTTGTAACTTCAAGCGGATTTCGCTGTTCGATGGGAATGTCTTCCCCGGTTTTCGTCTTGAGATCAATGGTCGAGTAGGGAGCCGCGACATAGAAGGGAATGTTGTGAGCCCTGGCTAGGACTGCCACTGAGTACGTACCTATTTTGTTGGCGACGTCCCCATTGGCTGCAATGCGATCCGCTCCGACGACGCAGAGTTGAATCCTCCCCTGTTTCATGAGAGACCCGGCCATATTGTCTGTAATCAGTGTGACAGGGATATGATCTTGCATGAGCTCCCAAGCTGTGAGGCGAGCTCCTTGAAGGACTGGGCGAGTCTCATCTGCGATCACCTGGATTTTCTTCCCCTGCTCCCATGCCGCGCGAATGACGCCCAGCGCTGTTCCATACCCTGCCGTCGCGAGCGACCCTGCATTACAGTGCGTGAGGATCGTCTGCCCGTCTTGGATGAGTCCTGCTCCATGACGCCCCATGGTTTTGCACAAGGCAATATCTTCTTCCAGTATTGCTTGCGATTCTGAGATGAGCACCTGTTTGATTGTTGAGACCGACTGTCCTTGCAAAGACTCCAGCTTTCTCCTCATACGGTCAATCGCCCAAAAGAGATTGACCGCAGTCGGTCTGGTCGCTGCCAGTTCATCACAAATGGCGCCCACGGCTTGTGCAAAGGATGGGTAATCCGTTGTGGCGATCGCCTGTGCCCCTAAGGCCACCCCCATGGCTGCAGTCACTCCGATGGCGGGCGCCCCGCGAACTTTTAAGGTTCGAATGGCATCGGCGACTGTTTTATAGTCATTGCAGTCAATGAACTCAACCGTCTCGGGAAGCCGACTTTGGTCCAAGAGACGGACGCCCTCATTTTTCCATTCAACTGTTGGAACCATGACGTTATCTTGTAGCGAGAATGGGATCGAAGTGCAAGCCCTCTTTCATAGGACTGTCGCCACAACAGTCCAAGCCAATCTGCCATGTGGCCTTTAATTATCCGATCTGAGCGAATAACCGTCGCCAGTTCTGTATCTCACAACGCCAGGGGCAGGTGAACACATCGATGGGTTGGATCATGAGTTCACGCATACTGGTTACCGTGAGGTCACTGCTTGATACCTGACCTTGTACCCAGACGGCTCCATCATGATCGGTGCGATAGACCCTCGTCGCCTGTTCTTCATATGTCTTGATCACAGCGGGAGCAGGATGTCCATAGGGATTGGTCGCCCCGACAGAAATAATGGCATATTGAGGATGAAGCTGCCGAATCCATTTTTGGTCCAACGAGCTCCGCGCCCCATGGTGCGGCACCTTCAGGACCGTGACAGGCTCGTGTCCGCTCTCCGGCAACTGGCGTAACCCGCCGATCTCAATATCAGCGGCAAAGAGAATTGAACTGGCGCCACAGTCCAATCGAGATACGACCGAGCGGTTGTTCAATTCAGTCCCTGTATGAAACGAAGTGGACACGGCTGGTTCCACATCTTGCTGTGGATTGAGAATCATCAGCCGACAAGGACCTCCGTTCAGGACATTCTGTCCTTGCATGGCCGCTCGCTTCGGAATGCCATTCGACTGAATGGCTGAGGTCAGGTCTGTGACGAACTGTTCCGGTCGCTCCACACCTTGGTCCCAGAACTGTCCTACAGACAAATGGTGGAAGATCCAGATCAACCCGCCCACATGGTCCATTTGTTGATGCGTGCCAATGACATGGTCGATATGCGCTATGCCTCTGTTCCATAGAAATGGCGCGACCACGCTTCGTCCCATGTCGAATCGATCGTGACGTCCTCCTCCGTCGATCAACACCGTTTGTCCATCCGGGAGTTCAAGGAAAGCACTATCCCCCTGTCCCACATCCAGAAAAGTCACACGCCAGTGATCGCCGTCGCTGCGATGGCCCAGAGGCCACACCCACCATACGATCAGTGCAAGCGCTAAACCGGTTCCTGCCAGTCGCCATCGTTTTGAGACCATCGGCATACTTGCGGCAAAGGCGCCTGCATAGAACAGTATCATAGTTGGAATGGATGGCGCGGCAATAGGCCATTGAGCTCCTTGAATCGTGGCGAACCAGTGAACACCTTCGACCAACCACGTGAACGCAGAATCCAATCCTGATCCCCAGACCAACACGTCGGCACCGGTCAGTATGGTCCAGATCGCCAGAGAGAGTCCAAAGGGAACCAGAATGAAGCCGGTTAAGGGGATGGCTGCAAGATTCGTGAGTATGCCAAGCCACGGTACTTGATTGAAATAGAATGCGACGACAGGGAACGTGGTGATGGTGAGGACTGCGCTGAAGATCAGAGCCTTGACGCCATGGCTGGTGGCACGAGAAATCCATCCATACTCATTTCGGGTGAACTCCTGGTCCGATGAGGCGATGAGGCCGATCATCTGAATCATCACGAATACCGAGAGAAATGAAAGCTGAAAGGAAATGTCAAAGATAGCATGGGGATCATGCCCCACAATCAGAAGCAAGGCGACGGCCATGGAATGGTTCAGATGCCGATCGTGACCAAACCAAACAGCCACCATCCCCATCGTAATCATGACAAGCGATCGGACGGTAGCTAATTCGGCCCCAGCAAGCAGCGTGTAGAGTGCGACAGCGGGCCAGCTGAACAGTATCGCCAGTTGTGAAATGGTCAGGCGTCTGGTGATGGTGAGTAATGACATGGTCGGTATCCGTACAATCAAGAATCGCACGACCCAATAAACGACCGCAGCAACCAGCCCAAGATGTGATCCGGAAATCGACAATAAGTGAACCGTGCCTGTAGCCATGAACCAATCTTGAAGCTCTTGCTCAAGATAGCCGCGTTCACCAATGATCATGCCAAGCACCAGTCCCAGTGCCGGTTGCCGAACGCTACGGATCGCAGCCTCTCGGATCCTGGTTCGCCAATGATCGATCTGATTCCATCCACGCCATCGAAGACTTACGGCTCCTGACTCCAGCAAGGTGACGGCCTGAGCTCCCACAATGGTCCCGACCAGAGTGATTCCTTGATGTTCAAGATAGGTGGCATAGTCGAATCCACCAGGATTCAACCCTCCTCGGGGAGTATGGTAACGACCGTGGACAGCCACGCGGTCACCATGATGCAAGGTGAATTCTGGATTGCGCCATACCAGGCGTAGTCGCATGGTTCCATCATCTGTCTGCAGTACAAGTGTCTGACGACTAGCGCCATGCTGAACCGGGACGATCACGCGACCCGTCACAACAGTCTCCTCAACACTGAGGACCTCTGGCGATGGGTGATGAGACGGGGGCTTGGTGGTGATGGACCAATAGATGAGTCCAGACAGGACGCCGAGGTAGAGAGCGAGTGCGGATCCTGTCGTCAGATAGCCGGTTCGCTCGAGCAGTGTAAGTGCGACGGCTATCGTCAGGAGGGCAGTGAGAACCGAGAGGGGGAAAAACGGAACCTGTGCCCCACACAGAAGTCCGATGAGAACGGCAACGGTAAGGGATGGAAGCATGAGCGTTCCTCATGCAGGTTGGAACGCTCAGCCGATATGGGCTTGTACTACTCGTGCGAGATCGTCAGCGACTTCCTTGACAACCGACGCGTGCTCGCCTTCGACCATGATTCGCAACAACGGTTCGGTGCCGGAGTAACGGATGAGCACACGACCGCTTCCATTGAGACGGCGGTTGTTGTCTTGAATAGCCTGCTCAATTTCAGGAATCGATTCTAACACCGGCTTCTGTTTGACGCGGATGTTGAGCAGGATCTGCGGCACTGCGGTCATTGCCTTAGCCAGTTCAGACAATGGCTTGTTGCTGCGTTTCATCAATGACAAGATTTGCAGGGCTGAAATCAGCCCATCTCCGGTCGTGTTGTGGTCGAGAAAGATGAAATGTCCCGACTGCTCTCCGCCGAAGTTATAGCCCTCCGCCAACATACGTTCGAGGAGGTATCGATCCCCGACCGGCGTACGAATCAGTTTGATCCCGGCCTTGGCCATCGACAATTCCAGACCGAAATTACTCATGACGGTACCAACCAACGTACGGTTGGCCAGAAGACCCTGGTGGTGGAGGTCGAGGCTGAGCGCCGCCATCACATGGTCTCCGTCGATCACGGTTCCTTGTTCGCACACAAAAATAGCTCGGTCTGCATCTCCGTCCAGCGCGATTCCCAGATCGGCCTTCTGCAGTCGGACGGTCTCTTGCAAGAGTTCGGGGTGGACAGCCCCACATCCCTTATTGATATTCATGCCGTCGGGTTTGTTCCCGATCACCTCAACGGTCGCGCCCAATTCTCTTAAGACGGTGGGAGCAACTTTGTATCCTGCCCCATTGGCACAGTCCACGACCAGCTTGATCCCCTGGAAATCCAATTCCCTCGGCAGTGACCGTTTGGCAAATTCAATGTATCGCCCGTCAGCATCGTCGATCCGATAGGCTTTCCCAATCAGGTCGGCAGTCGGTCTCAGGTGATTGATCTCATCGGAGACAATGAGCTCTTCAATACGGGCCTCGACCTCGTCGGGAAGTTTGAACCCATCACCTGAGAAAAACTTAATGCCGTTATCCTGATAGGGATTGTGCGATGCAGAAATGACGACGCCCGCATCAGCACGTAGACTCCTAGTCAAGAAGGCAATAGCCGGTGTGGGCATCGGCCCTACCAAGAGGACATCGACGCCCATGGAGCAGATGCCTGCCGTGAGAGCAGATTCCAGCATATACCCAGAAATTCTCGTGTCCTTGCCGATGACGATCTGATGACGTCCCGCTCGTCGCATAAAAATATGGGCGGCGGCTCGCCCCAGCTGCATGGCGGTCTCACTCGTCATTGGATCAAGATTCGCGACGCCACGCACACCATCTGTTCCAAATAATCTACGCATCATTCCCCTCTCCATGCGATGACCAACTGCGGCTTGCTGCTGCGGCCATCTTCACAACATCCATCATCATGGCGACATCATGCACACGAATAATCCGAGCGCCCCGGTCCACGGCTAATGCAATGGCAGCTGCCGTCCCCCATTCCCGATGTTCAACCGATTTGTCGATGATTGTTCCGATAAACGCCTTCCGTGACAGCCCGACCAGCAGCGGGCGATTCAGGGTCAACAACGATGATAACCTTCGAAGGAGTTCGAGATTATGAAACATCAGCTTACCAAAACCAAATCCTGGATCAAGCACGATATTCGTTCGTGCGATCCCAGCACGGATGGCATCCTGAACCCGCGCGTCCAGAAATTGTATCACCTCGCCGACTACATCCGCGTAGCTCGGTGCGAGCTGCATGGTTTGAGGCGTGCCTTGTATATGCATGAGAACGACGGCGGCGCCTGACCGTGCAACCACTGAGGCCATGGCCGGATCCTGTGTCATCGCACTCACATCATTAATGATTGAGGCCCCATACTCTAAGGCGCATTGAGCGACTCGCGATTTTGTGGTGTCGACGGATATCGGAATGGATATCCGGCGGGCCAGTTCCTCAACGACTGGTAGTACACGGTCTAGTTCGTCCTGCTCACTGATGAATTGGGACCCGGGTCTGGTCGATTCCCCGCCGATATCGATCAGATCGGCGCCTTGTCCGACGAGTTCCATTGCGTGCGCAATAGCTCGGTCAGGTTTGAGATAGTGTCCACCATCGTAAAACGAATCAGCCGTAATGTTGACGACGCCCATGATGAGAGGACGAGTCCGGCAATCAATCTTTTGACCTTTCGCAAAAAACCACTGTTCGGAGGAAGCTGGGTGTCCTGACATCTCTTGCATCGAGACCGTGACCAAGTATGACCCTAACCATGCCCGTGGTCCGAATGAAGGTATCCTCACCGGAGCAGAAGCTTAGCATCTATGTGTTGGCAAGACCATCACGGCTCCCCAAGAGGAGAGCCGTGATACGAATAGATTAGGCTGGAACAGTTTGAGAGGAAGACTGCAATAAAATTTGATCGATTTCTTGGCCGTCCAGTACTTCTTTTTCAAGCAAGGCCTCTGCTAAGGCCTTGAGACCGGACATCTGTTCAGTCAGTACACGGCGCGCACGTTCATAGTTATCCGTGACGAAACGTTTGATCTCAAGATCAATTTCGAGTGCGACTTGATCGCTGACATCTCGTTTGGTTGCGAAGTCCCGTCCAAGAAATACGGAGTCTTCCTTCTGCCCAAATGTCAACGGCCCTAACTTTTCACTCATACCCCATTCACAAACCATCTTACGTGCCAGATCGGTAGCACGTTCCAGATCGTTGCCTGCTCCAGTGGTGACATGCTGAAAGACAAGCTCCTCGGCCACACGTCCACCCATGAGAATCGCCAGCGTATTATAGAGAAACTCCTTGGAATAATTATGCCGGTCGTCGGTCGGCAATTGCATGGTCACACCGAGCGCACGGCCTCTCGGGATAATCGTGACTTTATGAACCGGATCGGTGCCAGGGAGGAGCTTGGCCATCAAGGCATGGCCGGCTTCATGATAGGCCGTAATACGCTTTTCCTCATCGGTGAGAATCATGCTCTTCCGTTCCGCACCCATCATGACTTTGTCTTTCGCCATCTCGAAGTCGATGTTCTCGACTTCTTTTTTATTTTGACGGGCGGCCCACAAGGCGGCCTCATTCACAAGGTTTTCAAGGTCTGCACCGGAAAACCCTGGAGTTCCCCGAGCAATCTTTTCCAACTCGACGTTCCCGGAGATGGGAACCTTTTTGGTATGGACTTTCAGGATTTCAGAACGGCCTTTGAGATCCGGACGATTCACGACAACCTGGCGATCGAAACGCCCGGGTCGCAGCAAGGCAGGATCAAGCACATCGGGACGATTGGTGGCTGCAACCAAGATGACTCCCTCAGTCGTATCAAATCCGTCCATTTCAACGAGTAATTGATTGAGCGTTTGCTCCCGCTCATCATGTCCCCCGCCAAGACCCGCGCCACGCAGACGACCGACAGCATCAATCTCATCGATGAAAATAATGCAGGGGGCGTGTTTTTTCCCTTGCTCAAAGAGGTCACGTACGCGTGAAGCCCCTACGCCGACAAACATCTCAACGAAATCTGATCCACTGATGCTGAAGAACGGCACACCAGCTTCTCCGGCGATCGCTTTGGCCAGGAGAGTCTTGCCAGTTCCTGGAGGGCCAACGACCAACACCCCTTTAGGAATACGCCCCCCAAGTTTCTGAAACTTTCTGGGATCCTTCAGGAATTCGATAATCTCAAGGACTTCTTCTTTGGCCTCATCGACGCCGGCCACATCGGAAAATGTGATTTTTTTTCGTTCTTCCGTCAGCATCCGTGCCCGACTCTTACCAAACGAAAGTGCTTTATTTCCCCCGATCTGCATCTGCCGCATGAGAAAAAACCAGAGACCGAGGAATAGAATAAACGGTCCCCATGTGACGAGAAATGTGATGTACCAGGGACTCTCGTCAGGCGGTTTGACCTCGATCTGCACCTCTCTCTCCCGAAGCACCTTTACAAAATCGGGATAGTCGGCCGAATAGGTGCGGATGCGAGTTTTGTCTTTTAACACTCCACTGATGTGGTTGCCCTTGATGATGACTTTTTCAAAATCACCTTTATCGAGCTTCGACATAAAGTCGCTGAAGATAACTTCTTCTTCCGGCGCATGCGTCGGAACACTGAATAAGTTGAATAGGAGAATCATGAACAAGCCGACGACGACCCAGAAAAGCAGGTTCTTGACCCGGGAATTCATCCAGTTCTCCTTGGCGATAACGTTGGATGGAAAGTGATTAGGAATTGAAGTGATGTTAACACAGGCTTCCGCATATTGACAACAGCTCGTGAGAAAATGCTAGCCCGTACTTTTCATGACGGCTCGTGCCCCTTCGGCGATCTCGGAGTCAACCCTGAGCCATGTCGCGTGGCCGAGGGACGAAACCGCAAAGACGCATTGAGAGACAGGCACGCATGACCTCGATAGCCTAGCTGCAGCGAGCCCGTGGCCAGGTTTGTCGCAGCGGTGTATGGACAGGTGTGGAAGAAGCGCTCATGACTACTGCGGGCTAGGCGTCTTGCTCACTCGATTGATCGAGCACCGCGAGATAGGGAAGGTTACGATACTTCTGTTGATAATCGAGACCGTATCCAATGACATACTGATCAGGAATTTTGAAGCCGATGTATTGAACGTGTACATCAACGACACGACGCTCCGGTTTACTTAATAATGTACAGACATTGATGCTTTTCGGTTTGCGCCTCGCCAAGGCCTTCATGAGATATTGAACCGTCAATCCAGAATCGACAATGTCCTCAACAAGGAGCACGTCTTTGTTCTTAATCTGTTCGGTCAACTCGGTCACCAGCTTCACTTTCCCCGATGTCTTGGCTCCTGTCCCGTAACTCGTCACCACGATGAAATCAACTCGCACGGGAATTCGAATGGCTCGAGCCAGGTCGGCAAAGAACGCATACGCTCCCTTTAAGACACCGACCAGCACCAGGTCCTTGCCGGCATAGTCGGTACTGATCTGCCGTCCTAACTCGCGGATCCGATTCCGCATCTGTTCCTGGGTGATAATCGGGCGTCCAAACATGCGTTCCATCTCAGTCGGTTCCTTCTGTGAGAGGTGGAGGATGTACTGTGATAAGCAGGCAGCGTGCTGTTGAGGACGTCGGCACCCAGCGTTCATCTTGCCGATACCCAACGACCAAGAGAATGCCCTCGGGCGCTACGACCAGAGGGATACGATCTCGCCGTGCCATCGGAATCTTCAAATCCATAAAAAAGTCCTGCAGTTTTTTCGACTGTCCACCCATGCCACGAGGACAAAAACGATCGCCCGGCAACCAGCTTCGG
Organism: Candidatus Nitrospira nitrosa; assembly: GCF_001458735.1. Lineage (NCBI taxonomy): Bacteria > Pseudomonadati > Nitrospirota > Nitrospiria > Nitrospirales > Nitrospiraceae > Nitrospira > Candidatus Nitrospira nitrosa. Next base: position 152,431 of record NZ_CZQA01000009.1, read on the forward strand.
ATGGTCAGCGAGTGAGTGACTCGATCGGCATCCACCAGGATCCGTTCCTGCCCCGGTACGGGTTCTCTCCCATCGTGCTTCTGCAGTTGTACCTGAAGTCGTTGTCCTGTTCCAGACCATATCAGTTCTCCAGGAACCGGGAAGGAAGCGCGAGGCACGTCATCATCCCAGGGCCGTCTCTCACACTCATGCCCTACCGAAAATGGAAGAAAGCGGAGCGCATGCGGCGTGACGACAATACGCCCGGCCTTCATGTCCAGTCGAGAGACCAACTTTGGGGTTGATACGAGACGCAGTACTCGCTCGATTCTATGAAGGCTGGGGGGACGCTGTTGAGGGTCACAGCGGCGAAGCAGCAGTCGAAGGCAGCGCCGTTGCAGAGGCAGCGGAAGGTCTACCAGAGTCCGTCGATCGAGAGTCCACTCTCCTGTTGAGTCCCACTTCACGGCAGCAGTCGTGCGGGCAGCAACTTCTTGATCCAGCTGCTGATCATCGGCCCGGCAGAGGTCGGCGAGTCTGCAGAGGACCTTGATGCTTGAGGGAACCAACTGTGCGAGCAGTGGAATGACTTCTCGTCTGATTCGGTTTCGGAGGTAGAGCGGTTTAGCATTGCTCGAATCTTCCCGATAGGATAGACCGGTCGTACGCAGGTATGTCAGGATCTCCTTCCGACTGGTCTCGTACAACGGTCGGACAACCGCATCGTCCCGAACTGCCGGCATGCCGGAAAGACCAGTCAATCCTGCCCCTCGAAGCATCCATAGTAAGACGGTCTCGGCTTGGTCATCTGCCGTGTGGCCAACAGCGATGCGGTCGGCTCCGCACAGCGTTCTGATCTCCTGCATCAGACGATATCGAATGTCACGAGCTTCCGCTTGTACAGAGACGGTACGACGGCGAGATTGAATCTGTGCCCTGCGCACATGGAGGGGAATGGCTAGCCCGTGGCACAACGTTTCCACAAACCGCTGATCTTCCTCGGATTCATCGCCCCGCAATCCATAGTTGCAATGGATGGCCGTCAGAGTCAGTGTCCAACGAGACCGGAGTCGATGCAGGAGCGACAACAACGCGACAGAGTCCGGTCCGCCAGAGACGGCGACCAATAGATGCTGCCCTGGTTGAAAGAGCTGTCGAGATCGAACGGTTCGAACGACGTGATGCAAGAGAGGAGGCCAAGCCGTCCTGTTCATGGGGTTGGCTGAGGCTGGTTCAAAGAACCCATCACGTGCCAAATGTGTCGTGATAGCGGCGGAGGGCGCCTCTCGCTGATTCCCTGTCGATTGCGATTTGTCGACTCAAGGCTTCTTCACCAGTGAATTGTGCGTCGCCGCGGAGATGATCAATCAATTCGACCTTGATCACGTGCCCATAGAGGTCATATTGGCCATCGAGGATGGAGACTTCCAATCCTCGTACTCCTCCATGAAAGGTCGGCTTGTTCCCGATATAGGTGACAGAATCATGTCGATCTGTACCCACGGTCGTGATCGAGGCATAAATTCCATCAGCCGGGGTAACGCGGTCCGGAGGAAGCGGCAGATTGGCGGTCGGACATCCTAATGTTCGTCCCCTGCCCTCCCCGTGAGCAACGATCCCGCTCAGCGCATAGGGTCGGCCCAGCAACTCGGTCGCTTGAGCAACCTGTCCTGCCATGATGAGCTGTCTGATTCGTGTTGAGCTGACGACTCCTTCATTGAAGGTCACGGGAGCTGTGGGATGAACGATGAAGCCAAATTGATCGCCAAGCCGTCCGAGATCCTCAATCTTGCCGGCTCGCTTGTGGCCAAACGCAAAATGTTGCCCGACGAATAGTTCTTTGAGTCCCAGTCCTTTGGACAGCACCTGTCCCGCAAATTGCTCGGGAGTCAGTGACGCGAACGCCGGACTGAATTCCACGAGCACCACCTCATCGATACCTGCCTGCTCGAAGCGAGCGAGCTTTTCATCCTCGTCAGTCAGAAATCGAAAGTCGGCTTGAGGCGCCAGAATTTTCACCGGATGGGGATCGAAGGTGAGCACAACCGAGGTTCCGTCCTTCTTGCGTGCCGCCTCGATCACTCGCTGTAACAACGTCTGGTGACCACGATGATGCCCGTCAAAGTTCCCGATGGTGCCCACGGGATAGGGTCGCCGGTTCTGGCCAGAATATCCGCGGGTCACTTTCATTGTGGTGAACGAAGCAACTGAGCGGCGTCTTTGGCAAAGTAGGTCAGAATCAGGTCGGCCCCTGCCCGCTTGATGGCCAACAGCGATTCCATCATCGCACGCGACTCATCGAGCCAGCCTGCCTGTGCCGCAGCCTTGATCATGCTGTACTCCCCGCTGACTTGATAGGCCGCCAAGGGAAGAAGGATGCGGCGACGAGCAGTCGCAATGATATCGAGGTACGGTAATGCCGGCTTCACCATGATGATGTCGGCCCCTTCCTTGATATCGAGGTCGATTTCGCGCAACGCTTCCCGCGCGTTGGCCGGGTCCATTTGATAGGATTGCCGGTCGCCGAAGTGAGGCATGGAGTGGGCTGCGTCCCGAAATGGTGCGTAGAAGCAGGACGAAAACTTGGCGGCGTATGCCATGATGGGCAGATCGGCGAATCCGGCTCGATCCAGCTCCCTCCGAATCGCGGCCACACGTCCGTCCATCATATCGGACGGTGCCACCATGTCGGCTCCTGCCTCGGCGTGGGTGAGGGCCATAGCCGTCAGGCAGTCAAGCGTTTCATCGTTGAGGATCTTTCCGTCCCGGACGATGCCGCAATGGCCGTGGCTGGTATATTCATCGATACACACATCCGTAATCACCATCAAATCAGGCACCTGCTGTTTGACGGCCTTGACCGCCCGCTGCACGATACCGTTTGGGTCTAAACCCGAACTGCCGCGTTCATCCTTGGACGCTGGGATGCCGAATAAAATGATAGCTGGAATCCCGAATGTGCGAAGCTCGGCCGCCTCTTTGACAAGCAGATCGATGGACAGTCTGTATTGCCCAGGCATCGACCCGATGGCTTCACGACGATCATGCCCTTCGATCACGAACAGTGGAGCGATAAAATCCGCCGGCGAGAGATGTGTCTCTCGCACCATCCGGCGTAACGGTTCCTGCTGTCTGAGTCGACGAAGGCGATGGATTGGAAAGCCCATAGCAAGGGTCCTTATTTCTGTAGACGATCAGCCAAGAAGGCCATTTGATCTGGGACCCAGATCATTTCCATCAGCTGACCGTCCCTTGTTACACCTGCACAACGATGAGTCAAAAAACCCCACAGCAAGAGACCTCTATTTCCGTGGGAGATTGGTCAGAAAGACCACAAGATCTCGGACCGAGATGACTCCGACCAACTGGCCGTCACGTGTCACCCCCAAATGACGAAGGTGTGACTGTGCCATGAGATCATTGGCATCCAGCAACGTCTTGTTTTCTTCAATTGTCACGATGGGAGCCGACATGATTTGTTCAACCGTGGTTTTTGTCGCCTCAGCCCCGGCTGCAACGACACGGCGCATCATGTCCGTGTCCGTGATGATGCCGATGATCTCACGGTCGTTCGTCACGAATAAACTGCCGATCCCGCGATCGCGCATGATCCGGGCCGCTGTCTGGGAATCAGTATCGCGTGGCACAGTCACAAACTTGTCTCGGGGAATCATGAATGACTTCACAGGAACCATAGTACGCTCCCTCCTTACAGTATAGGACTGGCCCATAAGGCATGGGCCGTTAGGTTACTGCACAACACCCGCAGCACACGGCTCGCGGCTCTCATAATGGTGGGCGATGGCATCCACCAATGCAGGAATGGTATTTTCCCTCGGCATGATTGACACCGTCAGGCCGAATTCCTCTGCGGTCTTGGCTGTGATTGGTCCGATGCAGGCAATGGTCACAGACCGCAAGAGCGGACGCACAGCTTCCATCCCCCCTAGCATAGCAACAAAGTTTCGAACCGTGGAAGAACTTGTGAAAGTGACGACATCAAGGCGATGGTCTCGGAGTTCCTGCCACCAGCCCTCCGCATTCAGGTCTGGGATCACCGTTCGGTACACTGACATCACGTCAACGTGAGCCCCACGGGCACGAAGCTCATTCGGCAAGATCTCCCGCGCCACTTCGGCTCGAGGAATCAGGATACGAGAGTTTCGGATCTCCTGCTGGTTCAGTGCGGCTAAGACTCCCTCTGCTTGATACTCAGCCGGAACCAGATCGGCTCGAACGCCGAACCGCTCCAACTCTTGAGCGGTCCTTGGTCCGATGCAGCATAGCCGTCGGCCTGCAATACAACGTGCATCCAGTCCCTTTGCCCAGAGCCGCGTCATGAAACGGTCAACTCCGTTCACGCTGGTGAAGATGATCCAATTATATGTGTCGATCTGGGAAATGGCCTGATCTACCGCGGTCCAATCAAGAGGGGGAACGATGCTGATTGTCGGACCCTCGACCGGGTCAGCCCCATAACCGGCGAGGAGCGCGGCCAGCTCATGCGCCTGCTCTTTGGCTCGTGTCATCAGTACACGTTTGCCGAACAGCGGACGTCGCTCGAACCAGTTGAGCGTTGACCTGAGTCGAACAACCTCACCCACAACGATCACGGTAGGGGGTTCCATACCGATGGCCTGAGCCTTTGACACGATGTCCGACAATGTCCCTACCAACGTCTGTTGACAGGCCCTGGTTCCCCAGCGGGTAATCGCGACTGGTGTGGAGGGAGACAACCCTTCTTGCATGAGCTGGGCCGTGATCGTGGAGAGATGTTTCATGCCCATCAGAAAGACGAGTGTCCCACGGGTTGCCGCGAGTCGTGGCCAGTCCAACGAGGTCGCAGCTTTGGTGGGATCTTCATGTCCAGTGACGATCGTCACGGTGGAGGCCAAAGTCCGGTGGGTAATGGGAATTCCCGCATAAGCCGGTACCGCGACAGCGGCAGAGACACCGGGGACCACTTCAAAGGCGATTCCAGCAGTGGCGAGTGCCTCTGCTTCCTCGCCACCACGACCAAACACAAATGGATCTCCGCCTTTTAGGCGCACCACCACGTTCCCAGCTTGTGCACGCTCGATCAGCAGCTGATTGATGGACGCTTGTTCCGGGTATTTCCCCGTTCCGCGTCGTCCGACATACAGGCGTTCTGCATGCTCCGGAGCATGGGCAAGCAGGGCAGGATTGGCGAGGTAGTCGTAGAGGACGACATCTGCCTGCTCAAGACAGTCTCGGCCACGAAGCGTCAAGAGACCCGGATCCCCGGGGCCGGCTCCAACGAGATAGACCTTTCCTGTGCGTTGCTCCGTTCTACTCATGCCGATCCGTAAATCTCGCGAAGAATCTTGTCTCCTCCTCTGCTCAACAGCCGTTCAGCTAACTGTACACCAAGAGCATGGGCTTGCTGACCTGGGCCTGCAATCTGATCACGAATGATAGTTTTCCCGTCGATGCTCGCTACGAGTCCTTCTAAAACCACCCGGTCACCGGACAAGGTAGCATGCGCGGCAATCGGCACCTGACAGCCCCCCTCTAGCCGTTGCAAAAATGCACGTTCTGCTGTGACCGTCGTCTGGGTGTCTTGGTGGTTGAGCCGTAACAGGATTGCGCGGACAAACTCGTCGTTGGCTCGGCCTTCAATACCCAGCGCGCCTTGCCCAATGGCAGGAAGACTGAGGACGGGAGAAAGATATTCGGTGATGGTCTCAGCCCAAGCCAACCGGTGCAACCCCGCTGCGGCCAGGACAATCGCGTCGAACTGGCCTTCCTTGAGCTTTCGCAGTCTGGTATCAAGATTTCCGCGCAGCATGGTGATCGTGAGGTCTGGTCTGGCCTGTAACAGTTGCGCCTGACGGCGAAGACTGGCCGTCCCGATAGTTGCGTTCACGGGAAGTTCCTGGAACGAACAGCCGGTTCGGCTGATGAAGGCATCGCGGGCATCCTCTCGTGGAGGAATGCAGAGGATATCGAGCCCTGTCGGCAGTTGCGCAGGCACGTCTTTCATACTGTGAACGGCAAAATCAATATCACCGGCAAGTAAGGCATCTTCAATCTCTTTGACGAAGAGCCCTTTCCCTCCGATTTTGGCCAGCGGGACGTCAACGATCTTGTCTCCTGACGTCTGAATCTTTTTAAGCGTGACACGAACCTCGGGTGCAACCTCGTGGACTTTTGATTGAAACCATTCACTCTGACAGAGCGCCAACTTACTCCCCCTTGTCCCAAGTACCAGAGTTGAGCGTTGACCGTTCGGTGTCGACACAGGGTGATCCTTTCTCTGTACCTTTAGGCTAGCGGGCTCGTTTGGGAACGGAGGGTTCCGGGGTCGACACGTTGGCTTCCGATTGCCGGCGACTGTCCGTGAGGTAACGAGATGACCCGGTATAGGGCTCCGTCTGTTGAGTAGACGGAGCTGGTTGATCGAGGGCATAGAATTGCCGGGCTGCCTCGACGAACGCCGGCCCACTCGACGAATTCACCTCGCTCTTCAACGTCACCATTGTCCGATGTATCAATTTATTGACGATCGATGAGGCGAGACCCTCGACGAGTTCACGATCCTGTGCGGAGAGGTGTCCCAATCGTCCCAGCACTTTCTCGACCTCCGCCCGCTTAATGTCTTCTACTCGGTTGCGAAGCGCCACGATGGTCGGCGTGACTTCCAACGATTTCATCCAGTCGAGGATCATCGTCACTTCTTCAATCACCATGCGCTCGGCTTTCTCAGCCTCTTGCACCCGTTCGGCGCGGTTCTGCTCAACTCGATGCTTGAGATCGTCGATATCAAAGAGGAACGCGTTGTCGACGTGGCGAACTGCGGGGTCGATATTTCTCGGCACGGAAATATCGATCAGGAACATCGGACGATTCATTCGTTCCTGGACGGCTCGATGCACATCTTCAGCCCCGATCAGGTAATGGGCCGCGCCGGTAGACACCAACACGATGTCGGCCGAGGCCATGTCATCCTTGAACTGATCGAACGGGACGGCTGTCCCTCCAAACATCTCGGCGAGATCAACTGCGTGTTGCGGAGTCCTGGTGGTGATCCGCACATGCCCTACGCCATTCGCGATCAAATGTTTCGCCGCCAGCTTGGCCATTTCACCGGCCCCGACCAGCAACACCGTTTTTTCGTGCAAATTCGAAAAGATTTTCTTTGCAAGCTCAACGGCGGCATAACTCACGGAGACTGCCATCTCGGCAATCTTGGTCTCGGTGCGCACGCGTTTGGCCACGGAGATCGCCTTCTTCACCACTTTATTCATGATCACACCGGTGGTTTTGTGTGCCAGTGCGACCTCGAAGGCGTCTTTCAGTTGTCCCAAGATTTGAGACTCACCGATGATCATGGAGTCCAAACTGGACGCCACGCGAAACAGGTGGGCAATCGCTCGATCCCCGGTATGCCAATATAAATGTGGAGTCAATTGTTCGGACGACAGCGAGAGATGGGTGTCGGCCAGAAATTCCTGGATGCGGCCATACCCGGTATCGATGTCATCAACCACGGAGTAGACTTCGACTCGGTTGCAGGTCGACAGTAAAATCCCTTCCTTCACACCCGGATAAGAACAGAGACGAATAAGCGCTTCGCCTAGACGGCTTTCGGGAACGGCCAGACGCTCTCGGATTTCTACAGGAGCCGTCTTATGGCTCAAACCTACGACGATCAGATGCATGACACGACCACTTTCATAGACTACGACAAGGCGTTATGCCCTTTGAGCAATACGCCGACCAATGTCAGGATGACACAGGCAAACCCGACGACTGTGAGATAGGCCGCCCGCTTGGCTCTCCAGCCGATGGTCAGTCTTCCCAGGAGCACGACGAAATAAAAGAGCCAGGTCACGAGAGCCCATGTTTGCTCTGGATTCCAGCTGACGTACGACCCGCGAGCGAGCTCGGCTGAGATGGCACCTGTCACGATTCCCAACGTCAGCAATGGGAACCCCAAGACGATCGATTGCTGATTCAGGTGATCGAGAAAATCGAGTGCCGGCAGCTTGCTATAGAGTACGTTGAATTGTTTCGACTTGAGGAGCCGATCTTGAATGAGATACATCACTCCCGCGACAAATGCGACGGCGAATCCTACCGTGCCCAGCATGCTGAGGGTGACATGAAACCACAAGGTTTTGAAGACGGGTTGAAGCGTCGGCTCGCTTTCCGGCAGGGCTGCCGCCGAGATGAGCGAGACAATTGCCAAGGGAACCATGAAGGATCCCAGCACATGAATGCGATGACGGAATTCAACGATGAGCAGCACCAGGATGATCATCCAGGAGAAAAACGACAAGGCATCTGAAAAACTTGGTGGAGCGGAAGATGACGCTCCCGTCATTCTCATGATAAGGGTGATCGTATGGAACGCGAAGCCGGCCGCAGTGATGCCCAGCGACACGTTAGAAAGGGCTTCAGAACGTCGTAGCGAGTAAGACAGAAACGACACGGTGGCCGCGATGTACAGGATGAGGGCGATCATGAAACAGACGGCTGCCATTGGGAATGTCCCCGCTGAATCTCCGGCGCAACGTTCGAACAGGTTGAAAGGAAATTATATCGGTGCCGCCTAAACAGAGTCAAGAAAACGCTGGCCAGTCAATGGCTTCGGCTACCTCACCGGACGAAAGCGGGTCGCTGTATGTGGTGGCCGTCCCCATCGGACATCCTGATGATCTGAGCCTGCGGGCACAGGCGATTCTGAAGTCTGTTGATCTCGTGGCCTCCGAAGATCCGAAGATGACACAGCAACTACTCACGCATCATCGGATTTCAGCAACGGTGACCAGTTATGGCCCGGTGAATGTGAGGGAAAAGGTCGCGGTACTTCTCCAGCGGCTACGGCAAGGAGCCAGGATCGCCATTGTGGCTGATACGGGCTCTCCCCTGATCGTAGATCCCGGTGTACTGCTCGTAGCCGGAGCACATGCTCAGGGCACTCGGATCATCGCGATCCCAGGACCTTCGGCCGCCATCGCTGCGCTGACGGTTGCCGGTTTCCCTTGCGAGGCGTTCTATGTTCTGGGGCAGCTACCGAGTACCGGCCCACATCTCTCTCGACGCGTGGCTGATGCAGTGGAAAGAGAGGTCCCAACCATTGCCTATGGCACCCAGATCACAGCCACACGTGCACTCAGCACCCTTGTTCGGCTCGCACCGAGACGGCTGATTGTAGCGGCCTGCAACCTGACCAAACCGAATGAGGTGATTCTTCGTGGGACCGCGCGTCAGGTAAGCCGACAACTATGCGGGGTACAAAGAGAAGACATTACGATTGTTGTGTCTGGTGGGAAACGACGGTAGACGGGACGACGACCTCACGGAATCTAATGATGAAGAAGGATGCTTTCGGGCTGTTCAACACCACTCAGTCACTATCCTCCCGTCGAATCAATACTCGATAGGCTTGATCCACACGTTCTTGGCCCAGGACCGTGTGGCCTTCATTTGCCACACTGCGCGGGACATTCCGAATGGGGTCACCATCATCCAGGAGGACAGACAGGACCTCTCCCTCTTTCATGGTCTCAAGCTTGAGCTTCGTCTTCACGAAGTTATAAGGACAAATCACTCCACGAAGATCCAGCTCAGAGGTGGGGGTAGCGGTAGCAGCCGACTTCTCTTGTTCACTCATGGTCACAGACTCATTCATCATGAAAACAGACTGCGCTAGCCAGCTCGTCGATACCAGGACCATGTGAGCAAGCAGTGCCTAGTTGGAATTTTTAAAAAAAAGGGGGCAGCACAAGCTGCCCCCAATCACAAAGCTCAGATTCCAAAACGTCTCAATTGAAGCCTTTGATCAAATTTGGCTTCGACGTGTCCGCACCGTAATCAGACTTATTAGGAATCTTTGTTTCCGGTGCGACGGTTTGATAGCCCCAGCCTGGCTGAGGTTCACAGTTCCAACAGGGAGCAGCACCGGTAAATTCACCGATTGTGGTATCGATAGTCCCTGTGATCTTACCTGGCAACACGGATCCTGCCACTCCACCCGTGGTGCTCCCACTACTTGTTTCGATAGCGCGCTCAGTTGACGGATTCGGACGTTGCCCCAACCCCCCAAATCCGGCGAGCCGTTCATTGCCACGCAGTAAATAGACTTCTCGAACGATCTTGCGCCCAACCCCATATTGCTGATTAGGAGTGACCGCTTCAATGACTTGGAGAGAAATGTCATCTCCACTGTTCAACACTTTAATCTGGTCCAGGCTGGTTCTTTCATCAAAATAGACGGTCATGGAACTCATGGCTCCAGTCCCCGCACGGCCTTCATCATGAGAGCTCCCACCTGTTTCTAAAAGCATTTTGCTGGCTGGAAAATCAATAGCCAACACACGACCGTAGATCGTCTCAGGAAGAGAAAGTCGGTCGAGGAACGCATTGCGATCAAAGGCCTGAACGCGATTCGAGTTACCAGACACGTCTCCTACCCCTGTCCCCACGCCCATAGCAGATCCCCCGGATGATTGCTGAAGTCGCTCTTGTGCCACTGCAACATTCATCGCGCCCATAGAGCCGACACAAAGTAGGGCGGCTCCCAGTGCCAACACGTTACGCATGTGCTGCCTCCTTAGAAAATAAGTGGACGGGTCGTCCTTAGAGTAAGAACTCACACCGTGATTATTGAAGCTGTTCAGTCGGTTCCACGTTGACTGTTTCAGAATTGAAGGAGTCACTCTGTACGTCCTTGAGAAATATGACAGAAACTAGGCTAATAGTGCGACGCTGTCAAGAGGGTACTTGATGTTGGGTGACGGCCCCCCCCCACGTTCTCAGTGATTCGTTTGTCACGAAATCGGGTGAGAGCCGCACATCACAACAACGAACTCGGCTTTTCTGCTTTATAAATGGTGCCCAGAGGGAGGGTCGAACTCCCACTCTCTTGCGAGAACCGGATTTTGAGTCCGGCGCGTCTGCCAGTTCCGCCATCCGGGCGTACCCACACTCACTGCATCATCAAGCGGATCTGTTTTTAACATGCCACCGTTCAAGGGTCAATCGGCAACTCTCTCCCCTCCTCACACTATCACGTTCTTGAAACAGATTTCAGGCCATGATCCCATTCAATCTCTTCATCATCATAATAATAGGCCTCGTGGCATCTCCCCAACCTGTTTGTTTCAATCTGGTGTGATGCAGAAACCTGATCTAGCCATCCGTTTCACCATGAGCCAGAGAGATAGTGTCTATTTGACGATTCGACAATCTGCGGTACGGTTGTCAGCGACAGTAGGTACGTCGCATTCGTGGAATAGATCGCGAGAATCAGTCATGACCAAGGAAGAATTGGATCCCGGGAAGATATTCCTTTTGCGCGATTTTCTGTCCAACGACGAATGTGCCGCACTGATCCGACGGAGCGAAGGGCTGACGTACGAGGTGGGAACGGTCGGTGGTATGGTGGCCGAGGGAATCAGAAACAATGAGCGCGTCTTAGTTGACGACACACCGTTGGCCGACGCCTTGTTTCGCCGGGCCGTGCACTGCCTTCCCCAGGTAGTCGACCATCGCCGCTTGGTCCGGTTCAACGAACGGTGGCGGTTTTACCGTTATCGCCCAGGACAAACCTTCCGACCCCATCGGGACGGCTCATACATGACGCTGGAGACTTACGAAAAGAGCGAGGTGACGTTCCTGATCTACCTGAACGACAACCTGACGGGTGGAGAAACACGGTTCTTTGAAGATATGGACCAGGTCGCGCGACGATCTCCCTATCTGACCGTGACCCCGACGACCGGAGCGGCACTGGTCTTTCTGCACGCGATTTGGCATGAGGGAGCGGTGGTGGAGAGTGGAGAGAAATATGTACTGCGCACCGATGTGATGTACAAGCTCTAGAATGCCTAGATAGCCGAGCGATGGCTGCTCTCCTCCTCATCGATGGTCGTCCTTCTTACACCTCGACAGACTCCCTAACCTTCTCATAGGATCCGATAAAGAGAGCTGCCCTCAATACATCACATCACGGTCAAAAACTCATTTTCAGATCCAGATCCCATATCTCGTGCCTTCGAGATGCAAGGACGCACACTTCGAAGTCGTCCCCTTGTGACTACTGACATTTCTAACAGTCTGCTGAAAAACTTAACCTGTGTGCTTCGAGAAGCTTAGTACGAACGGGAAACCCTCATAGTTTCAATGCTCTTCTCGCTCATCCTGAGGCTCTCGAAGGATGAGTAGAGGGTTTTTCAGCAGGCTGCTACAGTGGATTGATGGACTCAAGACGCAACCTTGACATTAGTAGGACAAGGGAATAGTCTCCGAAAACAATGTTCCAAAAGGAAAACTAGGGTTCCGGCTTCCTTCCTTATCGGATGGAGCGACTGGTCCAAGAGTTTTCGGCCTCGCTAACGAGGCTCCACGGAGGGATAAAAGCCCGGGAGATCATGTACGCAGGTACGTGGCCTTTTGGGAATCACACCCTTCACGAGGAGGCTTCGTTATGCAACTTCATCCCAACTTCCATTCCGTAACGGATCAGTCAGACCTGCTGCCGAGCCGTGGCAGTTTGTCATGGTAAATCACGAAATTCCGGATAACGATTCTTCTGCGACGGCGACCAGTACCTCCGAGACGCTTCAGCGCAGTCTGACGCTCTGGAACAGTTTGACCATCGGCTTCGCCACGGTCTCACCAGTGGCAGGGCTTTATGCCATCATCGGCGTACAGACAGTTGTAACGGGGGGCGGTTGGTTTCCCGCACTGGCACTCTGCTTGGTGATGCAGTTGTTGGTCGCCACGGTGTATGCGGAGTTGTCCTCGCAAATTCCTATCGCAGGAGGTGCCTACAAATGGGCACGACAGCTCGGAGGCACCATCACCGGCACCTATGCCGGAGCCATCTACGTCAGTTCCACGATCGCCATGCTCACCACGACCGCCTATACCGGCGGGGTCTGGCTGGCGATTTTCTTCGGATCGGGAGGCGGAACAACAGGTGTGTCTCTGGTCATCTGGGGCGCGGTGTTCCTGTTGGTCTGCACCATCCTCAACCTCATCCACGTCTCGGTCTTCAAGTTCCTCATCTCCCTAGGCGTCTATGCGGAAATCATCGGTTCATTCGGCGTCGCACTCTTGCTGTTCTTCTTTTTCCGGCAGCACGACTTTTCCGAACTGTACGCCCATCTGGGGACAGGAACGGCTCCAAGTCAGACCGCGGCGTTTCTGGCTGCGCTTGCCATTTCCGGTTGGGCCTTCATCGGGTTCGATGCCTGCTCGACCATTGCCGAAGAAACGCACGAACCGAAACGGATGGTGCCACGGGCGATCTTTCTCTCGCTCTGTATGGTGGGGAGCGTCGTGCTCTTCAACTCTGCCGCCCTGACCCTCAGCTTCAACCGTGAGACGTTACAGCAGACAAGTGCGGTATCCGATCCTGTCACGCCAGTGATCGTCGCCAACTTTGGAGCGTGGGCGGAGACGCCTTTTCTGGCGATCGTCATGATCGCATTCCTGGCCTGCGGATCTTCGATGGTGCAGTACACCTCCAGGATTGTGTTCTCCATGGCGCGCGAAGGGAGTATGCCGGCCGTCCTCAGTCGGGTCACCTCAGCCGGAGCTCCGCATAATGCCGTGCTGTCCACGGTTCTCCTGGCCACGCTGGGATTGCTCTTCGGACTGAATGATGAAGCGGTCGCCACGGTCTTGGCATTTGGGACCGGCGGGTTGTACGCCATGTTTGCGATGACGACCGGCGTGGGACTCTACACCCGCGTCACAGGACGCTGGGATCCCTCATTGGGCGAATTGAAACTGGGTACATGGGGATTACTGATCAATATCGCCGCGTTCCTCTGGTCGCTGTTTGAATTCCTGAACATCGCCTGGCCACGTCCCTATGCCACCTCGCCCAATGCCCCTTGGTGGCAACTCTGGGCGGTCCCGCTCGTCCTGGGCAGCATACTCACAGTGACGACGCTCTATATCTTTATTGGTAGGAACGAGGCATCAGCCCATCCAGAAAAGGCCAAGCCCGGGTAAGAATGACGGAAGGCACTGTATCCAGACCTGTGTTGTAAGGAACGATTCACAGAGAGTCAGAATCTATTGATCCGATAGAAAGGAGCATTCATGGCAAAGAAGAAAACGTATCAAGGCAAGGTTCCTCTCCATGACAACTACGGGCCGGAGGCGAAGTTCGCCGTGGAAGCGGAGGCACTGCTGCCGACCACGAAATATGAAGAAGAAGTCGCCCGAGGTCTTGAATTAGGCCTGCCCGGGGCTGATTCCATCAAAGATCGCCGCATTCCCACTTTCAGTCGCGGAGAGCTTCCCCACTTTGCCGGCATCAATACCTTCACCAAAGCGCCCTATGTCGAGGATGTCCGCAAGTGCGGGGGCTACGATGTCGCCATTCTTGGAGCGCCGTTCGACGGTGGAACCACCTATCGGGCAGGCACCCGATTCGGCCCCCAAGGCATCCGCAAAATCTCGGCCTTATACGGTACCTATAGCTTCGAGCTTGGGGTGGATCTCCGGGAGTCGATCTCCATGTGCGATCTCGGCGATGTGTTTACCATTCCCGGCAATATCGAGAAGACCTTCGACCAAGTCAGTAAGGGCGTGGGGCATGTCTATGCCAGTGGGGCCTTTCCCGTAGTGTTGGGTGGAGACCATTCTCTGGGATTCGCGACCGTGCGAGGCGTGGCGCAGAATATGGGCGGCAAGAAACTCGGTATCCTTCACTTCGATCGGCACGTCGATACCCAGGAGACCGATCTCGACGAGCGGATGCACACCACCCCCTGGTTTCATGCGACGAATATTCCCAACGTGCCGGCGAAGAATCTCGTCCAGATCGGCATCGGCGGCTGGCAAGCGCCACGGCCCGGCGTGAAGTCCGGCCGTGAACGTCAAACGAGCATCATGACCGTGACCGACTGTGTGGAAATGGGCATCGAGAATGCCGCAAAGCAGGCCCTCGAAGTCGCGTTTAATGGTGTTGATGCGGTGTGGTTGAGTTTCGATGTCGATTGCTTGGACGCCGCCTTTGTGCCCGGCACCGGTTGGCCGGAGCCGGGCGGCTTTCTCCCGCGTGAAGTGTTGAAGTTTCTCCAGATCATCGCCGACACGAAACCCCTGGCGGGGATGGAAATCGTGGAATGCTCCCCGCCTTACGACGCGGCAGAGATTACGAGCCTCATGGCCACCAGGGTGATTTGTGATGTCTTGGCTTGCCAAGTGCGATCAGGCCATCTGGCTAATCGCAAGAAGCGTTAAGAAATACCGAATCGTTGGATGGGCAAAGATGGAGATTGACGGGCCTGCATCCCTGCAGGCCCGTCAATGATGTCTCAGTGAGGAGATAAAGGCATCCGCCCCTAAAGTATCGAATCAGTGGACCAGTTTTACCCCGTGCTGGTTGTTGGGTGGACTCTCAATATGGAAATGTATTTTTACGCCATGTTCACCGTAGCGATCGCCATCAATCGCAAGCTGGCCCCAATCCTTGTCGTACTGACGATCAAGAGAGGGCTTCGGAAATTCGGACAGTGTGATAAGTGGGAGCCTGGCTTCACCAACGCCACCGGAAGGTGGCGACACAAAGGAGCGAGGCAATGAAACGCACGAGACGGAATCACGGAGCCACCTTTAAAGCACAGGTGGCGTTGGCCGCGGTCAAAGGGGATAAGACCCTGGCCGAATTGGCCGAGCAATTCAGCGTCCACCCCACCCAGATCACAGAATGGAAACAGCAGTTGCTGGCGCGAGCCTCGGACGTATTTGGTGGGACGAAACCATCAGCGGAGGCTCCGGATCTCAAGACCCTGCACGCGAAGATCGGGCAACTGACCTTGGAGAATGATTTTTTAGAAGGCGCGCTCACCAAGGCCGGCTTGCTGAGCGCAAAGCGATGATCGATCGCACGCATCCCTTGCCGGTTGTGCGGCAATGCCAACTCCTGCAGCTGGCCCGCTCGACCGCCTATTACCAGCTGACGCCGACCTCCGAGACGACGCTGGCGTTGATGCGGCGGATTGACGAGCTGCATCTGAACTATCCCTTTGCCGGGGCTCGGATGCTGCGCGATCTGTTACAGCAGGAGGGCCATGCCATTGGGCGACGCCAGGTGGTCACCCTCATGCGCAGGATGGGGATTGAGGCGCTGTATCGGAAACCGCATCTGAGTCGGCGGCATCCGGCCCACACCATCTACCCGTATCTCCTCCGTGATCTCACGATCTGTCGTCCCAATCATGTCTGGGCGGCCGATATCACCTATATTCCGATGCGACGCGGCTTCGTGTATCTCTTCGCTATCTTGGACTGGGCCAGTCGCCGAGTGTTGGCTTGGCGGCTCTCCAATACGTTGACCACGGACTTCTGTCTCGACGCCGTGCGAGAGGCGATCACGCAGCATGGCTGCCCCGAGATCTTCAACACGGATCAAGGGTGCCAGTTCACCAGCCAGGAGTTCACGGGACTCTTGAAAGACCACGGCATTCAGATCAGCATGGACGGCAAAGGCTGCTGGCGGGATAACGTCTTCGTGGAACGGTTGTGGAGAAGCCTGAAATATGAGGAGGTCTATTTGCACGCGTATGACACGGTCAGCACTGCCTATCAGGGGCTGGAGCGCTATCTGCTGTTCTACAACCAGACCCGACCGCATCAGGCGCTTGATGGCCAGACGCCCGACCAGGTCTATTATGACAATCTGACCACACGACGGACTGCCGCGTAGTCAGCAATCCGCCAGGCGCCACTTATGAACTGGTAAAAACTGTCCAACCAACCGGAGCCACCTCTCTCGAGATCCGCGTCATCGGTCACGGCTTGCGCCTCCTGATCCCGTCCTGTGGCATACACCATTACAAAGTGGAACTGAACACCTAATAGAACGTGTTAACATCGAGCCAGTGAGTTTTTAGCCATGAAACAATTGTTTTTTGTAAAGAAGGGCAAGTTGGAATGGAGAGATGTTGCATTGCCCCAACTGACGCATGCTCACGAGGCATTGGTAAGACCATTTGCCGTCGCCAAATGCGATCTCGATGATTTGTACCTTTTCGACCACATAGTCCCCAAACTTACAATCGGTAAGTTCTTCGGTATCGTTGATCCCTTGTTTAACCAGTATTTCGGGAAGATGATCTCCGGACCTTTCGCCTTTGGTCATGAATGTGTAGCGGAAGTCCTGGAAGTAGGCGATCATGTCACACACGTGAAAGCAGGAGATGTGGTCTCCGTTCCTTTTCAGCTGTCTTGCGGATCTTGTATGAATTGTGCAAACGGCATAACAAGTTCCTGCCAGCGCTTTCCTAAGTTGTCAACCTATGGCTTAGGGTTACATCTGCAATTCGGAGGCGCCATGTCGGATGTCATCAAAGTACCCTATGCAGACGCGATGTTGTTGAACATCCCTGCTCACATTGATCCAGTTCACCTCGCCAGTCTGAGCGACAATGTGCCGGATGCCTACAGAGCCATCGTTCCCTATTTGGAAAAGGACGCCAATCAATCGGTGCTCATCATCGGAGGAAGGCCGAGGAGCATCGGCTTGTATTGCATACTCCTGGCGAAAGCCATGGGTGCCAGGGAAATTGCATACGTGGATGAGATCAATGATGATCTGGCATTGGCAAAGACTATAGGCGCTGATACGTGTCATGCTTCCGTGACAGAAGTGAAAGATAGATATGACATCGTGGTAGAAGCGACCTCCAGCGGTAAAGGATTGAACGTTGCGCTGAGCAGTGTGAAGAACTATGGTGTCTGTACAAGCGTTGGCATTTATCCCAAGAAATTTGCACTACCATTGGTAGACATGTACATCACCGGCATTACGCATAAAACAGGCTTAGCCAATGCAAGAACGGATGCGGAAAAAGTGTTAAACCTGATCCGGACCAATAAACTCGATCTCAGTCAGGTGACAACAAAACTGGACACCTGGAATAATGCCGTCGATGCGTTCTTAAGTAAAACCTCGAAAGTGATCGTCACGCGCGACCGATTGTTTGACGATTCTGTTGCAACGTGCGTGTGAAGAGAACAGTCTCCTCACTCAGCACTGCGCCCACACCCCCTGTGTCAGAATAGTTGTCGCGTCACTCAGGGGAATTCTTAGAAACCACCAGGAGACGAAACGAGGACCTGGATGAAGTATTCAGTGGAACGCAAAGACGAGGTGCTGAAGAAGATGTTGCCGCCGCACAGGGAAATGCAATAGGGTCGGATACCTTTGCTATCAGGCTGTCGACAAAGTCTACCAGCGGCGCTCTCGCCTTACTCAGAAGCTCAACGTACGGCAGAGAGTACGACTCGCCCATTCGTTCGCTGCGGCCTTGCTGGAAGGCCTTTCCGAATTGCCTGCGCGGTATTCTCCAGACGTTCGTGACCTCAGGCAGGGCTCGCTTCCCGAGCTCGTTCTTGGGTTTGTCAAGACACTGCTGACCGTCTCGCGCCTCAAAATCGCTGACTTTTTGGTGCGGGATCTTGCACCGTGCACTGTGCGGGAATCCAGATTCCAGCTTTGCCGGTCACCTTCCCCAGTAGCCGTTCTATTTTCCACTCTTACCTGACGCGTGATGAGTTGATAAGGTGTCTTGTCTCTACCCTGCTCGCGTCAACCGACGCTTTCCTGATCCATCAGTCGGCCTCGCGATGCGCACTACTTTATGCACATGCAATCGGGCAAGGCCGGAAATGAACCTTGTCTGGTTTTATCAGACTCCATTTCTACAGTTGGGGTGTTCTTACGGTTTAGGGGAGGTTGACCATTGGACAACGTGAGAAGAAGCCTCGCTCATCTTTTCTTCATCTAAACATCTCTGCTAGAATAGCGCCACCTTACATGAGAGATTATTTACCGGATACGGTACGAATAAAGGAGCGTTCTTGATATGGCTGAAGTTGCGTGTGTGACATGCGGGCAAACGGGTGAAGCCATCACGGCCAATTTGTTTCTGGGTAAACTTGAATCAGAAATCAAAAGCAAGGTCTGCGTCGAGTGCTGGAAAAAGTGGGAAGGCATGCGCGTGATGGTCATCAATGAGTATCAAGTCAATCTGGGCGATGAGAGCGGCCGCGAGCTGGTGCGCAAACAGATGAAGGCGTTCTTGAAGCTCGGCGAGGCGGTTGATTCCTCAAAGGTCGCGGAGAACTATCGGCCGGCTAGTAGCTGACGGTCACGTTCTGTCCTTGGTTGCGTAGGAACCAGACTCAGCTTTTCCCCTGCGTTGTCGCCGACTTCGTTGACACGGCCATTCTGAAAGTGGTACGGTGCAGAGTCATGTGCTTTGTTCCGTTTCATTCAATAAGGGATACTGATGATTACGCAGATGCAGGTCAAGGGGTTGATGTTCGACCCCTACAACAATGCGTATATCGTCATTCTGCGGGACGATGATCAAGTTGAGATGCTCCCTATCTGGGTCGGTAAAGCGGAAGCCAGTTCAATCAGTTTGGCGCTCGAAAAAGTGGCTCCACCCCGCCCGATGACCCACGACTTCATGAAATCTTATTTGGATGCGTTTGATGCCAAAGTGATTAGCGTGGTCATCACTGATCTGAACGAGAATACCTACTTCGCCAAGATCCATCTGATGTACGGTGACTCCGAGTATGCCGTGGATTCGCGCCCGAGTGATGCCATTGCGCTTGCGCTACGCACCGAGGCGCCGATTTTTGCGAGTGAGTCGGTGATTCGCAAGCAAAGTTCCGAAGAGCTCGGCCAGTGGTTGGAAAATCTGAAGCCGGAAGATTTCGGTAAGCTCGATTCCTGAGCGAGGTCGATCTGATAATGGACGGTGGCTCACCACAAGGATCTGGCCCTTTGATTCAGCTTCTGGTTGATCGTGTGGTCGAGGACCCTGCGACGGATACGAGGATCGTGGTGTTGGCTCGAAAGGACGGCGACCTCGAGCACTTTATGGTGTGGGTCGGAGCATCGGAGGGTGAAGCGATTAAGCGCGCCTTGGATACGTCGGTCACTGCACGGCCGATGAGCCATGATCTGATCAAGAGTTGCGGCGAGCATCTTGGGATTACCACTGCACGTGTGGTCCTGACCGACGTGAAGAGTAGTACGTACTATGCGACGGTCTTCCTTGAAAACAAGGGAGTGACTCGTACGCTTGATGCGCGTCCCAGCGATGCCATTGCCTTGGCCCTTCGCTGTCAGGCCCCAATCTATGTTACGCCGGATGTCTGGCAGCGGCGAAGCGGGCAACAGTTGGACGCATGGCTATCGAAGTTGGAAACGAAGAATATCGGTGCACAGGAAGTTTAAGTCCTTTAACGTCGGCTGGAAGAGCCGCAGTGGAGAAAGAAGATGATGACGACGTACTTTGAGAATCCGGTTCATGTGAAGGAAACCTGGCATCTGGTGGATGCCGACGGCAAGACTCTTGGGCGTTTGGCTGCGAGAGTCGCCGGTGTCCTGCGTGGAAAGCATCGTCCGACGTTCACCCCGAACGTGGACATCGGCGACCATGTCGTCATCATCAATGCGGAGAAGATTCACTTGACCGGCGGAAAGCTTGACAAGAAGCTCTATCATCGTCATACCGGTTATCCGGGTGGCTTGAAAACCGCTTCGGCCAAACATGTCTTCCAAAAGGATCCGGCACAGCTCTTGATCACCGCGATTGAAGGGATGCTCCCGAAGACACCGCTCGGCAACGGTATGGCCAAGAAACTTCGTGTTTACGCGGGGCCGAACCACCCTCATCAGGCGCAACAACCGCAACCGATTTCGCTCTAACGAGCGCATGACCCCAACGAGAAGGAGATCAGTCGCATGGCAGCAGTGACACAGTACGCAACGGGACGAAGAAAGTGTGCGGTGGCGCGAGCCTGGGTCACAGGGACCGCAGGTGAGATTACCGTGAACGAGAAGCCGTTGGAACAAGCGTTTCCGCGGTTAACCCTTCGGCAGATCATTCAGCTCCCGCTCGAAATGGCAGGGCTGATGGGAAAATATTCGATCAGCGCAACCGTCTACGGCGGTGGCCCAACGGGACAAGCAGGCGCGCTGCGCCATGCGATCGCACGGGCACTCGTAGCTATGACACCGTCAACCCGTACTCCCTTGAAAAAGGAAGGGCTGCTCACCCGTGACTCACGAGTGAAGGAACGAAAGAAGTACGGACAAAAGGGCGCACGCAAGCGATTCCAGTACTCCAAGCGCTAAACGCAGGAGGCACCGATACACGAAAGGGAAGGCCTCGGCCTTCCCTTTTTTATGTCGTTGAGCTGGGTTCTCCATCCGAGGAATCAAGGCTGATGATCAGCGTAGAGGTTGGATGATGGGAAAGAATGTACGAGTCGCTATTGCGGGAGCAAGTGGGTATGCCGGTGCGGAATTGGTGCGTCTGGCTTCGGCTCACCCCTATTTCACGATTACCGCGGTGACCTCTGAAAAGTCTGCGGGGCAATCGGTGGCGTCCGTGTTCCCCAGTCTCAAAGGGATCGTGGAGCATCGGTTCGAAGCGCTGGCACCGGAAGCGTTGGCGGACCGCGCAGATGCGATTTTTCTCGCTCTTCCGCATACCAAGTCACAGGATCCGGTCGCCATTTGCATCAAGGCCGGCAAGTTGGTCGTGGACCTCAGTGCTGATTATCGTCTGAAGGATGTGGGCGCGTATGAACGATGGTATCAGACCACGCATGCCTACCCACAGCTCCTCAAGGACGCGGTCTACGGGCTACCTGAACTCCACAGGCGCGACATTGCACAAGCAAAACTCGTCGCATCACCGGGATGTTATCCTACTGCTGCGATTCTTCAACTGGCGCCGCTTTTCGCCAAGGGATTGGTGCAGCCGGAGACGATCGTCATCGACGCCAAGTCCGGGGTGTCGGGAGCAGGACGAAGTCCGGCCCTCCCCTATCATTTCCCTGAGGCGCACGAATCGCTCGAACCCTATAAGATTGGGCAACATCGTCATACACCTGAAATCGAGCAGGAACTCTCGGGTTTGCAGCAAGTCGGCCCGGTGACCGTGACATTCACCCCACACCTTGTCCCGATGAATCGGGGGATTTTGAGCACGGCCTATTGCAGACTGACTCACGCGATGCCCCTAGCGGAGCTCCGAGACTTGTACCGAGAGTTCTACAAAGGTGAACGATTCGTTCGATTGTACGAGGATATCGTGCCGAACCCACGCTACATCAAGGGAACAAACTACTGTGATATCGCGGTGCACGCGGATGCACGGGCGGGATGGGTCGTGACTGTGGCAGCCGTCGACAATCTTGTCAAAGGAGCCGCGGGGCAAGCCATT
The DNA here is from genome assembly GCF_001458735.1 of Candidatus Nitrospira nitrosa. Taxonomy (NCBI): domain Bacteria; kingdom Pseudomonadati; phylum Nitrospirota; class Nitrospiria; order Nitrospirales; family Nitrospiraceae; genus Nitrospira; species Candidatus Nitrospira nitrosa. The sequence goes on from NZ_CZQA01000009.1 coordinate 174,654, forward strand.
CAAGCGATGAATCTCATGCTGGGTCTTCCGGAAGAGACCGGCCTGACTGCCCCCGGTAGCTATCCGTAAGCCTCTCATTGCTGACAATCCCAGTCTCGACTGGTCACCCTCACGGAGCCTCGCTCTATGAAAGCAAAACAGACCGGCATTACCGCCCCGCAAGGATTTCAAGCCGCGGGTATTCATTGTGGGATTAAGAAACCCGGACTCCTCGATCTGGCGCTGTGCGTTTCTGATGTGAGCGGACCGATCGCCGGAGTCTTCACGAAGAATCGTGTGGCTGCCGCTCCAGTGCTGCTCGATCGTCGCCATCTGCGTCAGCATTGCGGGCGCGCGATCGTCGTGAACAGCGGGAACGCCAACGCCTGCACGGGAGCCCAAGGATTGGTCTCAGCCACATCGATGGCGAGGACGGTTGCTCAACAGCTCTCGATCCCTCTTCATCAAGTCTTTGTCGGATCGACCGGCGTGATCGGACGCACACTCCCTATTGACCGTATCACGACAGCGATCCCCACATTGTGTTCGCGTCTCAGTGTAACGGGTGGTGGTCAAGCCGCTCGGGCCATCATGACGACCGACTTACGGCCCAAGACCGTCTCGGTTCAAGCAAGGATCGGTGGTCGCGTGATCACGATCGGCGGGATGGCCAAAGGGTCAGGCATGATCCATCCCGATATGGCCACGATGCTCGCATATTTCACGACCGATGCAGATATCACCCCCCCTGCGCTGCAACAGGCCTTGAAGGCCGCAGTCGACCAGTCATTCAACTGCATCACCGTGGATGGGGACACCAGTACGAACGATACCGTCCTGTGTTTGGCAAACGGCCTTGCAAGGAATCGGGTCATCGAACCACAGAGCCGTGCCTCTCGCGATTTTGAGCGCCTCCTGACCGAGGCGGCACAGACCTTGGCCTTACTCATCTGCCGTGATGGAGAAGGGGTGACCAAGATCGTCAAGGTACTGGTTGAAGGGGCCAAGACGCGCGCTGCCGCGAAACGCGTTGCGGCAACCGTGGCCACGTCCAATCTGGTGAAAACCGCTCTCTTTGGAGAGGATGCCAATTGGGGAAGAGTCATGGCGGCCATCGGACGATCAGGCGTTCCGATCAATCCGGCTAAAGTGACCGTCAGGTTCGACGACATACGGATGGTCACACAGGGTATCGGAATGGGGCTCGAGGCCGAGCGCAAGATCGCACAGGTCTTCAAGCGGAAAGAGTTTACCATTGCGGTCCATCTTGGCCTCGGTACGGCATGTGCCCATATGTGGACCACGGATCTGTCGTACGATTATGTCCGCATCAATGCGAGCTATCGATCTTAGCCTGTGAAGACCGTTTGTCGCTTGAAACCTCGCTGTGACTATGGTAGCGTCGCCGATCGATATCTGACAGGGGTCGCGTTCACAGAAAGAGAACCGGCCGATTATTCAACTCAATAACAGCGCGTTGTTCGCTGTATGGCTTGAGAATAAGGGAAGCGATTCCCTCGCCCGTTTAGCGGGCGCTCTGCAAGCCTGGAGGAAGGTGAAGGCATGGGGGTAGTGGCAATCAAGGAATTGTTGGAAGCCGGTGTGCACTTCGGACATCAAACCAATCGCTGGAATCCCAAGATGAAGAAATTTCTCTTTGGTGAACGCAGCGGTATTTATATCATCGACTTACAGCAGACCCTCACGCGAATGGAACAAGCCTATGCCTTCGTTCGAGATCTCGTTGCAGGCGGCGATTCCATCCTCTTCGTCGGGACCAAACGGCAAGCTGCAGAAATCCTTGAAGAAGAAGCAAAACGAGCCAACATGTATTTCGTCAACCAACGGTGGTTGGGGGGGATGTTGACCAATTTCCAGACCATTCGCCGTAGTATCGATAAAATGAAGAAAATGGAAACGACCTTGCTCAACCCAAGCGAGCATGGCCTGAAAAAGAAAGAAATCCTTCTTATGCAGAAGGATATCGCCAAACTCCAAAAGTATTTGTCCGGCATTAAGAACATGCGCAGCCTTCCGGGAGCCGTCTTCGTCCTCGATACGAGGATCGAAAAGATCGCGGTTCAAGAAGCGACGCGTCTTGATATTCCGGTCATTGCGATTTTGGACAGTAACTGCGACCCGGATCACATCACCTATCCCATCCCTGGAAATGACGATGCGATCCGTTCCATCAAGCTGATCACGTCAAAAATTGCCGATGCCTGCATCGAAGGCGCCCATGTGAAAGCACAACGCGAAGAGGCTGAGTTCCAAGCAACGCCAGCCTCTTCCGGAGAGAAGAAACCGGTTGTGCGTTCTGAAGGCGTCGCAATATCCTAAGCCTCGTGCAGAGCAGTTCATCAATGCGTTTATTTCAAACTTTCGTGTGAAGGAAGAATGAATCATGGCAGGATCCAGTCAGTTAGTGAAAGAACTTCGTGAAAAAACAGGGGCCGGCATTCTTGATTGTCAGAAAGCTCTTACCGAAAACGATAATGATGTTGAGAAAGCCATTGACTATTTGCGGCAGAAAGGCTTGGCCGCCGCCGCGAAGAAAGCAGGGCGAGAGACGAATCAAGGTCTCATTCATTCGTATATCCATATGGGGGGAAAGATCGGCGTCTTGATCGAAGTGAACTGCGAAACGGATTTTGTGGCTCGCAATGAAGAGTTCAAGGCCTTTGTCAATGATCTGGCCCTGCAGATTGCCGCGGCAAAACCCACCTTTGTGAAGCGCGAGGATGTTCCCGCCGACATGGCTGAGAAAGAAAAAGTGATCTACGAAGGCCAGGCAAAGGAAATGGGCAAGCCACCGGCCGCGTGGCCCAAGATTGTTGAAGGAAAATTGGAAAAGTTCTATCAGGAGAATTGCCTGATGGAGCAGTCCTTCATCAAGGATCCGGCTGTGACCGTCAAGGATTTACTTGCCCAAAAGATTTCGAAGATCGGTGAAAACATGAACATACGCCGATTCACCCGTTATCAGTTGGGCGAGGTATGAGCTCTGCCAAATACCGCCGCCTCCTTCTGAAAGTCAGTGGGGAGATGTTGGCCGGTGAGCAGGGTTACGGCATCCAACCCTCCATTCTGGAAACTCTTGCCGCAGAGATCGCCTCGGTCGTGGCCCTTGATGTTCAGGTGGCCCTTGTCATAGGAGGCGGCAATATCTTTCGAGGGATCGCCGCGAGTGCAACGGGTATGGAACGGGCGTCAGCTGATTATATGGGGATGCTGGCGACCGTACTCAACGCCTTGGCGCTTCAAAATGCATTGGAACGCATCGGAGTTATTACCCGAGTTCAATCTGCTATCGAAATGCGCCAACTAGCGGAAGGTTACATACGGCGGCGGGCCATTCGCCACCTCGAAAAAAACCGGGTGGTTATTTTTGCCGGTGGTACCGGAAATCCTTACTTCTCAACGGATACGGCGGCTGTTCTCCGAGCCATGGAAATCAGTGCGCAGGTCATTATGAAGGGCACAAAGGTCGACGGGATTTATGATGCAGATCCGGTCAGCCACCCCACGGCAAAGAAGTATGACGAGATTTCCTTTCTCTCTATTTTGAATCAGAGTCTCAAAGTGATGGACTCGACGGCCATCAGTTTGTGTATGGATAATAAGCTGCCGCTCGTTGTCTTCAATCTCAAGGTTCCCGGTAACTTCAAACGAGTGGCTTTGGGTGAGCCGATCGGGACCTCTGTCACGATCGGTACTCGCTGATCCCATTACGAGGTGTGTCATGTCCAACGCTGCCCCGGTTCGTCAGGCCTTCGTCTCACATATGGATCAATCACTCGAGCATTTACGGAAGGATCTCTCCGGTCTGCGAACTGGGCGAGCGTCCGTCGCGCTGCTCGATGGGATTCGTGTCGATTACTATGGCACCATGACCCCGCTCAAACAGATTGCCAGTGTCTCGACCCCGGAAGCTCGATTGATTACCATCCAGCCTTGGGAGCCCCAACTGATCAAAGAGATTGAGAAAGGCATCGCGAATGCCGGCCTAGGTGTGACGCCATCCAATGACGGCAAGATCATTCGAGTTCCGCTTCCTCCGTTGACCGAAGAGCGGCGCAAAGAATTGACGAAGATCTGCAAGAAACATGGTGAAGACGCGAAAGTGCAGCTCCGTGGATTCCGAAGAGAAGCGAACGAAGAGTTGAAGAAACTCCAGAAAGATGCGAAGCTCACCGAGGATGAATTACGAAAGGCTGAACAAGAGACCCAGAAACTCATCGAACAGTATGGACAAAAAGTCGATGATATCATCAAGAAAAAGGAACAGGAAATCATGGAAGTGTAGGGTGGCTTCCTCCTGACCCTCCTTTCCTTCCATGTCGAGCACCTCGAATTTTCACCCAACCTTCGCGACGGTTGACCTAGCAGCCCTCAGCCATAATCTCTCACAGATACGAAAGTGTCTTCCTCCTGGCTGTACCGTCATGCCTGTGATTAAGGCCAATGCCTATGGGCATGGCGCCATCGAGACCGCACAGGCGCTTATTCGGCAGAACCTGGATCATCTTGCTGTCTTTTCAATCGATGAGGCGATTGCACTGCGTCAGGCTGGAATCGCGGTGTCGATCGTTGTGCTTGGACCATTCGTCCCTCAGCAGATTGAGGACATCATTGTCCATCGGCTTACTCCGGTTGTGAGCGATCGGTCTCTACTTGAGGCGATGGCCGACGTGACTCATGCGCGACCAACTCCCTACCCGATTCATCTGAAAGTCGAGACCGGTATGAATCGGCTCGGTCTGACGCAGGATGATCTTGAGACTTTATTCAAAAAGCACATGTTTCCTCCTTCGTTGCATCTCGAAGGACTCATGTCACACCTGGCCGATAGTGACGGTGATGCGCAAGATATCACTGAGGCACAAATCGCCCGATTCAACCAGGCCCTGAACGTTGCCCGTGGCGAAGGATATGAGGTTCCTCTGGTTCACTTGTCGAATAGCGCGAGTATCATCCGATTTCCCTCGGCTCACTATACGATGGTCCGTCCCGGTATCATGCTGTACGGCTACCACACGCTTCCACGTACGATACTGGTGCCTGATTTGTGGCCTGTGCTCTCGCTCACGACCTGTATCGCGCAACTCCGTCTTATTCGGCCCGGTGACCGTGTGAGTTATAACGGAACCTTCATTGCACAAAAATCCACACGCATTGCCGTGCTTCCGATCGGGTATGCTGATGGGTTAAGCCGGCGTCTCTCGAATCGAGGGGTTGTCCTCATTCGAGGACAGCGCGTTCCGATCGTTGGACTGGTATGTATGGATATGGTGATGGTAGACATCACCAACGTTCCTGATGCGGCGGTTGGTGATGAGGTCGTTGTTATCGGGCAGCAAGGAGGAGAGACGATTACAGCCAAGGATATTGCCGAGTGGACGGAAACGATCCCGTACGAAGTCCTCTGCGCGATCCATCCAAGAGTTCCAAGACGCTATCGGCACTCTTCATGAGCAGGGACCGCTCTCAAGAGAGCGATGGTTCGTTGTCAGAAGAAACGGATCATCGGATCCAACCATGCCCCGATGTTTAAAAACTCACCCGGATAGACAGACCTCCAGCGTGCAGAATGGTATCGTAGCGCCCATTGACCGGCGCACGAACTCCTGAAACCCCTGAAATGGTCCGTGGCTCGTAGAGAAAGGCTTGATAGAACAGATCCAATCCGACAAGTTTTGGCTTGACCGGTCCTACTCCAAGGCCTCCGCATGGTATGAGGCCTAGAAATGAGCCGTTCTCCCGACAGATCAATCCAATCCCGCTTGAAATGACATGCAGGTCGGCAGATGGGACCCCAGGATTGAAGGTGAGATCCGGCACTTGCGTTTGCTGATTGGTATACCCACCTCGCACTGAAACTTCCCATCCTGGCAGCCGCTCAAGTTGGAGCCATCTGTACTCCGTTCCAACCAAAATGGTGTATGTGCTTTTCCAATTTTGCGGCTGTGGAATCGTGAATCCATTTGCGAGATGGATATCGAGACTTCTGACGGATTTCCAGCCGACATAGTCCACGTTCAACTCCACTTTCCACTCGCGTTCTGGATTCCGGATCGGCCATAGCGCAATACCACCCGTGATGACCTGGGGTAACACCAAGGTGGTCGTTGCGTCTTGGATCTTGGCGCCATTGGCTGAAAAAGCCCCATCCAAGTGGAGGGTGGCCTGGCTTCTGTAGACCACGGCAAGATTTGCGATGGGCTGTCCTGCGCCGTTCCGAATCGCGGTATACAGTCCCCCGACATTGAATCCGGGTGCTGTGCCCTTGCCGTTGAACTCAAGCTTGCCTCCGGCCGGCACCAACCCACCGGGAGAAATCGACTGCAGTTCAGCATGTCCCTCTCCGAAAAAACCAGCGAAGGTATAGATGTCGGCTCCCGCGCCGATTGAGAAATCCTGAGTGACCTGATAGGCAATCGTGGGCTTGATATCAAACAACGGCAGCGCCGTAAATGTGGTGATCGTTCGAAGAGGGCTGTTGTCCGGCCATCGCATCACCGACCCAAATGGTGTGGTGATTCCGATCCCGACTGTCACGTTCCCAAGCGAGGAAAGCCCCAGGTCTTGGAGATTTGCAGTAAGGTAGCCATGACCAGGACCAGGCCATGCAACGGTGCCATCATGGTCGCCGGTAGTGGTGACTCCGGTCGGACTACGAAAGTCGGTGGCCCCTCCCACCAGACTCAGCCCGCCCATCAATTGAATTCCCCGTAATTGTGTCATCCCGGCTGGGTTGTAATGAAGCGCTGAAGGATTGTCGGCTTGCGCGGCAAATGCGTTACCCATCCCGGAAGCAGCAGCCCCCTGCCCATAGACGCGGGGAACCTGGGCCGAGACCGGTGCCGTGATGCCGACGAGGATCGTGAGCGCGAGGAGCATCAGCCCCCATTTCATACTGCTCTGACCATCATACACAGTCGGTAGCCCTCCTTCCTCTAATCAATACGGTCCGATACTGCTTCGGCTTGTCCACCGTTGCCTCAGGCATGACCGAACCACCGATCCATCGTTTCTTGGAGTTGATGAGTATCGAATGGTTTGAGCACATAGGCTTGCGCCCCTAACCCAATAGCCTTCATAGCGAGTTCTTGAGACCCTGACGCCGTAATCATGAGAATCGGAAGGCGTTGGTTCGTCATACGCACCCGCCTTAAGACTTCCAGGCCATCGATTTGACCGATCCCGATATCGAGAATCATCCCATCGAACTCTTGTGAGTGGAGTAAGGACAAGGCCTGTCGGCCATCGAGGGCAGAGGAAGGAAGGTACCCGCCGGCTTTCAATCGATCATGCAGCAATTGCTGAATATCTGGATCATCATCGACCACAAGGATATGTCGATCGGTCGTTTGCGGATCAGGGCGATGCGGTGTGGTCGCTGAATGGATCGGAATGGTAAAGGACAATTCCGCTCCACCCTCCGGACGGTTGCGTGCCGACACCTCCCCTCCTTGAAGTTCAACCAATGTCTTGACGATAGATAATCCCAGGCCTAACCCTTTTGGACCAGTGCGATGACCTTGTTGAATTCGGAAGAACGGATCAAAAATCTTATCGAGGCATTCCGGAGGAATGCCCGGCCCGGTATCGCGAACCAGCACGGTGGCCGTTCGGTGGTTCGGCATTGCGCAGATCACGGTGATCGTTCCACCCGAAGGCGTGAATTTGATGGCATTTTGGACCAGATTCACGACAGTCTGAATCAGCCGATCTCGATCCGCCCACACGACGACCTTGGTGTCGGCGCTGTAGAACTCCAGGGCCTGTTGCTTCGCGTGTGCCAAGGGCCTGAGTTGTTCCAGCACATCAGCGAGGCAGGGTTCAAGTTCCACATCGGCGGGATGCACCTCTAACCGTCCGGTCTCGATCCTCGTACGATCAAGAAGATCTTCGATCATGCGGACGAGGCGGTCTGAGTTCTCCGACATCCGTACAAGATAGCGCTGTTGTTTTTCATTCAGGGGCCCAGTCAGTCCATCCAATAAATTTTGAATGAATCCCTTGATCGAGGTCAGCGGAGTTCTCAGTTCATGGGACACGTGTGAGAGGAATTGAGCCCGCAACCGATCGGCTTGCTCAAGCGCCTCTGTACGTTCCTTAACTTTGACCTCTAATCCTTCATTCCACTCTTCAATTTGTTGGTAAGCGGACGCGTTGTCGAGCGCGATGGACACCTGACCGGCGACCGTCGTCATCAATTCCAGATCGTCTTCCGTGACGGTTTGATTATGAGAGCGATCAACGGTCAACATTCCCCAGATGCGGTCCTTCGCCTTGATGGGAACGACGACCAGCGCTTTGGTCTTGCTCAACTCGGCCAAGCGTTGATTGAGAGGATGGAGCCGATGCCGAATCAGCTCGATGTCTTTCACGAGCAATGGTTGGCCTCGGAGAACCACGGTTCCTTCAGGACTATCCGGATCAGTAATTGGAATCCGGCAGGATTGGGCGAATGTTTCCACCTCCGCCGGCCCACCGATGAGTCGAATATGCTGGACAGTCTGATCACCCGGATCAAACATAGAAACCATGGCACTATTGTAATTGAGCTCATGTGTCAGAGCCTCTAAGACCTGATGGAGCAAGGTATCTCGCTCAAATGTCGAGCCGAAAGACAGTCCTGCTCGATGAAGTGCCGTCAGCTGAGCCACTTTTCGGCGCAGCTCCACCCGCATCTGTTCTTGCTCCAAATAGGCTTCGCGCAATTCTTCATGACGCGACTCGACAAACGCAATTTGCTCCTGAATCAGTGCTTCGCGCCGTTCGCTCTCTCGCAGCAGCCGTCGATTGACCAAGATGCCGATGACGAGGCTTGGACATAGTCCGACTAACAGGACTTCGCCAAGGCTGACCATCGGATTGACAATGCCCACCCCTGCCATGAGGACAAGCCCCACCAGGCCTCCCCAGAGAAACCATGTGAAATGTTGCTGAGCAGGCGTTCGGGGTTCAACTTGCAGGGAGGCTGTTGCTAAGAGGCCAGCTTGCGCGTTGTCTGTGTTGGAGAACGCCTTCTGGTTCGGCAGGAGCGGTCGCGCTTGTTCTAAGAGGGCTGTTGTACGCCAGAAGCGTTTGCCGTACCCACGTTCTTCCTGCCATCGAATGGTCCACTGGCACCAGGCATCGTCATTTCCGATACAGGAAGTTTCAATCGTCTCTGGTTGAGAGAGACCATGAATTCGACTGGCCATCGCGATCATGATGCCCTGCGCAGACTGGCACACAAGACACGCACAACGTCTCCGATACGGACCAAATTGACGAAGCGTTCGATCCGTAAACCGCATTGCCACCACGGCAGTGGTGCTTGTGACCTCTACCACTCGGAATTCGGCGGAACCAGAGGTGAATTTGTTCCCAAAGTAGGGAAACATGGTGAAGATCTGCGAGATCGAGAAGGGGCGAGTCAGCGCAAGCATGATGGGAGAGATCTTTTCCGCCCCGGCCTTGAAGGCGAAGCGCGGGTCGCCGGAGATGCGCTCGCAGAACTCGTAGAGATAGCTGGTAAATTCGTATGAATAACTATTCCAGGGATTTTTTAAGAACTCAGGCGTCACATGATAGACAGGGTCTTTGATACGATCATTCAATAGTTGGCATAACTCCTCCACGGCCTCTTTTCCCGCCAACTCTCCCCGCTGGGATGTGATCAATTTCTCCAAGAAGACCGTGACAGCCCTAATGCTGACTCCGCTGAGATCCCTGATCGTCTGCCCCTGCTCATCCAGACCGAATGGACGAAACACCATGGCGCTCTGTTCAAGAATGGTTCGATCTTTGGGAAACAGGTCAATTGTGGGCAGGGATTTGGATTCGACGTGGTCCAGCGTACTGCTTATCATGGTGTCATCCTCTCCAGGACAGAGACCCCACCCTGCAGCTTGGCGTTCGTTCCGGTTGGAAGCGCATGAACAGGAATCGCCTCGTCAAAAGTGGCACGCTAGTCACAAGACCAATTAATCAGCTGGTTACACCTGGGTAGTGTTCGGGTTTCTTCATCAACGATGTTGATGAACACACCGACGTCTTTTATCCACAATCTGCTACGACGAGCAGGTCACTGGCGTGACTGACAGGACAATTTTCCTACCGGAATAGCACGTATGACCTGGCGAGTATATCGACGCCCCCTACGCTTTGCAATACGAAGGGTACTCCCCTCGCGTCAGTAGGACAATACCGGTCAAAAGATGGGACACTCAGGGGGACAATTAGTTGAGTAAGGGACGGGGTCCTCGTGTACCCCCCCTCCGATCAGGCGAGCGATGGAGAGTAGGATCGTCTACTGTCTGATCGACCGCTTAAGTTTTTTTTCGACACTCGCGACTTTGCTCTTGAGACGGCCGGAATGCCCTTTTCGGTAATCGACCTTGATTGTGCAGGAAATACGGTTGCAATCCTTCTTCATCCGTTTATAGCATTGCTGTACCACCGAAAAGACTTGTTCCCAGTCCCCTTCTAAGACCGTCCCCATGGGGTTTAATCGATAGGCGACTCCGCTCTTATCGATGATGTCCAGGGATCGGGCGACATACTTCCCGACGCTTTCACCTTTACCTAACGGCGACATACTGAACTCCAGCAATACCATCGTCACTCCTTATTGTGATTTGGCGCTGGTGCCAGAGGGCACACTCGCCACGGTTTCTGCCCGTCGTTCGGTCCACACGGTCGGATACCGCACTTTCCCGAGAAAGCGAAACCCGTCCAGGGCTTCCCGAAGTAGTGCCCGTCGTTTTTCGGCATCCGGCTCATTCGCTTTGGCCTGTTCTCGTAGCTGTCCCAGCCACTCGACGAATTCCACAAATTCAGCATCAAGGATCCGTTCCAGATCCTCCTTCATGAATCCAGAAAGGGCCGGCGCAATACCGCTTGAGCTAATCGCCACCCGAACATGTCCTGCCGCCACTACCGCCGGCATCGTGACGCTACTGGCTTCCGGATAGTCGACCGACCAGAGCAACACCCTCTTTTCTCGGGCTTTTGCAACCAGCATCTGTGCGAAATCCCGGTCGCCTCGAATGGTGTTCAGGATAAGAATCACATGCTCCAAATCCGTCTCACGGAAATGACGTCCCCGATGGATGATCTTCCCGGAGGCCGCCAACTGGCGGAGCGGTTCATTCAGTGTCGGGCTGAGTACCGTAACCCGTGCACCGGATGCCAGCAGACGTTCGGACTTTTCCGAGGCCTCCTCATCACCACCAATAACCAGAACCGGCCAACCTTTGACATCCAAGACCAAGGGAAAACCAGGATTGGCAATCATTCTTCAAACTCCCCTCAGAATCAAAAATCCTAGTATCTGAGAAGAGACGGCTCTCATGCAAGTGGAATTCACAGCCCCTATTCTCCTCTTTTTGGGTGGAACGTGGCTATAATATCGGAAGGTCAGAGTGTGGCACGAATGAGGTGGGAATATTCCTAAAGCCGGCGATGATTGTTCGTGAGTGGACGGGACCGGGTAGTTCTTCTGCGATGAATGAGGCGTTACGTCCCGGCTGGATCTGCATCCAACTCCAGGTTCCAATAGAGATAGTCACGCCAACTTTCCGGTGTATTTCTGATGCCAATGGTGATGGTAATGACGGGATTCCAGCGAGGCTTCACCGGTTTCTTTTTCAACTTCATCCCAGCCTCCTCAGGCGTGCGCCCGCTTTTCCGGTTATTGCATCGCCAACAAGCCGTCACGATATTTTCCCAGGTCTTTTTCCCGCCTTTGGCAATGGGAACCACATGATCAAACGTCAGTTCTTCCGTTCGAAACTTATGGTAACAATACTGACAACAGTATCCGTCGCGCGTAAAAATATTGATGCGGGAGAACTTGACGGCCCGATGGCTGTCCTTCAATCGCACCAGTTTCAGTAGCCGCATGACTGAGGGAAGTTTGATCGACAAAGAAATTCCATGAATTTCACGATCGTAGACCTCCAGCACTTCGACTTTCCCTTGCCAGAGGAGTGCGATCGCTTTTTGCCAATGTACAACCCGTAGGGGTTCGAACGTGGAATTGAGCAGGAGGGTCATTTCCATGCAGCAACCTCATCTTCACTCGAGCTCCCGAATTTGGGAAAGGCTCGTCTGATGGGCCCAGCTACATCACAGGTGTTTCTATGCCATAAGGTTGCAATGAAATCAAGTAAGGACGCTCCTATTGCGGCGTCCCGTCGATGAAGGAGAAGTCATTTCCCATGAGTGAATACATAACCGTTGCGTCCGTCTCCGAGATTCCCGCCGGCACGGGACGGACTGTGGAAGTCGGGGGAGTCTGGGTCGCCGTGTTTAATCTGAATGGGACATTCTATGCGATTGATAACGCCTGTCCACACGCTGGTGGTCCACTCGGTGAAGGCAAACTCTGCGACACGAACGTCGAGTGTCCTTGGCACGGGTGGAAATTTAACGTCGTGACCGGAGAGCGCGTCGGCAACCCGAACTTTCAGGTCGCTCGTTGTGATGTACGTGTCGTCGACGATCGGATCGAAATCAGACTTCCACCAGAGTTGCAGTTTCCTCCATCGAATTGATTCCGTTGATGGGTGCTCCAACTCTCAGTCCTGAGAAATACGGCCCCCTGGCCTTCGCCAGCTAGTCATGCGACTTCCGCTAATAGCCATAAACTCTACTAACATCAATATGTTAATAGGGTCCAGCCATGGAGAGAAATGAACGTGAAGAACCGGACGATCAGTCAAAAAGTGAGCGCGCACACGCTCTTGCAGATTCTGACAACTTTCCTTTAGTCTGTACGAGGCCATTCTGCTTGTACCTCTGGTTCAGCAGACTGTGGCACCAATAATACAGAACAGACCTAAACCGTAACCACGGCGACGCTCACACGGCTGATCAATAATAACGTTTATCATCTTCAGTAAGATCTTCGTGTAGAGAGACCGTGAATACTTACGGTTCGAGTCCATCAACAATGCGCTCGTGATGCAACCCTTTCGTTTCACTGCAGTTCTCTATTGCTTGGCTATCATGCTACTGGTAGCGCCTCCCCAAGGTATCGCACGGGCAGAAGTGAGTGACGGCGACAAGGCACAAGCCATCGTCCACGTGCTCGACTATGTCGGCGTCGACTACCCTGAGTCCGTGCAGAACGGTCAAGTGATCAAACAGGAAGAGTATGCAGAGCAACGCGACTTTGCGGCCCAAGCCCTCACACTCCTCGGCCAGTTATCTCCTGTGTCTGAGCAAGAGGTGTTAGTGCAGCAGGCACGTGAGCTGTTGGCCCACATCGAGGCGAAGGCGTCAGGAACCGTGATTTCTACTCTTGCGAATCAGCTGCTCGTTCGCGTCATCGAAGCATGGAAGCTGAGCGTGGCGCCGCGTCAAGCTCCAGACCTTCGACGTGGTGAGACCTTGTTTGTGCAACACTGCGCTGCCTGCCACGGTACGCAGGGGAAGGGCGATGGGCCATTAGCCAAGGGAATGGACCCAGCTCCCCGTAACTTTCACGATGAGAGTCGGATGCGTCAGCGTAGCCTCTATGGGTTGTACAATACGATCACACTTGGTGTACGTGGTACGCCGATGCGCGCATTCGGGGAACTGTCCGAAGCAGACCGTTGGGCGTTGGCCTTCTTTGCCGCCACCCTGCGCGCCGATCCCGTTCTGGTGGCCAAGGGTGAGGGATTCTGGTTGCAAGGACAGGGGAAAGCAGATTTCCAGACCCTACGCACGTTCGTCATGACCACACCTGTCCAACAGGCTTCTGCCGGTCCATCGCTTGATGCCGTGCGTGCCTATCTTACACAGCAGCCGCATGCGCTGGAGACTGGAGCGCACGAACCATTGGCCTTCTCGCGCCTGAAGCTTGAAGAGACGGTGTTCGCCTATGCCAATGGTAACCAGGAAGGTGCTCGGCGCCTCGCCATCGCCGCCTATCTTGAAGGGGTTGAACTGGTCGAGTCGGCGCTGAACAATATTGATGCACCGCTGCGTGTGGAAATAGAGCGTGAAATGATGGCCCTTCGTACGGCTATTGCAGAGGGCTCAAGCGTCGAGTCCGTGACCGCGCGGACAACGAAGATCAAGATATTACTCGACCGTGCGTCGGAGAGACTTTCTGGCAGCAATTTATCTCCGAATACGGCATTCGTGAGTTCACTGTTGATCTTACTGCGCGAAGGGTTGGAATCGATTTTAATTATTTCGACCATCATCGCCTTCGTCGTCAGGACTGGCCGACGCGACGCACTCCCCTACATCCACGTCGGCTGGATCGGAGCCGTGGCGCTTGGCGTTGTGACCTGGAGCTTCGCCCGCTATCTGCTCGGCATTTCTGGTGCGAATCGTGAGGTAACGGAAGGCCTCACAGCATTGTTGGCCGCGGCCATGCTGCTCTACGTGGGATGGTGGTTACACAGCCGCTCGAACGCGCAGGCATGGAACCGCTATGTCCGAGAACAACTGAACAGTGCGTTGGCCACACGGACGCTCTGGACGATGGCCGGGCTTTCCTTCCTCGTCGTGTACCGAGAGTTGTTTGAGATGATTCTGTTCTATGAAACGTTATGGTCACAGGCCGGGGCAGTCGGGCACAGTGCGGTGGTCTGGGGCATCGCCATAGCAGCGGTGCTGTTGGTGCTGATCGGTGGTATGATTCTTCGCTATAGCGTACGTCTACCGATCGGACCGTTCTTCACCGTCGCTTCAACTCTCCTGGCGGTAATGGCCATCATCTTTGTTGGGAACGGCATCGCGGCGCTCCAGGCGGCAGGTGTTTTGGACGTGACGAATGTTCGTTTCTTCTCCCTCCCGCTATTGGGTATTCACCCGACCATACAAAGCCTTGTGCCGCAAGCACTGATACTCGCCCTAATCGCTGGTGGGATTTGGTCTAACCGAGAAAAAGCTGATTAGGTCACACAATCGCGGGATGAATGCTCCTCGGAAGCGCCTGCCTTAAAGAAAAAAGTGCTGTTCCTGATGAATTCCCCCCCCCACTCTCTCTCCTTGCCTAGAGAGAGTGGCTGTACGTCCAAATCCCAATTGAATTCTTTAACTCTATCAGGTCCAGCTCGTGGGGCTCCTTAACACTGCATACGGGCTCGAATGTGGGCTAGGACGGAGGAGGAAACGGTGGAGCCGACTGTGGGTCGGAGTCTGGTGCTTTGGGAGTGACCCCATCGGCCGGTAAGGAGGCAGCATTCACCTTCTTGAGGTCGAGGTGGGCGTGCCAAATAAATTCCCGTTCAAACCATTGGCCGCGCACGCTCTGATCACGGAGCTGAACCCGAATCTCATAGATATGCCCTTCGACTTGTTTGACGCGCCATTCGCCAAGTCGAACGCCCTGCCCACGCCCTTTCATACTTCGTACGTGCTCGTTCATGGCATCGAAAATCGAGGGAAACCCGATGGCCGGATGGTTCTGTACAAGGGCCAAGGCTTCAGCCTCTTGCGTCGTTCTCAATGGGGACGTCGACGGCAACGACATCCATGCATAGTAGAGTCCGCTGAGCAACAAGACGGCCACAACGGCATAACGGATGACGTGGGGGCCCAACGATCGTAAAGAAGTTACGCTGTGACTCATGTGTGTGAAGATCGGTGCTGGAAAATCCTTCGCTGCCTTGCATCTTAGGAAGATCCGGAATGTCCTGTCAATCCGACCAGAGTGCGGATGGCCGGGCAATCTGCTTGTCTGATGAAAAGCCGATGTGTTACAAGTACCTTTGCGTTCCAGCAGAGTGCAGATAGGATGACTAGCGGGTATGAAGTTCTTTTTGTACGGTGATCTCCTCAATCCATCACAGCTCCAACGGCGAGCTCCGGAACATCAATTTCTGTACCGTGCGACGCTATCGGATCATACCGTCAGGTTTTGTCGATGGTCCTCGCAATGGCGCTGCGGACTCGCCAGCATCGTCCCTTCACAGGGTGAACAAGCATGGGGCGGCGTGTTCGAGTTAACCGATGAAGATGTGAACAGCATGGATCAGTTTGAGCAGGATGTCCCTCAAGGCGCCTACCGTCATCTCCAGGTGACAGTGTTGACCGAAGCAGGAGAAAAGGAACTGGTCACGACCTATGCCGCCAACCCAATCGGGAAATTCAAGCCAAAGGATCACTACCTTGATTGGGTGCTCAAAGGACTCAAACAGTGGAAATTCCCAGAGAGTGTCATTCAGCAATGGGAGTCATATAGGCCACGGTAACATGTGAGTCGACGGCTGAATACAAACCGCCGGTGGCTCAGCTTACATAGAGGAGATTATGCCAAAACCCAAATATCACATTCTTGTCTGCACGAATTCTCGTCCCCCTGGTCACCCTAAGCCCTCATGCGGATCAGCCGGAGCTGCACAACTGCTCATGGCCTTCAATATGGGCTTGATGCAGCGCGCGGTACCTCCAGGACAGGTCTTGGTGAGTGCGACTGGTTGCCTTGGTCCTTGTGAACAGGGTCCGACTGTGGTCGTCTACCCAGACAATACCTGGTACTCCAAAGTCACGGAAGCAGACGTCGCGACGATTCTCGATGAACACGTGACGAAGGGCACACCGGCGGCTCAACTCAACCCCGATGCGGTGTGGAAATAGCAGTCATCAGAAGCAACCACGTGCCTTGTAGCAAGTCGGCAATAATATAACCAACCCGCTATGACGATACCTACGGTTCATGAACACAAAGCCCATGCACCCCGATCAGTCGGATGCATGATTATTACCTGCAGCGACACGCGTATGGCCGATACGGACAGCAGCGGCCAGCTCATTCAAAAGCTACTCAAAAACCAGGGGCATACGGTTGTTGAATATCATCTCGTCAAAGACGATCCCGCGCAGATCCAACTATGGATCGCGCGGGCAATGACGAACGAGGCCGTCCACGCCTTGATCATCAATGGAGGGACTGGGGTTTCACGGAGAGACAGCACATTCGAAGCCGTTGATGCGATGCTGGAGAAACGGCTCCCCGGATTCGGTGAAATCTTTCGGCTCTTGACCTACCAAGAAATGGGATCGGCTGCCATTATGAGCCGAGCCACCGCCGGCATTATCAAAGGCCGGTGCGTCTTTTCCATACCCGGTTCTGAGCATGCTGTCAAAATGGCGATGGACAAACTCATCCTTCCAGAACTTGGCCACCTGGTGCAGCAACTCTCGAAGTAACGGTGAGAGGGGTTGTTGGGGGGAGCACTAGAAAACTTGGTACACGCCCCTACCCTTCCCCCCTCAGTCTTTCTAGTCCTGCGTAATCTTCGGTTCGTCATAGGATATCTCTGTAGAGATCTTTGACTGCGCGTAGCGTTTATAAAACGACAACACGTCACGTACAGAGATCACGCCGGTAATCTCGCCGTTCTTACTGACGCCAAGATGGCGTACGCCTAATTCAGCCATCATCGATTGGGCGTCATCAATGGATGCACTTCCCTCGATCGTGCACACCGGCGCCGTCATAATTTTCTCGACTGTCATTTTTCCTAATGGTTTTCCCGATGCAACAGCCCGTCGTACAATATCGGTATCCGTGACGATCCCCACGAGCTGCTTTCCTTTTTTGATGAACAACGATCCGACTCGTCTCTGACGCATCGCCTTGGCGGCACTTGCGATGGATACCTTGGGCCCGATCGTTTTAGGCCCTTTTGTCATGATTTGTGCGACGGTAGACATGGCTTCCTCCCTGATGAATGGATGCAGTTTCGACGGATGAACGCCGGCCACGCTCAAGTTGCCTTGGGTAAGAGTAGCACAGAATACGTGGCGAGCTCAAAACAGGTAGCAAGAAGAACCGAACGCTGGAATCGCTGTGCGCAAGTCCTCGACGAACCGATGTTGAACAACAAGAACCTCAAAGTTTCGAGAGCCTGGATGGCATGGATCGAAGCAGAAGCGCCAATAGAGGGTTACCGACTCACCACGCTATTTAAAATCGGAGCGTACCCTCCACTACCATCACGCAATGCCCGCCGACTTTGACCCCTTGAATGACATCATTGTCCGACTCCACCTGGACAAGAATCCTCGAAGGTCGGTCAATCTCATAGCCTTGCTCGACGAGAATCTCCGTAGTGGGACCCACCTCAACGATCCCATGGTGAACCAAGTAGGCCCCCAACGCACCGGCAGCACTCCCTGTCGCAGGATCTTCCAAGATACCGATTTTGGGCGCAAACATCCGCGCATGGACCGAGGTGAACGATTCGACCGTCACTGTCGTGAACACCATGATCCCATTGGCGCCAAATCGTTCGCAGACAGGGGTAATCGCAGATGCGTCAGGAATGATCGATCGTACAGCCGTGAGAGTCCGTACCGGAACGATCAAAACCGGCAAGCCAGTAGAGACGACCTGAAGTTCCCAGTTGGTTTCGACCACTCCGGGTTTCGGCAAGCCGAGCGCTCGACCAACCGAATACACCTCGTCAACCGCCTTAATTGGCTCGAGAAACTCCGGCTTTGGCTGAGACATCACGACCCGCACAACTCGCCCCTGCTCACTGTGCACTTCAATAGGAAATACGCCGATGTTACATTCCTGCATGAGGCAGGTGACACCTTCTTTCAGTGCAATCCGTTTAAGATGGGCCAGTACATAGAAGGTGCCCAGCACCGGATGGCCGGCAAACGGGATCTCCTGTGTTGGGGTAAAGATCCGTAATCGTGCAGCTGCGACAGGATCAATCGGTGGAAAAACAAATACCGTTTCCGAAAGATTCATTTCACGGGCGATCTGCTGTAGTTCGTCGTCCTTCAGTCCATCCGCCTCTGGGAACACCGCCACTGGATTGCCCCCGAACGGTTGAGTCGTAAACACGTCTGCCTGATAGAAGTTCAGTGTCCGTTGTTCGCCCATCACCCCTCCTGAAATTATCTCAATCACCGCGAAATGCTAGTTTTTAAAACGCAAGATACCCCACCATGATTGACAGAACCCGTCCGCTTTGGCACACTCCGCCGGTGGATTCGATCACTGAGCAGGACATCGCCCATGCCTTAGACGTCTTGGGGCTCACGCACCCCTTCACGGTCGAAGACCTCGAACGGGCGAAGCGCGTGCAGCTCTATACCTGGACCCCCTCGCGCTATGCGGGCCTGACCAATAATCCTAGTCAATATACACAAGAGTTTCGAAAAGCAGAAGAGATGACCAGAACAGTTGAGGCTGCCTACGCTCTGATTTCCACTGTATTCATCCCTGACGATTCCGACCAATAGACTGACGGAATTTGCTGAACGTCTCTCGTCTCAGCCGTCCTACATCCACACAGGTGCCTAGTTAACTAGCCTCGTGGCTGGTGACTCGCGACATTCCTTCATCACCGGACGATTGTGCCACCGGCCAGGTAATCAAGCCGGAGACCCCGTCGGCTGATCCAACAGGCTGCGTCTGCTGCGCATAGATCTGCGGCAACTGGTTGGTCCCGTATTTTGAAATGTACAGAAATACATGCTCGCGTGAGTTCACCCGCACGGCCCATGGGTGAAAATCGCGTTTATAGAATTCTTCGCACAGCTGCATCGCATCGAGGCACGATAAGGTACTCGGATCGTTCAAGGTGTAGTAGTAATCGAGCGGGAGATCGTACTCCTCTTGCTTGTGGATCGTAATCCCGAATTGCTCAGGATGCCGCACCATCGGCGTATGACGATAGGCCACGAAATAGAACAGTTCCAGCGAATGAATGACCGGCTGATTCTCCAGCACGAACTGTCGGGTCTCCATCGCCTCCTCGAACGTTTCACCGGGGAAGCCGTAGAAGGCCATCACATGGTTCCAAATCCCCGACTTGGCCGCCATCTCCAGATTGCGCTGGATCACGCTCTTCTTGGCATGCTTATCCATGAGATTCAACACACGCTCATTGGCCGACTCCATTCCATAGTAAAGCGTGCAACAGCCGGCCTTGGCGGCGAGATCCCACATGGCCTGCTCTTGCAGTGACTCTTCAAATCGAATGAGCGTCGTCCATTTGATCCCTACATCCTGATCAACCAACAGCTGGGACACTTTCTTAAACAAAGCCGGTGGGTAGGATTCGTCGCTGAATAAAAAGTGTCGGCACTGGTACTTATCTCGTAGCGTCTTGATCTGGTCGACCACCAGTTGAGCCGGCATTCCACGATACTGATCGAAGTAACCCTGCCCATGGTCACAGAACGTGCACCGTCCCCAGTAACAGCCACGCGTCGCCAAGTAGGGAATAATCAGTTCAGGAACGAAGTAGCGATCCAGCGGCATGCCATCAAAATCTGGTAGTGGCAGCGATTGCGTCTTTTCAGTATAGACCTCTGAATTCCGGTGAAGGCCCGATGTATCTCGATAGATCAAGTTGGGTACGGACGTGATAGGTCGCTGTCCATTCAATGCCTCAAGTAGCCACAGCAGCGCATGCTCCCCTTCATAGAGAATCGCGGAGTCAAACACGTCTGTAAAGAATCGCTCATGATGCACCAGGTCTTCTTGAAGACGTGTGATGATGTTGCCGCCCACCAATACATGGATGCCCGGGAATGATTCCTTGATCAATTTCGCAAAGGTGAGTCCAGCCAGTAACTGCATCTGCGTGCCGATGGAGATGCCGATGACATCAGGCTGTTCTTTGGCCACTTCAGGGAGGACCAATTGGTTGCAGAGATCTCGATAGACGTTCACCTGCTCATCCTCCAAACAGGCAAACACTTCTTTCGAGACACCGGGGCGATAGCCGAGGTTGCTTTCCATCGGATAGAACACGAGCGAGGCAGGATAGTAGGCGGCAGAGATATAGGCCATCGTTTCTCGGAAAGTATTGAGCGCCCCTTCTAATATCTCAGCCTGGTAGAATCGCTCGCCACGAACAATCTGCTTGGCGTCTTCAGCTCGATCCGCGAGATCGAACACATCACGCTCATAGGTCTGCTCCACCACGGCGAGTTGATTCATCTCTTGTTCAGTCAGTGCACCGGCCTTCTCTTTCGCTTGCAATCCTTTCAGCTGCATGCCTAACCGAGCTTTCACCCAGATCAAAAACTCCATGCTGAAGAAGTGGTCCCACATTCCGATATTAATATCGCGTTGGATAACCGTGTGGCCCGCTTCACGCAGCACAGCGGTCAGTGAAGGCAACGCAAGGTACGGCGCCGTCGGCACCCACTCAGGCGGAAACAGCAACATGACCTTGGACTTCTTCCGATCCTCTTTTTTGATCGGAACCAAGCCGTCGATTTGTACAAGTCCGTTACTGCTCATGGTGTTTTCCGAATTCTCACCACTCAGAACTGAGCTTACATTTTCCCTGCGAGAGTTATTGTGACACCAACAGTTTTCACTGATGTATACTGGAGTTTTGATAGCTTATCTAAACCAAATCTTGAGATATAGAGAAAGATGTATTCGCGCGTATAGAGCCGTAGATCCCATCCGGGATTGTGGTTCCGTTCGAATTGTTCGAACACGCGCTCCGCTTCTTCAATACTCATCCCGTTCTTTACGGTGTAGTAGTAATCCAGCGCCAAGTCCCACTCCGGATTCTTGTAGGCCGTTACGCCCCATTTCTCCGGATGCTTCGCGACTGGGTTGTGCCGTCCGAGATCGAACGTCCCGAACCCGAGCGAATGCACATGATCCTTATTCTGTTCAAGAAACTGCACCGACTGCCAGGCTTCTTCCTTCGTCTCTCCAGGAAATCCGAAAAAGCCCATGCAGTGATTCCAGATCCCCGCCTCCGCTGTCAGCTTGAGGTGCTTGGTCATCACCTCAGCGGTCGTGGCCTTATCCATTAGCTGTAAGACGCGCTCGACGCCGGACTCATAACCAAAGTGGAGGTACTTGCAGCCCGATTCCTTTGCATCCTGCCAGACCGCTTCATCCAACAGGCTTTTCTCGAACCGCATATGAGTCGTCCAGACGATGCCCATCTGGCTATCAATCAATCCACGCGTGAGCTTGCGGAACAGCGCCGGTGGATAGGACTCGTCGGTGAAATGGAAATGCGTCGTGCCGTATTTGTCGCGGAGATACTTGATGTCCACGAGGGCATCCTGGATTTTCTTGGACCGATAACCGGCCGTGTACCCTTCGCCATGGTCACAGAACTCGCAGCGACCCCAATAGCAGCCTCGCGTCGCCAAATAGGGCAAAATCCTCGTCGGCACGAAATACTTTTCAAGCGGGAGACCATCGAAGTCCGGAGGCGGCAACGTTGCCAGATCTTCCGCATAGCTCGTGGCCGAGGTGTGGATACCGGTCTCGTCCTTGTAGATGGTATTCGGGACCTCGGCGAGACTCCGCTTGGCCCCTACCGCCGAGACCAGCTGCACGAAGGCGGTCTCCCCTTCATAGACCACGGCACTATCGAAGTACTGGAACAGCGGCGACTGGGGTAGCACATCGCGCAGCCGGGTCACTGTATTGCCACCGATCGTGATGTGGATGTGAGGGAAGTGCTGCTTGATGAGGGCACAGAACGTCATGGTCGAGAACATCTGCTGCTGCAAGACGATCGAGATACCGATCACATCCGGCTGCTCTCGCTCGATCGCCGGCTTCACCAGATGATCAAACACATCGCGGTAGATATTCACCTGCGTATCGTTCACCGCGTCGATGACTTCCGACGAAACAAAGACCTTATAGGACAGGTTCGTTTCCATCGGCGGCATGCAAATCCGCGCCGGGAAATAGACGAGCGAGGCGACAGACATTACTTCACGAAATACTTGAAGTGACCACTCTAACTTATCAACATCATAGAACTCTTCACTTCTTATAATTTGCTTCGCCTCTTCAGCTTCCTTGATCAGTTTTTCCATCCGTGGACGGCTGATATCGCAGAGCGCGAGCTGCACGCCTATCTCGGCTTCGCTCAACTCCCGCTTCTTTGAAAGCTTCCTCAAGCGGTCGAGTTGCTGCGGTACGCGGCGAAGAACTTTCTTGAGAAAGTCCTCACTGAAGTACCAGTCCCACATCTCGCAGTTGATGTCTTTCTGAATCACCGTATGGCCGGCCTGGCGGAGCACGGCGGTAAGGGATGGTAAGGACAGGTATGGCTCTGAGGGAAACCAGTCAGGCGGGAAGATCAGCATCACTTTCATCTTCCGGCCGCTGGTCGATTCAAACTGTTGGCGATTGAGGAGAATCAGCTCTTTGGAAGCGCGGTTGCCCTTGGAATACTCGACTTTCACGTGGGATCTCGTCCTTCTTCTGTCCGGCCACGAAGCGACAGAAATAGTCAGAAAGCCAATGGGTTATAGCAGAAACGTATTCTACGGGGGAGCAAGATTGAGATGCAAGGGCGGAGAGTGAACGGAAGAATATCAGGAATTGCTCATGATCTTGAGAATACGCTTTGCAAGATGCTCATTAATCTCCGAGTGGCGGGGAACAGGCTGGGAAACTTTGGTGGTGGGATTGTGATACCAA
Source organism: Candidatus Nitrospira nitrosa (assembly GCF_001458735.1). Lineage (NCBI taxonomy): Bacteria > Pseudomonadati > Nitrospirota > Nitrospiria > Nitrospirales > Nitrospiraceae > Nitrospira > Candidatus Nitrospira nitrosa. Next base: position 198,019 of record NZ_CZQA01000009.1, read on the forward strand.
TCGTGATTCCCACCATGGCGAACAAGCACGCAACCACTTGCTTCGAGCTGTCGAATGAGATCTTTACGTTTCACCGGAGAGTCAGCTCAGCGAGCTTCCGAACTCCAGGAATTTCGCCGCTCGTAAGGTCGCGGTACAGATCGCCAAGCTGGGCTTGCAGGTCTTCCAGTGACTCCCCTTGGGTCCAGTAATCGGGGTACTCTTGCAAATAGCCGAGCCAGTGGTTCTGGTCCTGCCAATAGATATATTTGATCGATTCCATAGGCGGTATTATAGCTGGACCCGGAAGGCTTGAAAAGCGGACAGAGAAATCCTCGAGGGGGATTCTAGACCTAAAAATGAGAAACCCTTACAATACGGTTGTCATTCGGCTAGTTGACTCCGTCATCCGAGCTACCCAATGCGCATGAAAAACCCACCCCACCCTGGTCTGTCCGTCCGACATGATTGTTTGGAACCACTCGACTTCTCCATTACCGAAGGGGCCAAGGTACTCGGTGTTACGCGGCAGGCCTTGAATAATCTGGTCAGTAGCAAGGCAGCCATTTCAGCTGAAATGGCGATTCGGCTGGAAAAGGCCTTTGGCGGTGGGGCCAAAACCTTGCTCCGGATGCAAGCCGCCTACGTTCTGGCGTAGGCAGAAGAACGGGCTGGGGAGATCAAGGTCAGGCGTGTCACTGACGTGTCAGCACCAGCATAATACCTGTAGATCTGATGGATTTTGAAATTGCAGGTGACTACTGGAAAGGTTGGCAAAAAGAACTCCCCGCATGTGAACTGCATGACCATACAAGAAACAAGATCTGACCCCATACATTACACACGAGCGTGACCAGCCGAGCGTGGGCATCGCCACAGATCCCTTGCAGGCGGCTGCGGGCACGGAATCCGGGGAAGGAGAACAAGGCGGCGAGTATCCGAGTCTGTTTCATGCGTCCTCCAGAACAACGGCCGCCAGGAGTCTGCCACAGATCTCGGACAGGATTCGAGGTCGCACCAACTAGGCCAACTCTCAAGCTGGATACGAGGTTGGAGCGGCACACCCGCGCTCATTTGCCCACTTCAATCTGCGGAGAGCCAAAATATATTTTGATTCATAACGGCCGACATCTTGCCGCAGCGAAAAGAGAGGTTAGAAGACAGCGAAGGAGGCTTGACGTCCTGAGAGGACAAGGAAATCGTTCAATCTGAATTCCTAGGAAGTTTGCGGTTCCGATGTCTTAGGTAGAAGCAAGTTGAGTTTTTGCTCCCTATTGATCGGACGTAGCGAAAATGTACTAAGTATTTCAGTTGTGGCTTCAACGGCAATTGTGGGCTTCATGCCAACACCGCATAAAAACAACAGTATCTCTGGACTTAATCGAAACCATTCCCCATGAAGACGATCTCCGGCATATTTCTCATGAAAACGTTTTTCATCCTCGCGTGTTCCCGCTAGAGCTCCAAGGAACCGCACGCTGCCACCATTCAGCTTGTGAATGGCTTTGAGACGAGTTGCAAGCTGCTTTGTGTAGCCAATCTTCACCGGTCCGCCTGTCCCAGACTGGATAAAATATAAACATTCTCCGAATTCTATCGGTGGCATCGTTTGAAAGATGAGCGTTGGTTTTTCACTGGGAATTGGCATACCAAGGCTATTTAGCGTCTTCATTTTGGTGTAGATCTCTGTGGCAAGCTCTTTGGATCCCAATGGGCCAAATCTCCTGTATTTCCCGCCGATCATACATCGGACGTACCACATTGTTACCCCGTTGCTCCAGGTACGCGAATAGAGACCTCGGTCTTTTTTTGATTTTCCGCTCATCAGTTGCTCATAAGGGGCATAGTGAGGCCGAACGGGATTCTATCATACGAGATAGTAACTAATGGCTCGAAGTTCATTATGGAAGCAATTTTGATAAAAAGTTGGTTGATAGTATCTACATCTTTATTTTCGATCCAATCATGCATTGCAAATCGCTGCTTTACAATGCCAAATTCTAAAATCAGCCTTCTAAGCTGAGGGTCACATGCAGAATAAAATTAGGGTCAGATCTTGTATCGTGCATGACACAGAACCAGGCATAGCTGTCCTGACTCGCCCAACCCACTATACATTTCTTGCCCCGCCCACTCACCCTGTCGTTCGAATCAAGACATCGCCTCATTCCCTACGCCGACTTTGTGATGGCTCGGCTCGCCATCACGCTATTCGGAACCAAAAGTTCGTTGTTCTATTGCACGTTAAACACGAAGGAATATAACTGGGACATTCTGAATGTCCAGGCAAATAAAGACTTCGCTTATCGACGACCCCAGCCGTCTAGAGCTTCGTGGCCAGATCGGCTTGAATCGTCTCCGGCTTATCACTCGGCGCATAGCGTTTCAGGACCGTGCCGTCGGGACCGACGAGGAATTTGGTGAAGTTCCATTTGATCGCCTCGGTTCCGAGAATCCCTGGCTTCTCTGATTTCAGATATTGGTAGAGCGGGTGTGCGTTCGCACCGTTGACGTCGATCTTGGCGAACATCGGAAAGGTGACACTGAAGTTCTTGGAGCAGAATTGCTCTATCTCTGCCTCGCCGCTCGGCTCCTGCTGTCCAAACTGGTTACAGGGGAACCCGAGCACCACGAAACCCCGCTCTTTGAATGTTTCGTAGAGCGCCTGGAGTCCCTCATACTGCGGCGTGAAGCCGCACTGGCTCGCGACATTCACGATGAGCAAGGTCTTGCCGCGGTAGACCTCCATCTTTTGCGGCGTGCCGTCAATCGTGACGAGGTCGATATCGTAGAGACTCATAGATCCCATCTCACGGCGTCTCCATGTTCATGACCGTACAAGCCTGTCATCCGTCTGCGCGGACAACCGCTCACGCGTCGAGACCGTGGCATGCACGGCCCGAAACATGCCAAAGCGACACAGCCCGGCCCCAAATGCCAGACGCATCAAGAGAATCGTAGGCACTTCTCGTAAGGACTTGATCAACCCGGTCATGCCGAACCGAACAATCCCTGCTGGACGGATGACGCCCTGCCAGATTGAATCGAGCCATGAAGGTAAGGTTTCAGCCGTCCAATCCGCGGTGGTGACTGTACCCGCCACCAGTCCCGTTGCCTCCAGTAATTCTGAAAACTCTTCAATGCTCGAAAAGGCCGGATGAGACCACTGATCCAGCAGTTGCCGCATCACCGGCTTTTCCCACCAATTGAGCGGAACCTGGCGATCGTCCCGCTGATTCCAATCGGCCACAACCAGAATGCCACCCGGTTTCAGCACGCGCATGAGCTCTCGAGCAAATTGTGCTTTATCCGGCATGTGCGGTCCTGCCTCGACCGACCAGACCACATCAAAACTGGCATCGGGGAACGACAGTGCCAGCGCATCATCGACCTGAAAGTGCGCAGTCACGTCCGGGGAGGTCAGTTCCTGAGCCCGTCTGACTTGCTGAGGGCTGATGGTGACTCCGGTCACCGCAAAGCCATACTCCCGCGCCAGCATGCGACTGCTGCCGCCGATGCCGCAACCCACATCTAACACCGTTGTACCGGACGGAAGCTTGTCTAACCCACCCCACCGCACCATTTCATGCACAAAGTCTGACTTGGCTTGGAGAAAATCTTTTTTCCGGGGTGGAGAGCCGTAGTGTCCCAAATGGATATGTTCGCCCCAGTAGAACTCGAGAATGCCGTCATTCGTCCAGTCGTCATAGGAAGTGGCGACAGAATCGGCCGACTGATATTTGCGAGGCACTCGCACATACAGCACGACGCCGATCAGCAGGACGAGCAGAAGTAGGAGAATCGTCACGAGAAATATGTTCATCATATCGAAGATCTCATGACCGTGATGTCGTTATCATCTGATGACCGATATCAAGAAGCGTGGCGCAGGGTAGACTCGAAAAAGTTCCCAAGTCAAGTTACCGAAGACTCCGCCTGCCACAGAACCTCCCGCTCCTTCATTCCGCCCCAAGGGCTGTTGCCGAGCGACAGACCTGCGAGAGATAATGTGCCCCTGAACAAAGACTACACATGGGATCAATCAGGCTAAAAGAACAAGCCCCCACTCCCCTATCTATCTCTGCGGGAGAAAGGGATGGGTCCCTTTAATGGAAAGGTGGAAAGTCGATCAGTCATGAATCTCAATAATGTAGAGGAACAGCGAACTGAACCCCGCGTTGCTGTGCAATTGCACGCCTTAGTATCGGGCTCGGTGGAGTCGGAAGGGATGGGCACTATTCTCGATCTCTCACGGAACGGGTGCCGACTGGAAAGCCCGCTCCTCATGTTGCCTGGCCTTTCGGTAGAACTGCGGATCGCGGTCCCCGGCTTCGAGTGGGCGCTGATGATTGATGGAGCCGATGTGCAGTGGGCAGACGAGGACCGCGCCGGGCTGGCGTTTGTTCGCATCAGAGAGACGGAACGACAGCGATTGAGCGAGCTCGTGACGGCTCGACTCGAGAAAGGCGCTGATACGGGCGACGACGCCCAGGGTGAGCTGATCCCACTTGAGTTCCAAGGGCTGGACGCGGTGCTGTCACAAGATCCGGACCTTGCCATCAGAAAGGGACTCACATGGTTCGCGCAAGACCGGACGGAATTTCGTTTTCGCGGGGGAAGTCTGCTCAGCAGAGCGTTTCCCACATGCACGCCCGAGTTTGCGACCGCACTCAGCCAGTTGGTGAAGACCGGCGGAGATCGGGAGGCAGATTTCTCTCTGGCGCTTCTCCAGAACTATCTCGGGTCGACATCCTCTGACGGCGTCTTAAAAGAGATGGTATCACGCTTTTCCCACGATGATCGCACAATGGAAGGCGTTCGGGCCATCATCAATAGCACTCGCCTGACCTCAAGCTCCGGTGAATTCGCATTGGCGGAAGCCTGGCGTGTCAAGAAAGAGTCACTGACGTACTGGCTAACGGATGAACGTCAAGCGATCACATCGTTCGCCGAACAGCACATTGCGGAGCTCGATCGAATGATTGCGGCAGAGCGGCATCGTGTGGAGGCTGAAAGGGAGCTGCGTGAGAGGAGCCGACATGAGGACGAGTCCGGTCATGATCATGGTTACAGACCGAAACCCTTTTAATGGGGGAAACCCATGTAGAGATAATTGACCTGCATACAGTCAGCTCTTCGAGTCAGACCGAGCGAGCTGTACAATGCGCAGATTGCACGCCGACAGGTTGTGCAGCTATCCTGTCCCCAATCAACTGACGCGCTGTGGCCTGCTTGACCCAACAGCCACTCCGCACGTAGCATGTCCGTAGACGTTTCAGCCACGTCGACCGTGTGATCGCTCGCGGTCCCTCTTCTCTCCTCACGCGACTGATATCACGGTTTTCGCCGCTCCAACGCCACAGATCATATTCAAGCCCATCTACTTGAATACTGACCAACCGACCCACCACAAGGGAGAACAGCCATGTCACTTCCGATGCCCATCACCGAGCAAATCCTAGAATCACTCCGCTCTACTCCGGAATGTGCTTTTGAGGACCTCGTGGCTCATCACCCTGAATTTAGTTGGAATGAGCTCTACATCGAAGTGAGTCGGTTGAGCCGTAATGGGCAGGTGGTCATCACCAGAGGGGTGGGGACCTTTACCATCAGGCAGGCAGCACTGTCGAAATCGTGATCGCCTATCTCACCCTCGAAATGAATGATGTCGATCAGAGGATCGCACGGCTCAGACACCTTTGTTAGAATATGTTGTCTGGCGAGGGATTTATGCCTAACCGTACCGCTATTGGCCCTTGCCTCTGTCTCTGCTTTCTCATCTTTTCGTCCTGTGGAGACCTTCAGTATCGGACCCACCAACCACAGGGATATGGCGAAATACCGCCTGGTGAAACCTGGGTCGCCATCGATCGCGCCTATCAATCAGTGTCGCGCGAAATAGTGTACTACGATCCTAAAACAATTTACCGACACGAAGAACGCGTCACACTGTGGCAGTTAATCGATTACAAGGTGATGCAAGGAAATGCGCCGTTTGGGACGTTCATGATGAGCCCACACCGGTTTTTCTCGACGAAAACGCATAAGGAATTGGATTGCACACACAAGACGGTTCGGCTATTGGCCTCTTCTGAATTCTCTCAGCATATGGGCACTGGACCTCACAATGCGGTATTGGTTAGCCAAGATCATGGACAACCCCTAGAACCAGGGAGTATCAATCAAGCGCTCTGGGAAGTGGCCTGTGGGGCGGCCACAACCCCCAAGTAAGCGTCCAGCACCGAAGTGCTATCTAGCACTGTGTTAACAAACCCAAGAACGAGCTTGGAAATGGAGCTCTGCCTGACGTCACGAACATCTGGAAAATACTGCACAGGCTGTTCAGAAAGGCCATCCAGCAAAGCGGCAGCGAGCGAAGAGGCGAATCGTACTCTCTGCCGCACGTTGAGCCTCTGAGCGAGACGAGAACGCCGATGGTGGCCTTTATCAACAGCCCGTTAGTAATTGTCGAATTGATTCTGCTGGCAGTGCTTCTCTTGGGACGCCACATCCAAGCCCAACCCATGTAAGCGACAACGTCTATGACGTGGTGCTGTCTACCCTGCTCTCGCACAACGTATCGCAATTTTAGTCGATCAAATCGCATCCGGTAAATTTCATCTATTTGATGCGCGCTTGCACCACGAATTGGACATGAGCCATATTCCAGGGCTATCTATGCGGGTGCTGAAGACTTCTTGTTAGATCGGCTGACCGGTATGGCCAAACATGTCCCGATAGCCGTCTCTTGTTCAGTGAGGTATCGTAGTGAGCGCATTGCCGAATACCTGCGCCGGCAAGATGATACGAGTGTGGTCAATGTCTTTGGTAGAATCTTTGAACGGGTGAATACCGAACATCCGGCCGTCACCGGCCATGTGACCGAAACAGACAAGATCCATGCGTATTCACCTGTAGGGCTTTGTGGCTCAACCGTGGAGAACGAGTCGATCAATAGTGATTAGCATGGCGTGGAGTCCTTACGCCTTGAGGTATTCCCGTTCTTATGGGAAGGTTCGTTGGTCGACCAGTTGAACTTGTCATGCCTGCGCCTCAATGTCTGACCTTGCCTCGCAATTCTCCCCTTTTCAAATCCATAGACCAGCTAAATCACACAACGTACAATAAGGAGTTGTCCAGTTTCCGCCGAAGGTAGAAATATTACCTCTTTGAGAAACCGGCTATGGCGAAAGGATGATGTTGATGTGGCGTTGTGTTTTGACAGTGCTATTAGTTCTAGCCTGCATGTCAGGTATGACACCGGGTTCCGCTGTAGGAGCACAGTCCATTGAGGAGGCGGAATTTGCATATGAGCGTGGCGACTATACCCAAGCCGCCAGAATCTTCAGTCCACTGGCAGAACAAGGGATGGCGTCAGCCCAGTTCTACCTTGGCCTGATGCATGAAATGGGACGAGGCGTCCGGCAGGACCACTCTGTGGCGCAGTTGTGGTTTCGCAAGGCCGCCACGCAGGGTTATGCCGGCCCGCAGAATTACCTGGGGTTGATCTATGAACGAGGCCGCGGTGTCAGAAAAGACGTCGTTCGTGCGTTGATGTGGTACACAATTGCCGCGACCATGCTGAGTGGGGATGAGCAAAAAACCGCGATGAGTCGTCGAGACCATCTCACCTCACAAATGAACGCCTCGCAGATCGAGCAGGCGCAGGAAATGGTGCGCCGTTGTCAGCAGACCCACTTCAAAGACTGCGAATAAAATCGTGGAAGGGTTGCATCACCTATCCTGAGTTCGCCGATGAAGGTGCACTCGAATGATTCGCGCTATGCGCGTCGAAGCGAGTCTCACACAGTCGCCCTTGTGTTCGTGCCTACCACGAGTTATATGTGACATGTACATCAGGCCTAACAATGACAGGAGAATCAGCAGATGAGAACAAACATATTCCTAAGCACATTGCTCGGTTGTGCCATGGTCGTGTCGATCAGCTATGCAGAGGAAGTCGGCAGCGTCGATACTAAATTCAAAATGTTCGGACCCGATCACAAAATCGTGATTGAGGCGTTTGACGACCCTAAGATTGAAGGGGTCACCTGTTACCTGAGCCGATCCAAAAAGGGTGGCCTGAAAGGCATGGTCGGCTTGGCGGAGGAAACCTCGGACGCCGCATTGTCCTGTCGTCAGGTTGGTCCCATTCACCAGACCGGTGAGTTGAAAGAAGGAGAACGAGTCTTTAGCGAGAGTCGATCGCTGATTTTCAAGAAACTGCAAGTTGTTCGGTTTTTCGACAAGAAACGGCAGACCTATATCTATCTCGCCTATAGTGACCGCGTCATCGAGGGTTCACCACAAAATGCTATCTCCACCGTACCGATCCAACCCTGGGCCAGTCAATAAGCCTAGGAATCCACCGTCATGACGCAGTGAGCGGCAGAAAGGTCGCCGGGCTACGTCTTGATTCATTGTGGGTACTTGGAAAGATTTGCCTACTATGGAGTCACTCTCATCACGACGACTGGTCATCCTGCAACTTTGGCTTCATCTACCAATCGGATGAGCACTGGTCTATGCAGATGCTTGTCCTGACAGCCTCCTTCTCATTACTCTCACGATTGACAGGGACGAAATCTGATAGTTGGCTACCAACAGCCCTTGGAGAGAGGTCGGCCACGGTGGAGTCTTCCACCTTTTGACCAAAGTTGCTCGAATATCCTGGCGAAATCTGGGACAAGTTCCAACGTCATCACCGACAATCCATTCTTGACTATCCTATCCCAGGCCCGTTCCCAGAAAAACTTCTCGTTCTCCGCTCAGGTGGTACACTTATCTCACTCGATACCGAGTAATAAATATTGAGACAGAGATACTCGCTGTTTCCATTGGGAGCAAGTGGTATGGCCGCGCATGGATTCTTCAGAGCGATTCTGATGGTGATACTGATGACCGCTCCTGTCAGTGCGGAGACCTTCCGCTCGGATTCGAAACGCTTGAAGAATACCACCATGGACATCGTGATAACCGAGACGGAGCGTTCTGAGCGAACGTCGGTCGTACACATTCAAATCAAAGCCATCGGTTCGTCGGTAGGCGCTTCATTCTTCCTCTTATGCAGCGTGCGTGACTTGGCTCAACAGCGCGGCCACTACCGCTACATAGCCAAGGCGGAAGGACAACCCCACCCAAACCACATGCTGATCGGCTTCCTTAAGAGTGCAACCGATGAGCCTGAAGGGCTTGACTCGCGACTCATGGGGCAACAGGTGATAGACCTCGAACAGTTTGCACCGATCTGTGACAAAATGCAGTGACGCACACTGGAAACGGTCTTCCCTCGATCTCTCTCTCACCGTACAGACTACGCGCGTTTGTTATACTTTGTGCTTATGGTGCCACGACAGTTCATCACCTGGACGCTTCCGCCAACCTGTCTTCTTGCCATCATCCTCTTCCTGGCAGGCTGCAGTTCGAAACGTCCACCCGTCGGCGTTCACTTCCCGATCACCAATGGTTTTCATATTCGCTTGCCCACTGAGCAGCAGCGCATCCTGATCCTGGGAGAGCGTCCCCTGACCAGCGTGGCCGAAGAATGGCTTCAGTCTCACCATTACTCAGACATCATAGGCATTCCACAGAATGTCGGATCTGTATGGGATCTTGAAGCAGCCCTCACACTGGCAATGGAGCGGCAGGCTCAATTTGTGCTCATTCTTGAACGGGAGGAACTGAAGACTGGAGCACTGCTCGAGTCGCACTGCGGCGACCGCTTCAATATTAGCGTGACAGTGCGTGGTCTTTGGCTATCGAGCCGTGAAAGGGCATTTCGTGGCAGCGCCTATTACCCACATTGTGTTGAACATACTCACGAGGTCATACAGAGCCTGACCTGCCAAGCTCTTGCTACGGCCTGGGGCTATCGTCCATCCGGTCAGCTGGAGATTCCCTCATCACTGGCTTGTACAGCTGGGCAAATCACTCCTGCCTCGACTCCCTAATTTCATTCAGGATAAATCCAAACACCCTCACCCTACCGAGCAACGCTCTAAGGCCCCCATACCAAAGCACTAGCGTAATTGAAAGTATTTCTATTGCTTTCATCAATGGGCTGCGTGTAAGAGAGGTTCACCGTGACTGGTAAGTTTGGAGCCTGGTTATCTCCATGGATTCCTGCAATAAGGAGGGCTCATGACAGGGGGAACCAATAGGAGCATAGTGACAATCACGCTGGGACTCGTTCTGCTATTGACAGGGGTGGCACGGGCAGAGGACGGCCCTGGCGAGCTCCATAGCGTTCTCAAAGGCATGTTCCGGTTTAGTGCGGTCAAAACCTGCACGGAAGCTGTACTTGGCTCTATGGTCCATTTCTACTTCAGCGGGGCCATCGTCTATGACGGAAATGGTTCCGCGAAGCTGACTCAACAGGGTACGGTGGTCCTTCCCGGCTCGACTGCTACATCGTTCGAAGAAAGCGCTCAATTGACCTATGTCCTCAAGCCAAATGGGAGTTTTGTTCAACAGGGAACATTTATCGCAGTAGATCATTCCTATACCGTCACCGGTGCACGGATGATCGGACAGATCGATGCACAAGGTTCTCTCCTCATGCTCAATGGTCCCATCCCTGCTGAGCAGGAAACAGTAACCACCTCTGGAGGCAGTGTATCTCAGTATCTCTGTGGCGCTTCGGGGACAGCCGTCCGGATACGCTGAATGCTAGACCTGCCGAACTGATAGTCATCCCGGCTCGGCATGAAGTCTATCTGATGACAAGCAAGAGAATCGGCCGCTAATTTTGAGCCGCGGTTGAGAGACACCCTCTCTCCGCTTCCGCTGGCTTCGACTCCAACCCCACCCAATGTGGAATACCGGACTTCTGACAGCGTCGGGTACAATCCGTCCACCACATGGCCAACTTTTCTCATACTCGGACGTACGTGCGGTTCCCCTTCGATTCGCCGCTCATTCTTGGAGGGGAGTCCTTCGTGTGTGAAGGAATACTTCAAAACCTCTCTTTGCACGGTTGTTCACTCCTATCCGACCGTGAACTGGCACTGGGCAGCATGGCACGTATCAGCCTCCTCTTGCCTGATCAGCCGCGCGCAGTACCGATTGAGGTGGCCCGAGTCATCTGGACTCAGGGTACTGAGTGCGGGTTGGAGTTTATAGAACTATCGCTGCAGTCGCGGTTACGTCTTGGTCGCACCCTACGAGTTGCGCTGATTGATTCCCTGAACGCTCGAACCCTGCGTAATTGTGTGCAATCTGCATATAGATCTCCCGCCGTTGCTTCCATCGACTTCTGATTTCACGTTCAGATGATAGGACCCCAAAGACAAAACGCTACGAAACGTTCTACGTTTGAATATCGTAACGACAGAAATTGACCCCACTCAGCACAAGGGTCACATATAGGACTGTGCTTTCTGAAAATGTGAACCGGGAGGACCAGTGAATAAGGGCTCAGTGGGAGTCAGATCGAATGGTGACCGATCATGGCTGCATGTTCTTACAGGCAATAAAGGCAGAGATGACTATGGTCTTCTCAATCGCAGTTAAGCCAGAGATGCGAGAGGTAATCAGTTGAAACTCCGACAAGGTCATATGCCGTTGCCGTCTGATCCAATGTACCAACGGCTTCCAGAGAGGATTAAAGTTCTGAAACCACCATCCAGGCGCCAACCCATCCATTGAATATCTGGCCGACATTCGTACGGTCTTGGCCTGAACGAGTGTAGCTGAAGCTTTTGATATTTCTTCATTCTCGTGGGGGTAGGACAACAATCTTGGATGAATCATATAAAAAAGACCGCAGATCTTTTATCGCCTCAAGTTATCCACTGATTCCACAAACCGGTCTATCACCATCCCTCATAAGCCGCCGATTTTCATAAAGCAAATCAAGTGCCATAATACTAATATTTACTTTTACTAATAATTTTGAACAATGTGATGTTATTGTCTGGTAGAGAGTGACTGATTTCACACACAGTGTATTATTTTCGGACACACGATTGATTCATAAACACACCCCAATACGCATCTTAACCTGAACCGCACTCCCATTTTACTCACGTTTCAGAATGTGTCAGGTGAACTGTTTTCTGTGTAGCCTCCAATCCCACTCACGAGAAGTGTTCTATCTTGGAACAGTATTTCATTCCATCTCATATGATTTCATTTGCATAGTGATGTGGAATAGTAGGTCTCATCCACAGTAGCTACAGATATTCTGCTTATGCCATCTACATATAGTGTACCGATCGAGCAAGGCGAGCGTCTCACCTATGAAACACTTGTTCAATCTTTATTGATGGATTGCTCAGCCTTGTGGAGACCGAAGGGGGTAGGCCAGATTGTTGAGCCGATGAGTTGAACCGCGTGCATGATTCAAGAAAACTATTTCCGAAGTTCACTAGGGAACTTGAGAGACTGGCTCAAGCGAGACTCCGATTGAAGATTCATTCATCACCACGGAACTATTCTCACCTGGACTTGAGTGCCCACGCGACTTGCGCCTCGTTTTTGCCGTCACCGTAGACGGTGTGAGCATAGGGGAAATTTTTTCAAGTCCATACTGTTTCAGTTTTCGATAGAGCGTCGAGCGGCTCACCTGGAGATCACGAGCAATCCGACTCATGTTTCCGCGATGGAGCGTGAGTGCCTTGACGAGTAATTCGGTCTCAATTCTCTGGTGGGCCGCTCGTAGTGAGTCCAATGAATCCGTGGCAGGCAGGTCTTCGCCGGCCAGATCAAGATCCTGACGAGTGATCTCCTGCCCTTCGCTCATGACAACGGCCCGTCGGACTCGATTACTTAATTCCCGCACATTCCCCGGCCAAGGATGCGTACGGAGTGCATCGATGGCCTGAGCTGAAAATCCACGGATCAGCTTGTGCGTCGTTGCGGCTGCCTGCTGGAGAAACACCATAGCCATCAGCAATGTATCTTCCCCTCGTTCTCGAAGCGGCGGAAGATGAATATGCAAGACTCCCAGCCGATAATACAGATCTTCCCGAAATCGATTGTGGCCTATCGCGGCTTTGAGATCGACATTTGTCGCTGCAATCACTCGCGTATCGACATGAAGGGTCTCCTGTCCCCCCACCCGCTCAAAGGTTCCCTCCTGGAGAAATCTCAGCAGTTTGACCTGTAAGGAAGGAAGAAGATCACCGACTTCATCTAGAAACAAGGTTCCGCCGTCTGCAGCTTCCAGCTTACCCTTTTTTTGATGTACCGCTCCGGTAAAGGCTCCTCGTTCGTGGCCGAACAGTTCGGACTCCAGCAAGGTTTCAGGAATAGCCGCACAATTAATCGGCACAAAGGGGCCTTGCTTCCGAACGCTTCGAGCATGAATGGCCTGTGCCGTGAGCTCCTTACCTGTGCCGGTTTCCCCGGTCAGCAGGACCGGCATCTCAGTCACCGCAACTTTTGAGATCTTATCGAATACTCCACAAATGGCCGGACTCGAACCAACCATATCGTCCACCGCTCACCCCTCTCTTCCCGAAGGTCTTGGGATACTATCGGATACGTCCGCTCTCACGCCTCATGCTCAGTTCTGTCACGATGTGTACTATAGATACATCGCTCCCATTCGACTCACCTGCGCACCTAACTCCGGCCGGACCATATCGAGTATCACACTCGCAGATGATGCCAAGAAACTTTCATCCTGGTGCTCATTCCAATCAGAAACTGACGCGAGTCATCTGATTCTGAGAACAGAGCCTCACAGGACAGACCACCGCTTCAACCAGAACACCTCTTCCTTATAAAAGCGTGGACTTCAAGTCGTCCTGTCCCTGGAATCGAAAGCAGTGTTTATCGACATAAGTGATAACCTCATGACGGGGCTATCTATTTGAAAACGTACCAGGCCCGAAAGGCCTCACTCGACATACGGACAATAATCCTCACTCAATCTTTGAATGTCGAATGAGCAACCGCCTCTGCTCAGTACAACTACGACATTCGGCTCTACCTTATAGCACAATTACGCATAACGGCTCCAGTCAGGAAATGTGTATGGCTTGCGCTTTCCTCAGCATCTGAAGCCGATTCACAATGACGATCGTACATTGCAACACAGAACATCAGGGTGTCTATCCGTCCTAGGGTACAGCGGTAGGACTTAATGGACCTACACCCATTTGAAGTCGTGTTTCATGTTGCTCTAGTTTCATACATGACCGCGAGTGGCTGAGAGACTCGTGGAAGGATTGAGATTGATGACCAGAACTGACTTCAGACTGTAGGTGGAGGGGTACCAAACCCCTTCACAATAGGTCTAGCCAACACGACAACGGCCACCCGATCAACTATGCTAATCTCACACGTTCTTGATCGGTCAATGCCCCTTGGCTAGTACGATCAGTGAGTATCCGTTTTCCCACAGATCCATCGCGTTTTGGAGGATGAGATGTTCGACTGGCTGACGAATCCTGAAATGTGGATTGCATTGGGAACCCTTGCGGCGCTTGAGATTGTGCTCGGCATCGACAACATCATTTTCATCTCGGTGCTCGTCGCTCGGCTCCCCAAACACCAGCGTGACCTCGCTCGCCGGCTGGGATTGGGGCTGGCGATGTTGGCACGGCTGGGACTTCTCTTCTCGATTTCGCTCGTGATGGGGCTGACGGCACCGTTGTTCACTGTCTTGAATCAAGCGATCTCCGGCCGTGACGTTATTCTGATCGTCGGCGGCCTTTTTCTCCTCGCCAAGGCCACACATGAGATCCACAATAGTCTGGAAGGAGAGACCGAACAAGCGGACACATCCGTTCCGGTCAGTCTGGGCATGATGCTTCTACAGATCGCCATCTTAGACCTTGTGTTCTCCTTGGATTCAGTCATCACCGCCGTTGGACTGGTGAACGAGATATCAGTCATGGCGACGGCCATCATCCTGTCCGTCCTTGTCATGATGTTTGCGGCTCGCCCCATCGGTGATTTTGTCGATACCCATCCGACGATCAAAATCTTGGCTCTGTCGTTCCTTATTTTGGTCGGAGTGACCTTGATGGTTGAGGGTTTTGATGTGCACGTTCCCAAAGGCTATATCTACTTTGCGATGGCATTTTCAGTCGCGGTGGAGATGATCAACCTACGGATCCGTGCGCGCCATAGACCACCGGTGAAGCTACACCATCGATATTCAGACAAGCAGCAACAGGCATTGAAAGAGGACGGCTGATACCGGAGTACGTCTCTTACACCTTCATACGGAACCGGGAGTCCTCACCGAGAGTGGCGGCGCGATCTGCTCGAGCGGTTGTCCCTCCGCCTTTACACCAAGCCACAACTCGATCACCGCCCCGAGCAGCATCATGGCCCCCCCGAGCAGATAACCGTAGAAGACGCTGGTTGCTGACGTTTCAATCATGATTCCATAGAGCCACGGCGCCGCAATGCCGGCTCCTTGCGCCACAATGAAGAAAAAGGCGATCGCCATCGCGCGGATTTCCATCGGAAACACTTCACTCACCGTCAAATAGGCGGCACTGGCGCCGGCCGAGGCAAAAAAGAAAATCGATGACCAGATCAGCATGTGTGTCGACAGGGACAAAGAGCCCAACCAGAATAGATAGCCCGTCAAGCCCAATAGGAGACCGGATGTCCCGTAGGTCAGGCTGATCATCGGCTTACGACCGACCGTATCAAAGTATCGTCCCAAGATGAGCGGCCCCAAGAAATTCCCGAGGGCGAACGGCAAGATATAGAAACCGATGCGGTTGTCGACAACACCGTAGTACTTGGTGAGTACCATGGGATAGGTAAATGAGACCGCGTTGTACATGAACGATTGCGTCACCATCAGTCCGATCCCGAGGGCGGTTCGTCGAGGATATGACCGGAAGAGTTCCCGAGCCACGGTCAACATTGTTGTGTGAGGGCGAGGATGGATAGTCAGATGGCCATCGGGTTCTGCGAGTGTCGTTCCGTGATATTGTGATATCTGCCGCTCAATCTCCGACACAACGGCTTCTGCATCGCGCACACGACCGTGAGTCATCAGCCACCGCGGGCTTTCAGGAATCACACGCCGGACGATGATGATCGCCACTCCCAGCACTGCACCGAATACAAAACACAGCCGCCAGCCAATGGTTTCCGGAAAGATTTCCGGATTGAGCAAGAGAATCGTCAGCAATCCACCCGCCGCCGAACCAAGCCACCAGGTGCCGTTGATGGTCAGATCCGTCTGGCCACGATAGCGTGCCGGAATCAGTTCATCGATCGCTGAGTTGATGGCGACATATTCCCCACCGATGCCGGCTCCGGTCAAGAATCTGAAAAACATGAAACTAAAAAGATTCCACGAAAAAGCCGTCAGCACCGTCGCAATCAAGTACAGCGCCAAGGTGATCATGAACCACTTTTTCCGTCCCTGCCGATCGGTGAGATATGAAAATAGCAGTGCCCCACAGACCGAGCCTGCCAAATAAGCAGATGCGGTGAGTCCGACTTGTGCGTGAGTCAGTTGAAGGGTTTCCGAATGGGTCAGGATCGGACCCAAAGCTGCCACGATGGATACTTCAAGTCCATCAAGCAGCCAGGTCACTCCGAGTGCCCCGACGATCAGCCAATGCCAACGCGACCAGGGCAACCGATCCAGCCGTTGCGGGATACTTGTCGTCAGCGGGTGACCAAGATCGGCAGGCATTCACCATCGTAGCATGACAGCACGGAGAATACTTACCAACGACGTGCTACCAACCCAATTGCCAGCTCTGACCATCTCGTTCCACGAGGACGTCGGCCTCTTTGGGTCCCCAAGAACCAGCCGTATAAGAATGCACCGTTCGAGGCCCCGACAAAATCGGGTCGTAGAGCCGCCACGCCGTTTCCGTAAAGTCCGCAGTGACGAATAGCGTCTGATCGCCGATCATGATGTCCCGCAACAACGTCTCATACGCCTCCGGCAGATCGCCGCCGAACGCCTGACCGTAGTCGAACCTCAGCGCCCGATCGCTGAACCTGAACGGCCGTCCGGGAGTTTTTACGGAGAAGCAGAGAGAAAATCCTTCGCTCGGTTGCAGCGTGATCAGCAACCGGTTGGGGTTCAGACTGCCCGGCTCCAATGAGCGAAAGACTTGAATAGGGGCCGAACGGAAGGTGACCGCTACTTGCGTAATCTTGCGGGGGAGCCGCTTGCCGGTTCTCAGAAAAAACGGCACACCTCTCCAACGCCAATTGTGAATGTCTAACTTTAAGGCTACGTACGTCTCGGTTCTCGAATCGGAAGGCACCCCTCGCTCTTCAAGATAGCCGGGAATCCTCTGGCCGGCGATATCCCAGCCCCTGTATTGTCCGAAGACCACGTCCTCAGGTCGGATCGGTGAAATCGAACGCAGAACTTTCAGTTTCTCAGCTTGAATCTCGGAAGCCTCGAACGACGTCGGCACTTCCATACCCACAACAGTCAGAAGTTGCATCAAATGATTCTGTACCATGTCGCGCAACGCGCCGGATTCTTGATAATACGCCCCGCGATGTTCGACACCGAGATCTTCGGCAACGGTGATTTCGATACTCTCCACCGTATCGCGATTCCACAGCGATTCAAAAATGGGGTTCGCAAAGCGAAACGCCAACAGATTTTGTACGGTCTCTTTGCCCAAGTAATGGTCGATACGATAGATCTGAGATTCCTCTAAATAGCGATGCAATAACGTATTGAGCGTGCGAGCCGAGTGAAACTCATGACCGAACGGCTTTTCAAAGACCACTCGCACCCACCCATGGCTCTTGAGTAAGCCGGCTTGATGCAGCAGCTCTAGGGTTGCAGGCACTATCGTCGGGGGAAGTGCTAGATAAAAGATTCTGTTCTGAGGCAGGTTCCTTGCCACTTCGAGGTGCGCGATAAACTTGGCCAAGGCTTCGTAGTCCGCAACTCCGCCTTCTCGTACGGTGTGATAGTGCACATGCTCGTCGCACCAGTGGCGAAGATCGGTCGCGTTGCGAGCCCCGGAGCTGGTCAGCCCCTCATAGGCCCATAACCGGAAGGCTTCTTCACTGAGCTCCGGTAATGCCGCACCGACGATGAGAGTGTTCTGTCGTTCCAGTTCGCCGTAGGTGCGCAAGTGAAAGAGTGCGGGTAGGAGTTTCCTCCTGGTGAGATCGCCTGTGGCTCCCAGAATAATGAATAGATGCGGCTCAACGGTTCGTTCCTTCATAGATCTCACACTTTGATGAGGGTCAGCGCACCCTCGCACTAATCCTCAGGGTCTTCGATCGGGCCAGCCCATTCACCCTTGGCCAGCGTGACCTCTTGAAATCCACCGTCCGGCCATTGAAACTCCCCTGCCTGATCGACAAGTACGATAAACGGGTCAGCTTCGTGAGCAAGCCCACGGAACCAGTACCATCCTGGCCTTGTCGGCGTCGTCTGGCTCCAGCGATAAGGTGACATTGAAATATCCTCAGGTTTTGAACGGGTTTGTCATTTCTCCCCGTCTTCATAGTCTGGTACAGTACCCACCTTGAGGCCTGACCCTATCACGTCATGTCGACACTTCCAATAGAAGATGTCGTGCCGTCCCTCCGGGACGCACTGGCAGCCGAACCGAACGCCGTCCTAACCGCTCCTCCTGGTTCAGGGAAGACCACGCGCGTCCCGCTTGCCCTCTTGGATGAGCCCTGGTTGTCGAACAAGAAGCTCTTAATCCTTGAACCTCGGCGGCTTGCTGCACGAGGCGCCGCTCACCATATGGCTGCGCTCCTCCACGAACAGGTTGGGAACACCGTCGGCTACCGGATGCGGTTTGAGACAAGAGTCGGACCAACGACGAGAATCGAAGTCGTCACTGAAGGAGTCCTTACACGGTTGCTTCAACGGGATCCCTCACTGAATGAGTACGGCATCGTGGTGTTCGACGAATTCCATGAGCGGAGCTTGCAAGCGGATGCGGGACTCACGCTCTGCCTAGAAACACAACGGATCTTTCGTCGAGACCTTCGCATGCTCGTGATGTCCGCCACCTTGGATTGTGGTCCGGTACGCGAACTGTTAGGTCGTGCGTCGGCAGTCACCTGCGAAGGCCGAATGTTCCCTGTCGAGACCCGATACCTTCATGAGCCAGTGGTAGGACGGCTTGACCTTGCCGTAGCGCAAGTCATTCGACAATCCCTCGCGAAAGATGCCGGCAGCCTCTTGGTTTTTCTTCCCGGTATGGCCGAGATCCGGCGGCTTGAGCGTATGCTCGTGGATGCGAAGCTGGGTTCTTCTGTAGTGATCGCCCCGCTGCACGGTGATCTTCCTCAGTCCATGCAAGATTTGGCCATTCGTCCTGCTGATCCCGGCAAGCGAAAGGTGGTATTGGCAACTTCTATTGCCGAGACCAGTCTGACGATCGATGGCGTGCATGTGGTCATCGATGCGGGTCGGCTTCGTATTCCGCGATTCGACCCACGCTCCGGCCTGACTCGACTGGAGACCGTTCGCGTGACACAAGACTCCGCTGATCAGCGGCGCGGCCGTGCCGGACGACTCGCGCCAGGCATCTGCTACCGATTGTGGACGCTAAAGGAGCAATCGACCTTCACCGCGCATCGCCAACCGGAAATTCTCGAAGCCGATCTGACCTCGCTCATGCTCGATCTCGCGCAATGGGGTACGTACGAGCCGACAGAACTGTCCTGGCTGACCTCCCCACCATCGGGGTCCATCGCGCAAGCCAAGGCATTGCTGATACAACTCGGTGCGTTTTCGTCCGACGGGCGTCTCACCAATCACGGACGTGACATGGCCGAACTGGCCCTGCATCCCCGCCTTGCACACATGTTGCTCAAAGCCAATCCGCTTCAGCTCATGGATCAGGCCTGCGCCGTGGCAGCGCTCTTGAGTGAACGTGACATTCTGGATGGGCCACCGGAATCGCATACCGCTGATCTCCGTGTCAGACTCGATATCATACGAGGGCCAACCGGTTCACTCGGGGTCTCCGTGAGGCGTGGAACGGTGGAACGAGTCGTGAGAACGGCAGATGTCTGGAGACGACAATTTGGCCGTGACAAAGACGGAAACGTACACTCGACGTCCGACCATTCACAAGCGGCAGGATTGCTGCTTGCATTAGCCTATCCCGATCGGATCGCACAACGCTTGCCGAGTGAAGAAGCACGGTACCGGCTCGTCAACGGTCAAGGAGCTCAATTCATAAAACCAGATCCGCTGGCCAAGGAGCCTTTCCTCGTTGTGGCCGATGTGGAGGGTGGAGGCCAATGGGCCAAAATCAACCTGGCCGCGCCTCTTACCGGACAGGAAATCGAATCCTTATACGGCGACCACGTCATGACTGAGGAGTCAGTCATCTGGGATGCTCGGGCCGGGGCGGTTCGAGCAGCGCGTCGCCGTCGGCTTGGAGCGGTTGTGCTTCTAGAAGAGGGGCTTTCAAATCCGGATCCTCAGCTCGTCACAACTGCCCTTCTGCAAGGGGTCTATGAGGCTGGACTGCAGGCGCTCCACTTTACGCCGGAACTCACACAATGGCGGACTCGTATTGCCTGGCTGAAACAGCTTGAAGGGTCCGATTCGAAATGGCCGGACCTCTCGGAAGAAACGCTTTTGCAGACATTGGAGACGTGGCTCGGTCCATTTGTGTCCGGCATGACCACCCTCAACGCCGTAAGCAGGCTGGACCTCGGTGCCCCATTGCATGCCCTGCTCACATACGAACAGCACACACGTCTCGATCAAATGGCTCCGACACATATTACGGTGCCGAGTGGTTCCCGGCTCCGCCTCGACTACAGCCCGTCCGATCCCCCAGTGCTCGCAGTCCGGCTACAAGAGATGTTCGGCTGTCAGCAGACACCCCGAGTGGCCGGTGGAAACGTACCGGTGATGCTGCATCTCCTCTCGCCGGCCAAGCGACCGATGCAAGTCACACAAGATTTGGGTGGTTTCTGGAAGCGCACGTACCAAGACGTGCGCAAGGATCTGCGTGGTCGGTATCCCAAACACCACTGGCCTGAGGATCCGCTGAGTGCCCTACCAACGGCCAAAGTGAAACGGCGAAGTGACGCTGGTTAGACTCCGTTGCGATTCTGCTCCCACACACGAAACGCCGATAGATCCTGTGCGAGACTATGGAGCAGCAGCGCCAGTATCGCGGCATCATCGATGAGTCCGATTCCTGGAATAAAATCCGGTATCGCATCCACAGGACTCAGGACATAGAGGATCGACACGGCAATTGATGCGATCGTACGCAAGGACAATCCCCTGTAGCTGCCTTGCTTCCACGCTTTGAGCAAGCGAACCAATAACGGAAGGTCGGCCCATAAATGGCCGATTGTGCGGAGCATTTCGAGAAACCGAGTGGAGATCTTCATCCTTCCCTCCCTACGAGTACATCAGCACCGACGCGATAGCCACATGGAGCATACCAAAGCCTCCTCTACTTTAGGAAGTGCTGTTCAACCAGACGAAGGACCCAATTCCCGCATCGTACGGTGAAATGCTCGCAATGCCGTCGGAATGCCGTCTGGATCATTCAGAATACGGCTTCCGACGACAAAGGCAACATCAGACACTAAGCCCCTTCGTAGTTCTGGCAGCTTTTCTGGTCCAATTCGCCCGCCGACAGCCGGCATTGCTGGGTTGAGCGATCCCCATGATTCCCGACAGCGCTGTGCGACTGAAAGACAGTCTCGTTGCGACAGAGAGTAGATGAACTATCGCCCATGACGGGATCTTCTCCGTTTCATTCCACTGACGAAGATACGTTGGTAACAGAAGTCCCTCAGTACCTCCCAGTAGCGACCGCACCTCGATACAGCAGCGTGCCGACCAGAACCATCATCGCCAAGCCGGGCCACCCGCCGAGTTGTGGAGTAGTGAAGAGCTCGAACGGATCAGCTCCAAGGCCAGGCCATATCGCACTCAGCGCAATCGGCAAGGCCAACAGAATTCCCATCAACGCCTCACCGGTAATTAACCCGGCTGCAAACAGCAATCCTCTCTGCGAAGGTTCATCTCTCTTCCCTGTCACCGCCCTCACCATTGCGGCAATCACCCCACCGACAAAGATCGCTGCTGAGAGTTTGAGTGGTAGATAAATCCCCAGCGCCACCGCGAGCACCGGGAATCGAAACTCACTGCCATGCCGTTCCTGCCGTCGATCCAACAGAATCACAAGTGTTCCGATGACCGCACCCAATCCGACGAGATGCCACGGCAGCCCTGCACCAAAGACGCTACGCGTGAGGCTGGCCATCAACGTCGCCTGCGGCGCATTCAATGGATGGGGATGGCTCGCCGTCGCTTCTCCAATCCCGTACTTTGCCTGAAGCAGCGAGAGAACCGGAACCAACACCAACGCACCGGTGACGACCCCGATCACCTGCATCACCTGTTGTTTCCACGGCGTCGCTCCGACCAGATGGCCCGTCTTCAAGTCTTGGAGATTGTCTCCGCCCATCGCTGCCGCACAGCAGACAACGGCGCCGATCACCAGTGCCGCGGCAGGCCCGGCTGGGTGCCCGACACCAAGGAAGAAGACGAGCAACAGGGTTGCCAGCATGATTGTGGCGATGGTGACTCCGGACACTGGATTGCTGGAACTTCCCACAAGCCCAGCCATATAAGCCGCCACCGAAGAAAAGAGAAACGCAGCAAGCGCCATGACCAGCGTCATGACACAACCGATCATAACATCGTTCACGACGGTCGTGTAAATCCAGGCCATCGGAATCAATGACATCCCCAAAGGCAACAGAATCCACATGAGCGGCGCATCCTGCTCCGTCCGCACCACGCGCCCCTTGGTTGTTGATGTTTTGCTTGCCCGATAGCTTTCCCGTAATGTTTGAATACTGCTCCAGACCGGCTCATGCAATTTCGTCAACGTCCACAATCCACCGGTCAGCATCGCGCCGATGCCGACGTACCGGATCTGTCCGCTCCAAATCGCGGTCGCGGCGTTCAGTCCTGACAGATCAGGCGGCAGCCCATTGAGGAATCCATAAGCTGGCAGCAAGATCACCCAACCAACCACACCGCCCAAGAACACAACGACCGATGTATGGAGACCGATGATAAAGCCCACTGCGAGTAGCGCGGGCGAAAGATTAAGTCCGGCATAAAGCACGGTACGCCCAACATGAGCCGCCCCTTCCAATGACTCTGTCCACAGACGCATACCGCTCTCGCCGAATTTCACAAGACCACCGAGGAACGCAGCCGCCAGTAGGGACCGAACATCTCCTGCTGCGCTACGCGTCCCTGTGGTACTCCGATCCGCAGCGGCTACCTTCAACACTTCTGCCGTCGCCACCCCCTCCGGGAAACGCAAGCGAGCGGTCACAATCAAGGCACGCCGTAGAGGAATCGTAAAGAGCACACCGAGGAGCCCGCCCACTCCCGCGATTAATGTCGTCTGCCAGTAGTCAAACTCCGACCAATAGCCGACCAATAGCAAGGCGGGGATCGTGAAGATCACACCGGCAGCCAACGCCTCGCCCGATGATGCCGCAGTCTGAACGATATTATTTTCGAGAATGTTCGAATGTCGGAACAGCCGCAGAATCGCCATGGAAACGACCGCAGCTGGGATCGAAGCAGAGACCGTCATTCCTGCAAAAAGTCCCAGGTAGGCATTGGCTGCAGCCAATACCGCAGCAAGGACGACCGACAGCACCACGGCTTTGACCGTAATCTCAGGAACCCTGACCGTGGCAGGGACGATGGGGGGAGGATCCTGTATGGCGGAATCAGCCGATGGTGCAGATGCCATGACGTTGTCGATCAGTTGAAGCCGAAGGGCTGCGAAGGTTCGCCGCCGATATCATGGCGACTTCAATCATCCCCCCCTTCAACACGTTCGGCACCTTCGTGACAACGAGATGATGAGCGGCAGCATGTCACACACATCTGACAGGACATGCGCCACGTCATCGCCCACTCTTGTTCGGCATCGACACCGGTGCCCCATTCACTCTGCCGCTGCGTCAGTCGCGAAAGATTCGTACTGACACTTTTCTCCCCTTGATCCGTGCGCGGCTGAGCTGTTGAATAATACGTGGAGCAAGGGCTTCCGGAACATCGACCAGAGAAAACCGCTCTTCGACTTCGATCGCGCCGATAACGCTCGAGTTGACTTTCACCTCGTTGGCGATGGCGCCGACAAGATCGCCGGGTCTGATACCCGCCTCGCGTCCAGCACCGATGTATACCCGTGCCATGCCGGTCTCCCGCCCGCCACCATGACGTGGCGGCCCTGTCGGCCGACGATCGGGTCGGGAAGGTAGACTCCTGGACCGATCGTCATAGCGACCGGCCTGCCGGACCGGTCTGCTGAATTCAGCCTGCCGGGAAGGCACCGCTGGAATCTCTTGTTCAGGACGCTCCCCACCCTGGGCTCGCACAAGCAGTTTGATCGCAGCCGCCGCAACATCGGAAGGTGAATGGGAGGCAGCCAGGCGATCGACCAGGGGAGTGAACCCATCCAGCTTACCATCGCCCAAGACCTCTGCCAGAGTAGCGTGGATCCGCTCCAATTGTTTGGCGCGAAGATCGGCAACGCTGGGTACCGCTAAAACACTGACCTGAGCCTTCGTGTGTTGCTCAATCGTTCGCAATAAACGCTGTTCTCGCGGGTCAAGGATCGTGATGGCCACGCCTTCCCGACCGGCTCGGCCGGTCCTGCCGATCCGATGCACGTACACTTCAGCTGAGGACGGGAGGTCGTAATTGATTACATGTGAGACCTGTGGAATATCCAGACCGCGCGCCGCGACATCCGTCGCGACCAACAATTCGGTTTGCCCAGCCTTGAACGCCTGCATCACGCGATCGCGCTGTCCCTGGTTCATGCCGCCATGGATTGCCTCGGCACGGTGACCACGCCCCGTGAGCATCGCCGTCACTTCATCTACTTCCAGCCTGGTTCGACAGAAGACTAATGCTGATTTTGCACCGGCTACCTCAATCACGCGGGCGAGTGCGGCGCCTCGATGCGGTCTGGTGACGATATAGGCCGCTTGCTGGACGCGCGGAGCTGTGCCGGATTTGATAGGTTCTTTTGCAATCGTAATCTCGACGGGGTTGTGGAGATGCCTGTGGGCGATTGAGCGAATCCGCGGGGGCATCGTCGCTGAGAACAAGGCGGTCTGTTTGGTCTTGGGCGTGCCTGTCAGAATCGCATCCAGGTCATCCGCGAACCCCATGTCGAGCATCTCATCTGCTTCGTCCAAGACGACGATCTTCACCTCTTGCAGCTTTAGCGTGCCACGGCGGATATGATCCAAGGCTCGTCCAGGTGTGGCCACAACCGCATCGACCCCCCGTTTGAGCGCGTGCAACTGCGGACCGATTGCCTGTCCACCATACACCGCCAACACACTCATCCGTAATTCCTTGCCGTACCGCTGCATCGCTTCGCCGACTTGGATCGCCAATTCGCGGGTCGGCACGAGCACAAGCGCCGAGGGACGAGCCTTTTCTGCATGCGCGATTCGCTGCAGCATCGGCAATGCGAAGGCCGCGGTCTTACCGGTCCCTGTAGCCGCCTGCCCTAAAAGGTCTCGACCTGCCAGCAGCGGTGGAATGGCCTCCCGTTGGATCGGGGTCGGTTCTTCATAGCCCAATGTTTCCAGTGTCGTAAGAAGCGGCGCTTCAAGCCCGAGTGAGGCGAACCCTGGTGAGAAGCCCGTGGCATTCGGGCCGGTGGACGTTGTCGATTGGTTCTGTTTCATACGGATGCTGAGACCTTTCATGCTGAAAATGGACCGAGAGTACTCGAGAAGTAACCGGAATCATGCTTTAGATGCCGATGGTACGTGGAAGAGGAGGGTCAGCGCAAGACACGTGGTCAGAAGATAAGGAATGGCCTCGAAACTGAATCTGCGCGAACAATCAACGCGGAGAACCCTCATCACACATGACGGGTAGCAGCTGCATCTCGAACCTTGAGCTATTCATCTTCAGGACACAACCGGAGAGGCATGAGAGTTATTATGCACCAAGCCCATCCCGATCGCTCGTACGATCGAGGACTGTTCGTCTGGGTGGAACAGTTGGGCTGTTCCACCCAGACGGTGCCGGCTTATTCGTCGATGCGAGATACGGCTTCTCTATCTTTGACGCACACCGACAGCATGCACCGGAACGAGATGTTCATCGGCCGGGATCAGGAATACCAGCTGAGCCAGCGCTCGGTACCTCGCTTCCAATAACCGACATCGACTCACAAATCGGCTGGAGGACAAGCGTGGGAAATAGTCGCGATGCTTCTCATAAAACAGCGCCCGGCGTCCCCAGCGCTCGGCTCTGAAGAGACACAAGCGGGTCACTAATTCCAACAGATGGTTCGGTGATAGCTGCCTCAACTCCTGCTGAAATGGAGTGGGTAGAGCAGATGGAGAGATGGTCAGTCCCTTCGTCACATCCTTCATCGCGTATCCTCCTTGTGCGACATGCCGACACCAACATCTCGAGCTCGTGACCCGAAGCGCTCCACGCGCCTGCAGGCTCGGCTCATCTTGTTGATCTCTTATAAACCCGGAAGATGAGGAGGGCATTAGGACAAGATGAAAACTTATTCATCAAACATAGAAACGACACTGCCGGGAGTCGAAAAGGAGGAATGGCAAGACGGATGAGATCACGAGTCGACACAGGCACAGCCCGGAAGCGACTCGGTCGCAATGTAGGTGAGATTGTTGGTGTAAGAGATAAACCCCTTTCGACGCCCATACAAGGTCAGGACACAGTGTGTTCCTTTACGGTCGATAAAAAACCGATAGTCCGTGCCTGAGGGGGCCGCGATGGCGAATGGCCGGGGCCCGAGATTGTAGGTGGTGAGCGTCAAGACAGTCTTATTTGCAAGTGCGTCAGAATTCGCTGAGGATTCACCTTGACTGGTCAACATGTTGGATAATTGTTGAGTAAACGAGATTCGACAGGATTCATCTGAAAGATTCGAGACGTGAGCCATAGTCGTACACCCTGCCATTGTCAGAACACCCAGACAGAGGAAGCTCCGGGACACAGGACTACGCGCTATCAGTCTATCTAGGACTATAGGAAGTCTCACGAGCAAGAGAGCCTCCTACTCTTGCGTGACCCAGGTTGATCCTGTATAGAGACCGCTAGGTCGTAAATCCCGCGGCAGCCTCTTCTTCCGTGTTACAGAGTTCAATGGTGCTTCCGTACACACGGTTGAGCAGATGAAATCCGCTGGCTTCGAGCGCCTCCTTGACCATCCCTTTTGCTGCCGCGATCTTCATCTGTCCTTGAACGGCACTCAGCTCTTTTGAGGTCAGGATCAGGACGCGGATTCCCCCACTGCTGATATAATCGACATCGGCCAAGTTCAGGACGAGTTTTTTCGCGCCTTGGTCCAAAATCTTCTTGATCTCCTTGTTCCCCTGTTCGGCAGTGGTGGCAGACAAGCTACCCTGCACCTTCACGAAGGTAATCCCCGCGCTTTCACGGGAAGTCAAGGTCAATGTGTGTCGGGTTCCTTGGTCCATCATCCCCTCCTTACATAGAAAACATTGGGCACACGGTCTGAACTGAATTCCGAGCCGCCTATGATAGCAGCGATACGTCTTTGGTTCCACCGGCACAATATCGGCTGACTAAAAGAGGCAAACCTCTCGCACCTCCTTCTTACCCTCCCTCTTGGACCTTGGAGTGGGCCTCTTCTAACGTGGAGACATAGAGGCTCATCAGCAACGCCCCGCTCAGTTGGAGTACGGTGCGAACATGCTCAGTTCCTCCTGCGAGGACGAGTCTTCCACCCCTTCCGGTCATGTCCATGGCGGCTTTCAGGATCACCCGCAACCCAATCGAGGAAATGTACGAAATATGGGAGAGATCCAACACAATCCGGCGTTCGCCTCTCTCGATGTAATCCGTCAGAATCTGTTCAACTTCCGGTGCACTATTCGTGTCGAAGCGATCCCGCGGTGCGACGATCACCACGGTCCCGCGTCGACTTGATTCAACATGAATCCCCACGCCCATCGGCTCGTGGGCCAGTGGTCGTGACTGTTTCTCGACATCGCTTGAGCTGATCCGAGCCGTATCAGCTCGGTGACCGAGAACAGAGGACTCGGATACCAGTTTCTTCTTCACCGTCAACACATTGCATCCCACGTTGCGGTGGTAGGTGACTTGGTCAAACATAGAGCGGACCAGATGAATGCCCAACCCACCGATTTCTCGTTCATGCAGCAATAAGGAAAGGTCAGGAGGAGCGGCGCTTAAGGGGTTGAAGGGAATGCCGTCATCCGTAATAGTCAAAATGACACACCCATCCTGCACATCCCCTTCCACATGGATGTGATGCTCTGTTGGGTCGTTGGGAAAGGCATACTGCACCACATTGTTCAGCAAGTCATCCAGAGCCATATTGAGCGTAGGGATCAACGGCTTGGCTCCGTCCCATTGTGCCACATACTCCTCAAAGGCGATCTGTAGAACTGGAATGGCCTCCAACTGGTTGCGCATCGTCTGTCGAAACACCCGCGTCGCAATATCAGAGGGAGTCATGCCGTGATAGCGCAATCCCAGCATCGTGATGTCATCCGCCTGTGGAGCGTCACCCGCAAACGTTCTCACCGCCTGCATCACGTCCCCCAAACGATCCACCACCGAACGAGCCTGTGATTTATCCAGCACCATTTTCAGCCGATCCTTGCCGAACAGTTCGCGCCTCCTATTGTCCGCTTCGGTGACTCCATCGGTGTAGAGAAAGAGTTCGTCCCCAGGCTCCAACTGAATGGTACTTTCTTTGAACGCAATGCCCGCCATAGGCCCGACCAGAGGCCCATCTTGAGCCGTCAGCCATTCGAACGCTCCATTCGCTCGCTTTAACAAGGGAGGATTATGGCCGGCATTGGTTGTCACAAGCGTGCCGTCTCGGAGATTCAAGATGCCGAGATAGAGCGTGACGAACATGCAGCTATCGTTCTCGGCACTGAGCGCATCATTCACATGAGTCACGATGCTGGCGGGAGACGGATCAGAGGCGGCTCTGGTCTTCACCATGATTTTCGTCATGGCCATAAACAACGCGGCAGGGACTCCGTTGCCCGACACATCACCGATCACAAAACAGAGCCGATGCTGACCGACGAGAAAAAAATCGTAGAGATCGCCGCCGATCTCCAAGGCTGGTTCCAGCACGGCATAAAGTTCCAATTCCTTGCGATCTGGGAAAGCGGGAAATACGCGCGGCAGCATACTCTGTTGAATATCGCGGCCGACATTCAACTCTTCTTGCATACGGGTTTTTGCGGCCTCGACCAAAGCCAACGAATCCGCCAACCGTGCCTTGGCATCCTCGGCCGCTTGTTCGGCATTTTTTAAAGCCGTAATGTCGGTGGCGATACAAACGATCCCGCCATCCTGGGTCTTCCGCTCATTGATTTGCAGCCACTCCCCACTGGTCCGATACTCAATGTACGGTGTCACCGGATTGCGATGCATCTCAAGACGCCAGCGCATCCAGGGTTCGACATTCCCCATCGCAGCTGGGATATCGCCGCGTTCGGCGGTCCGACGGACGATCGATTCGAAGAGGTCGCCGGATTGAACTTCAGCCCCAGCCCCGGACATGACTTCGCGATACTTGTGGTTGCAGATGATCAGACGATCGCCCGCGTCGAACAATGCGAACCATTGCGGAACGCTTTCAATCGCCTCGATCAACCGAGCATGACTCGCGCGAGCCTGACGAGAGGCCTTCGTCACTTGCCGATCGATAATGGCCAGGAGGGTGGACAGTGACACGGCGACGACCGCAAGCAGATCAACGTCGATGGCCGGTGGCTGAGTACGGTTCGTGACATCCCCCATCATTTCGTACATCGGAATCAGCCCGATCAGATGCGTCCCGGCAAGGGCGACCCCCATCGCGGTCGACTTTTCCGTCACCCGCCAACCACCGTAGGTGATATTCAATCCTCCGATCACGGTGACGATCACACTGAGAACAACGATGCCGATGACCGAATAGACAAATGGAAGAATGACGGCTTGGACATCCGTCGGTTGGTGCACAGCCATGGCGCTGGTCACGTGGGTGAGACTCATGCAGGCCCCCATCAACATACCCCCGGAGACGAGCCGCATCCACCTCTCGACGTGACTGCTGAGCACATAGACAGCGATGGCTCCGGTTGCCCCAGCGGAGAGTAGTGAGAGTATGGCAAGGCTAGCGTCTTCGGTTGCCGGAACGCTTGGACAAAAGGCGAGGTTCCCGATGAAATGCATGGCCCAGATCTCAAGGCCGGCTGCGAGGGCTCCAATGAGCAGCCATCGAATCGTGGCTTGACCTTGGTCGGGAGCACGCATCCGTTCGGCGATACTCAAAATGACGTAGGAAGCTGCGCCCCCAAATAACATCGAACAGACTGCGAGCAGCGGATCACAGATTCCCGACATCGCGAAGCTCCGATTGGACCAGTGGGGTCATAGGGGAATTGGACAGCTTGTTTCGTGCAATCGTGATCGCTGTCAGCGCACCAGCTGATTGAGCCGTTCCCATCGCGGGTCGTGGGTGTCAGGGTTGACCGACCAGTAGACAAAGAGCACCCGTCCCAGCAGATGTTCCTTGCTGATCGGACCCAAGAAACGGCTGTCTAAACTTTCCTCACGGTTATCACCCATCAGAAAATAGGTCTCCAGCGGAACGGTAATCGGTGGGAGATGATCGCGGACATGCCCGGCCATACTTGAGCGGTCGGAATGGCGCGTATAGGGCTCCGACAAAGCCTCCCCATTCACATACACGACCTGGTCGCGAATCGCAATCTGATCACCGGGGAGTCCGATCACGCGATGGAGAAACCGTTTCCCATTCTCGTCCGGATAGCGGTAGACGACGACGTCCCCAGGCTGAGGCTCCGCGGCCTGATAAGCCACCTGGTGCACAATCACATGGTCTCCCGGCAACAGCGTCGGTTCCATGGATTGGCTTGGGATCTGATAAATTTGAGACCGCGCACGAACGAGCGGCAAGAGCTCCGGGAGACGGTCTCTCACGAACGACTCGCGAAGATCCTGTAACGTGGACCACAGTAATAGGCTCTCGTCGTCATACCCTGTGACCAGCGCCTGCGCATCTGCGCCAGCCAGTCTGGTGCCGTAGTAGTCTGCAAGCTGATCTTCCCAGAAGTTCGTCGGCGCGAGATCGATGAGCATGACTTTGAGGGAGTGGACGAATGATTGTTCAATTCGATCAGCTTGCGTCAAGGTCAATGGCGTAGACAGGCCCGATTGAGCTTCGAGCAGGCGACTGTACCCCACCACATCCGACTGAGCAGCGATCATGTGGAACAAGCGATCCGAGGTGACTTCGAGGCGAGCAAGCTGCTGATAAACCGTGAACGGCTCCTGGTCAACATGAGACACCGTCAATGAGGTCTCGCTGCATCCAGTCAAGAGACCAAGCCCCACACCAACCAACCAGAGGACAATACTCCTGAAGCAGCCCCTGCCGGAATCAGAGACAGAACAGAACGACGTGCGAGTCATCTCCCCTCCCATATACTTTACGCCGCCGGAAGAATACCGCACTCTGTGCTGAGTGGAAAGACCTACCCGACACTTCTCTTGCCTGGCAGGCTCCGAATCACGCGGATCAGTCTCCCGCCTTCTTGCTCCATGCAGGAGTCAGCAGTCTGACTAGGGCCTGAGGTATGCCTGTCAGGTCGCAATAGGTCCGGGTCCCGGCCATCACATCCGTCACCGCTTCAGAGAGGCGCTGCCCTTGCCGTAAAAACGCCCATGACCGGAGACGAGGAAAGTCGTACAGCAATCGGGCCAACAGGCGCCCGGCTCGCAGTTCAGGCATGAGGGACTCTGTTACTGACCGAGTATACTTGCCTTGAACGGCTTCTTCTTCCAGATTCCCGTCAATCAAGGACTGGGCAGCCAATTGACCACTGCGAAGGGCACCTGAAATGCCTTCTCCGGTGACCGGATCGGCAAATCCAGCCGCGTCCCCCACCACCAGAATGCGGTTCTTCATAAATGGTCCTGTTCGTGGCCGAATGGGAATGACGAATCCGTGACGATCAATCCGAGTCAGATCACCACACCCAAGCAAGTCGAGGTACTGCGTGATTGCGCGCTTCAGCTCGCGTTCTCGCTGAACCATCGAGAGGATACCGATCGAGAGGTGTTGTTGTTTCGGAAACGCCCAGGCATAGCCATGGGGAAGGATGCCAAAATCAAATCGTGCCACGCCGCGCAAGCGATCCAACCGCTCCTGAGGGATCGTGACCTCGTACTCCAAAGCTGGAATCAGTACCCGTCCGTCCGCCATTCCGACTTTCCGTGCGACCTGGCTGAGCGCCCCGTCGGCAGCGACGAGAAACTGGGCCATCATGGCCCCCCTGTGGGTCATAACGGTCACCGAGTCACTCTTCGGAGAAACCTCTTCGACGGCGCAGCGTTGATACAGTACAGCACCTGCAGCCTGTGCAGCGGACAGCAGGGCATAATCAAACTGATCGCGCATCGTCATGGAGACAATTGGTACTGATCGATGAGTGGTGAAGGATAAGCCCTCGGAAACAACATGGAGTTGGGCCGTGTGACAGTCCTGTTCAATCACATGGCGCACATCGATAGGCAAGGCCTGTATGGTACGACCAATGATCCCACCACCACAGGTCTTGTACCGGGGCAGTGCAGCCTTCTCAATGACGGCAACCCGGACACCTGCCCTGGCCAATCGCCACGCCGTGATAGAACCGGCTGGACCGCTGCCGACCACGATGACATCATACGCGAGGCTCATGTCTCACTTGCAACGCTGTGTAACATGAAGTAGATCGTTTCCATTCAAGAGGGGAATGCCCATCAGGAGAAGACCGGTGCCTGATGCGAAAGGAGCCATTGTAGTGAGGAGCCAGCAGATGGTCGTCTGCACCTTCTCCTTGCCTTCGCAATCGCAGAAGCATACCCTATCGGGTCTCGACAGGAAAAGACATCCTGTCGCCAGGCAGCCAAGCACCTGTCTCTGGCAGCATCCGTGACCACGTGTATGTAGTGTCGCACTGAGAAATCGGCACCGATTCTTGCCGTCATCTGTGGTAGCCTATGGAGTAAGACAGTATGGCTTTACCTGGTTTGGTCTGGGAACTTCAGGGGTAGGTCAGCTGATCAACCGAGGAGGAGCGGGAGAAATGATACGCCTCGTCCTACTGCTGATCATCCTGGCGCTGGTCATCGTGGGGCCGCAACTCTGGACCAAGCGTGTCTTTGCCAGACACAATACGCCTCGTCCGGACTTTCCTGGGACCGGAGGAGAGTTAGCCAGACACCTGCTCAATCGATTCGACCTTCAGCACGTCATCGTGGAGCCGACGCGAATAGGCGAGCACTATGATCCTGTCAGCAAAACGGTTCGTCTGACACCGGAAATCTTCGATGGTAAATCCCTGACGGCGATTACAATTGCCGCCCACGAAGTCGGACACGCCATTCAGCACCACCTCGGATATCAGCCATTGACGGAGCGTACAAAGCTCGTGCTGGTTGCGCAGAAAGCGGAAAAGATCGGGGCAGTGCTCATGATGGCCATTCCCATCGCAGGGGCCGTCGCGCGCACCCCGGTTGCGAGTGTCGTCGTGCTGATGGCTGGGATGGCGACGATGGGGATCTCGACGTTGGTCCACCTAATCACCCTTCCCGTCGAATGGGATGCCAGTTTCAAGCGGGCCCTGCCCGTTCTCCGGCAAGGGAATTATCTCTCGCCGGAGGATGAGCGGGGAGCTCGTAGCATCCTGACAGCTGCCGCATTCACCTACCTGGCCGCATCCCTGGCAAGCTTGGTGAACCTCTGGCGCTGGATCGGGTTTCTCAGGCGATAGGCCAGGATCACATTCCAGGTTTCACCGTAGTCGACGGTGGAAGAGCTCCGTCGCGAGACCATAGCAGATCCGTGCAGCAGCCGGGTCGTAGCGAGGACCTTCGTCACGAAGAAAGGCATGGGCGCCGTTGAACTCATGCCACTGAAATCGTACAGCGGCATCGCTCAGTGCGTTGTAAATCAGTGCCCGCCCCTCGCGAGGGATATGCGGGTCCTGGCGACCCCAGATCATCAGAAGTTCCCCCCTGATCTCGGCAACCCGATCCAGGCTGTCGTCATGGAGTCCTTGACCGAGGCTGTGTTTATGAATGTCCGTCGCATAGAAACAGGCGGCGGCCAGTACATCGGGCTGCATCGCCGCACGAAACGCCAGATGGCCTCCAATGCAGATCCCCATCACACCCAGCGTACCGGTGCAATAGGGTGACGACGCCAGATAGTCCAAGACCGCGCGCGCATCACCATCATAGCTCGACAGAGTTTTGGTGATTTTGTGCTGATTGCCGCGCGCCGCGCCTGCCTCGTCATAGGCCAATACCGTACCGGCCGGCTCCAGCTCATGAAAGATCTCCGGTACCGCCACTACCAATCCATGGCTCGCCAGCATCGCGGCCGTGCGACGGATCGGCCCCGTGACCTGGAAAATCTCCGAGTAGAGCACCACCCCAGGATAACGACCCTCAACGTTAGGACGAACGAGATAGGTCCGCATCGGCCCCGTTGGAGTCGGCAGGTCAGTCGATTCAGACTCAGTAATGGTCATACGTCCGCCTCACAGTGGGTTGATCTGATTTAGACAGAAAATTGAGCCGGTCACAGAGTCATTGTACGTGGAAGCAAACGGGTTGCCCTCTCTTTTCTCTTTTCTCTTTTCCAGATCGTGGAAACAGGCCTGGAAGTTCACAGTGATCCTAGCCCGCAACCGAGACCTGCCTCCCCATTGATGAACGGCTGATCGATGGCAAGAGTCAAACTTACCGCGCGAGCTTCTTCTTGATCGCCGTCAGGTGCTCAGGGGTCGATCGCACCTGGATCGTCACGCCTTCGGCATCATACTGTTCGGACAGGATCCGCATCCGCGATCGGATCTCGGCCAGGATCTTCTGAGCCGTAAATGGAATATGCAATTCCTCATCGATCATCTCCTGCTCGAAGTACCCCATGATGCGCTCACGCAACGCAGTCACGTCGTCCGGGTTTCTCGTGGACAGGAACACGGCATCCGGATATTCAGACTTCAACGAGACGATCTCCTCCGGGCCAAGACGATCTTGCTTATTCAATACCAGAAGGCTGGGAATGTCCGTGGCGCCCATTTCGGCTAACACGTTTCGCGTGACGTCAAGTTGAGACCTAAAGGAAGGGTCCGACGCATCGACGACAAACAGCACCAGGGAAGCAGAGGCCGCTTCATCAAGCGTCGACTTGAACGACGCCACCAGATCATGCGGAAGTTTTTTGATGAATCCCACCGTATCGCTCATGAGTACTTTCGGACGCGTTTCAGGATACAGAGGCCGAATCGTGGTATCGAGTGTCGCGAACAGCTTGTCGGCAACGAGCACATCGCTTCCCGTCATCGCCCGCATCAGTGAGGATTTTCCGGCATTGGTATATCCGACGAGCGCGACCGTCAATTCATTCCCTCGCCTTGCCCGACGCGTATGATGCTCATCTCCAATGGCCGCCAATTCCGACTTGAGTTCTTTCACGCGATCACGAATGCGGCGCTTATCGAGTTCGAGACTGGTTTCTCCGGCCCCTTTTCCGCCGATGCCTCCGCCTTGCCGCTCTCTCCCGCCGCCGGTCTCACGCAACCGTGGAGCCAAATAGTTGAGCCGCGCGATCTCCACCTGCAACCGGGCCGCTCTGGTCCTGGCATGTCGACTGAAAATTTCAATAATGACTCCGGTTCGGTCCAGCACCGGCACACCGACGGCACGTTCAAGGTTACTCAATTGTGACGGCGACAGGTCACAATCCACGATGACGATCTGCGCCTGCTGATGAGGATGGACAGAATCCTCGCAGGGGTCTTCCGGTTCCTCCTCGACGAAATCCTCAACCTCGTCCGATTCAGCAGCCTCTTGCTTCAAGGCCGCTTTGTGCATCGGTTTTTCAAATGACATCCCGATAGTGCCTGGCCCACCGGTCCACCGGGCCAACTCCGTGAGTTTGCCTTGCCCCAGGACGGTTGAAAACTTCTCGGAGTTCCGTTTTTGAGTCACATGGCCGACCACCTGGTACCCGAGGGTCTTGACGAGACGGGAGAGCTCATGCAGCGAACCATCCAGCTCCTCTCGAGTCACCCCAGGAGTCTGGATCGCCACCAGCACGGCGCGAGATGAGGAGAGAGTCGTCATGGTATCCCGTTCCTTTGTTCTATTGTGAGTGAGAGGCATGTATCTTAACAGGGACGCGCAGGTTTCGCGCAAATTCGGTTCCTTTTACACTGGATCCCCTGGCCATAGCCCCATCACAACATCGACAGAGGCGAGTCAGCAGGCCGGCCTCTCCCTCGACTTCCCGCTATCATACGTATCGATACTGTTTGCAATGCATACGTACGTGTCTTATCGTATAATTAGGAGTAGATCGTCGGCGGCGGCATCCCCCTTCGAGGCGATCTCTGCTTGGTTGTATCCACACACACATGCGATTCATTCGGTTACCACTGCCGCTCGCTCTTCTCATCCTGCTGTGCAGTACCCCCGCCTTTTCGTTCACGGCCTTAGTCGTGTCCGTCAAAGACGGCGACACGATTGAAGTCTTATCGAATGGGCGAGCCACGAAGATTCGTTTACGTGGGATCGACTGCCCCGAGAAACGCCAAGCCTACGGGTACCGGGCCAAACTCGCGACGTCGGTCTTGACCTTTGGACAGGCCGTCACAATCCACCCGCATGAAAAGGATAAGTACGGACGACTCGTTGCCGACGTGATGCTTGCAGATGAGACCAATGTGAACCACATCTTGGTCAAAGACGGCTGGTGCTGGTGGTATCGGAAGTATGCGCCGGATGATATCGTCCTTGAAACATTAGAGACTGAAGCGCGCCAGACCAAACGAGGTCTATGGAACGATCCACACCCCCTCCCACCCTGGGTCTATCGTAAGTTGAAACAGAAGCCACCTGTCGGCGTCTTGGAGCCGCTCCCGTAGCGAGACCCGCAACAGCCTTCTGCCCCCCATTACTTCCCAGACAGGTGTATGACCGCTTGCTCCGCATGTTGTGTCGCAGCATCCGCATGACCCGCCCTCTCCTGCTCAAGGGCCTGTTTCAGCTCGACAATGCCGGCGTCCACATGTGCATCCTTCCCTGCCTTGAACGCATGCTGCAGGGCCGCTTCCGCACTGCTCAGAAATAGGCCCACCTGACCACTTTTGCCATGGTCCGCCGCCTCCTTGGCGAGCTGGACAGCCTCCTGACGGTGCTGCTCTTCGGAACGCACTGCATCGCGACGTGCGATACCGGAGCCGAATACCGACTGCAATGGCAATAGGATGGTCATGATGAGGACCAACAGTGTGGCGAATCTGACACTACACTGCATTGCCGGTTGTATCATTCGCATGTCCCCTTCCCAACCTGAGAGTCTCCGGAGCACCTCCCTGTTCTATCATGAGGAGCGCCTAGAGTTTTGCCGGAGACAGGGCCCACTGACACAGTATGCTTGCCACCTTTACCGTGAAACTGACTGTCGGGGCGTTTCCGGCCAGGTTTCAGTTGGTCACTTCCTGCATAGCGAGGCCAATGACTCAGGAAGCGCCGTCTGATTCCATCCCGATTCCTCTCCCCATAGGCTGAGATCGTCCATATGGACGAAACAGTTCAACGAAGCCTTATACCCTGTTGAAATCCTCTCTTCCGGGCATCTCTCCAGCGACAAAATCGCAAACTATTGATTCTATGAATATCTTTGTGCTTTTTTTGAGTGAGGGTTCGTGCTAGGATCCCTGAGCTGCTTTCTTTCGCCATGGAGTCTCTCCCGGCGGTAAGAAATGGGGGGAGGTGATAGGGGTATCACCTCCCCTTTCTTTTTCCAGGCCGGCGATTCGTTGCCAAGACCTGAGCCTACCGATTCTCTCCTCTCCCCTTTTGCTATGTGGCATCTCATGCGGTACACGTCACCAGACTAGCCGGTTACCTCTAGCAGAATGCTGACAAAGTCCTCCAGCGGCGTGCTCGCATCACTCAGAGGCTCGACGCTGTAGAGACCACTGAAGGCAAAGTGCCTATCCGCTCGCATGTGATCGAAGCGAGCGGGTCAAGCGAAGCTTGGTATGTCCCTCCTCGCCCTTTCACTCGCTGCGGCCTTGCTGGACAGCCTTTTTGAGCATTCTGAGGTCTAGACTGTCACAGTTCTTTCTCTCATCGTGCAACGATGTGCGAAGCAGAAACCGCTTTTTCAGCAAACTGCCAGAGCTCATCAAGGATTGGACCCTATGGAGAGGCGATCAGGGAAGGGCTTGACCTATTAACGGAGAGACCCTTCGCGGTGGTGTCGACTATAACCAGGGCTGTCGATGAACGGTTGAAGTAGAGAATGCTGGATGCCGAGCTGAGAAAAGTCGAGGAAGGGGGAAGTAAGGAGGCGACGTGACCGTCGCCTCCCAGGGTACGATGACTACTTCTTCTTCTTAGCCGCCGTCTTCTTCGCCGGCTTCTTCGCTGCTGCTTTCTTCGTCGCCATGAGAACCTCACCTCCCTTCCATTTCAAAAATGGGGATACTGTATGTGTGGTATAGCAGAATTTGTGCAATCAGTAAAACCCTCCCGACACAAACTTTTGTGATCGGCAGAAATCGTGACATCCTTGAAGGTCATTCGAGGCTATCGGACTTCGTCATGACGCCTTCTACCACACCCGCCAAAACGCCACTGTGACAAGCCTGGCCATGAATTGCGAGGCAGGCTCGCCCTTTGCGGCCTCACCCTCCTGCTTCAAGCAGGCATCGGCCTCCCAGGACTCCGTCTGCCCGTCTCCTCTGGCATCTTGCCGGTTTCTTGATGAATCGCCATGAATAGTGCGGGTTCGCGAGATGAGGGTCGGATGCAACCGTCGGTAATCACCGCCTATGACCATTGGAGAAAGCACAGGGTGAATCTGTCGGAAAGACAAACAGGACCTGCCTCTCTCACAGGAATGAGCAATTTTCGCCTGAGACAGGCATGCATACGACAATGAGAGTACAGCCTCCAAGATTAGTTGTCCTCTACAAGGACACCCGCCTCCCATGTTTCAACCCATCGACCTCATCACTTCTCAGACAGGTGCGTGACCGCTTGTTCCACGTGTTTCGTGGCCACGTCCGTATGACCCGCGCTTCCATGCTCGACGGCATGCTTCAGCTCCGCAATGCCGGCGTCCACGTGCGCATCCTTCCGTGCCTTCAGCGCATGTTGCAGGGCCGCATCAGCACTGGTCAGGAATGGCCCCACATGACCCTGTTTGCTATGGTCCGCGGCTTCCTTGGCGAGATTGATGGCATCCTGCCGATGCTGGTCCTCTGATCGCATGACATCACGCCGTGCCCCGCCCTCAGCAAACACTGATTGCAACGGCAGGACTGTGGCGGTGCCAATCACAAAGATTGCCGCAAGTGCGAGTGCTCGTGGCCTGATATATCGTGTCATTAGCATGCTCCCTTCTCACAATAGGTGAACTGATCTCCGTGAACGCCCTTCTCAACAGGAGGGCGACCGGATGGCCTCCATCTGTTTTTGCCCCGGACATTGTAGCATGCATGTTCCCGGAACGTCCCCAGCTCTAGCCACTGAGAGCGATGCCGGTACTCGCTCAATCCGACTTCCTCTCATGCAATGGCCACGGACGATGGAGTGACCAACTCGGTCATTCCATCTTATACAGAGGTTCATTGTTTTGGTGACCAAGGGACGACTGGAGATGGGGCGTCATCGTAAAAGAACAGGCACGAGTCACAATCCGATACTGATCCTTATATCAGGCAGGCCTTTCACCACGTAATGCGGCACAAAGCGGCTGTGATTCCCGTGGATCAGACCACGATCTTCCCGAATCCCTACCCCTGCGGGCTCGTCCCCGACTACCCAGGATCCAATCACCGGGTGCCATCCCTCGAATACCGGCAACGGCCTATACTCCTGATAGACCGAGAGCTGTGCGTCATAAGGTCCCGCCGTCGTCAGTACCTGATCCCCGTTCACGATCGAAATATTGGCGCCTTCGCGTGACCAAAACGGCTTCCTGACATAAGCCACACAGTTCCCTGGTCCTGAAAAGAAAGCAGGCAACAGGTTCGGGTGATCGGGATACCACTCCCACAACAAGGCCAGCAGCCCTTTGTGGCTGAGCACCTGTTTCCAAGCTGGCTCCAGCACCAACATCGAAGACCGGGGCAGCTCCGCCGCAAATGCGTCCTGGCACATCCATTCCCAGGGGTAAAGCTTGAAAAGCGTCGAGATCGGTTCGTTCCGATGGTCCACAAACCGCCGACACCCCGGCTCCCACCCAATTCGTTCGATCGGCAAGGTCTGCACACGCCACCCGGCCTGGTTCGCCGTATCGGCCAGATAGGTCACCGTCTGTCGATCCTCGTCGCTCCCATCCAAACACACCAAATGGAGCAAATCGGTTGAGGCCCGCCGACGGATCACGCGCCACTGCCCGATCAGCCGTTCATGCAGAGAGTTGAATTGATCCGCCTCCGGACAGGTCTCTCGCCGCCATTCCCATTGACCGACTGCGGCTTCAAGCAACGACGTAGGCGTATCGGCATTATATTCGAGCAATTTTGGCGACCCGATCCCGTCGTACCAGAAATCAAACCGCCCATAGAGCGATGGCTCCTGCCGCTCATACGAATCGATGATCCGAGGCCGCCACGGTTCAGGGATGCAGAGATCGGCAAAACGATCCTCACGGATGATCGTCTCAACGGCCTCCAGACAGAGCTGATGCAGCGAGGCTGTGGCGGATTCAAGGCAGTCGACCTGCGCCTCACTGAACTCATAGGCGACATCCTCGCGCCAGTAGCCCCCGTCCAGACTATGATAGGTGACGCCGACCCGATCGAGTTGCGCCGGCCAGTCGGCACGCGGCTGCATCGCACGACGATGCATGGCTACGTCCCCTCGTCCGGCTTATAGAATTGGGCGCCGGTCCAGCCAAACCCGCCGCGTTGGCACACACCCGTCAGCTCATCACCTGAAGAAACATCGCCTCCCGGCATGGCAGGAGAAAGCATCCCCAGTTCGTTCAGCTGATCGCCTCGCACAGAGCAACCGTCTGCTCCGTACCCAGCTGTGATCCACACCATTGATCCCAACCCATCCGCCGCTGCGGCGAGACTCACTCGCACCTCGGTGGAATGCCGCTGACGAGGAGGTCCCGGGCCCGGCACAGGCCCATCCGGCCTTTTCTTGTCCATAGGAACCTTTCGCTCGTAATAGAAGATCCAGAAGGGAACAGGGAGACGAACTGCGCTCACAACCAGCCGGACAGGCACATGCCGACATCTTACACGGATTGAGCGTACAGAGGGTAAGTCAGATGCGAGTATACGCTGCTTCTGGTCCCGGC
The DNA here is from genome assembly GCF_001458735.1 of Candidatus Nitrospira nitrosa. NCBI lineage: Bacteria > Pseudomonadati > Nitrospirota > Nitrospiria > Nitrospirales > Nitrospiraceae > Nitrospira > Candidatus Nitrospira nitrosa. Next base: position 239,352 of record NZ_CZQA01000009.1, read on the forward strand.
GCTGACGCATTTGACAGCAATCCGACAGGGGGACGTAGGTCCCCCTCTGCAGCTTGAGTGGAAATGGAGCGGGAAGCGGAGGAGTGCCTGCACGGTTCAAAATCCGACTCTAACCGTTTACGCTGGGCTTCTCGATACTTTTTCTGCCACTTTTTTAACCCTGTATCTGCGGCTGATACAAATATTTCTGAAAGCCCACAAAGACTTTTCCAATCTCTTCGGGCTTGCCGAGATCGGCCACCGCATCAGCAATGGCGCCGTGATACTTGAGTCGCAATAACGGCGAAAGCTTGTCCTGAGAGAGCTCCTCCACCCCGACTCTGATGTATTGCGCAAGCACAAAGTCGAGAAACGCCTGCTGCTTGCCGGTGAAATGCGCCCGAATCTCCACCGTAGCTCTGGCGGCCCGCTCTTCGCGGGTGAGCGGAGCCATTGCATAGGCCACATGCGCCAGCACGTCGAATAGGTCACTGTGCTCCGCGTCGATGATGCGCTGCATCTCCGCCATCTGGTCAGATCCGAACCCCTTCTCGGCCAGTCCCTCTAACAACCTGGCTCTGGTATCAGGCACACTCCAGAGCGCGCGGAGCTCGGCTTCACTCTTGAAAAACTCCGGCAACTTACCAAAAAGCATTTCCAAAAACTGCTGCGCCGACATCGGGGTGCCGTCGGGATGCCAGAAGCTCGTGACCATCATGTGCTGGATCGTGCGTGCCTTGCCGTCAGCCAGCTTGACCTTCACCTTTTTCTGACACACGCACGGCTTCTGTCCGTATTTCTCACAAGGCTCTCGCTCGCAGGCGCAGGGATGTTTGCCACATACACCGCAGGGTTGCGGCGGCAGCTTTTCGCATCGGCAGGGAGATTGTCCGCATCTCGCGCAAGGCTTTTTTGGTTCCGGTTCGATCGGCTCCCCATCCCACTCAGGATCGCTGAAGTGGTGATGCGCCTTCACAAAATCATAGATCGTGAAGTAGTCCTTGCCCTCATAGAGCCGCGTCCCACGCCCGATGATCTGTTTGAACTCGATCATCGAGTTGACCGGACGCATGAGCACGATGTTGCGGATGTTCCTGGCGTCTACCCCGGTCGAGAGCTTTTGCGATGTCGTGAGAATCGTCGGGATGGTCTTTTCGTTGTCCTGGAAATCGCGGAGATGCTGCTCGCCTAACTCACCGTCGTTTGCCGTGACCCGTTGGCAATAGTTCGGGTCGGAACTGGTCTTCATCTGGTTGATGAGGTCACGGACGGCCAGCGCGTGGTCCTGTGTCGCGCAAAAGACCAGCGTCTTTTCACGTTGGTCGATCGCATGCATGAAGATCTCGACACGCTTCTTCTCACGATCTTTGATCTCGATAATCCGGTTGAAGTCCGCTTCGCTGTATCGTTTACCGTATTCGACCGTGCCTTCCATGACCCTGTCGTCCGGCGTGTAAACGTATTCGTCCAGCGTCGTCGAAATCTGTTTCACTTTGAAGGGAGTCAGAAATCCGTCGTTAATCCCATCCTTGAGCGAATAGACGAAGACCGGCTCGCCGAAGTACCGGTAGGTGTCCACATTGTCGGCGCGTTTCGGCGTAGCAGTCAGGCCGAGCTGCACGGCAGGCAAAAAGTATTCGAGTACGCCGCGCCAATTGCTTTCATCGTTCGCCCCGCCCCGGTGGCACTCGTCGATCACGATGCAGTCGAAGAAGTCCGGCGGATACTCGCCGAAATAGGGCGAGGGCTTGCCGTCTTTCGGCGGACCGCTCATGAAGGTCTGAAAGATCGTGAAGAAGAGATTGCCGTTCTTCGGGACTTTGCCCTTCTTTCGGATATCCTCCGGCGCAATCCGCACCAGCGCGTCTTCGGGAAAGGCGGAGAAGGCGTTATAGGCCTGATCGGCGAGGATGTTCCTGTCGGCCAGAAACAGAATGCGGGGACGTCGGGACGGTTCGCGGCTCAGGTTCCAACGGCTATGGAACAGCTTCCAAGCGATTTGAAAGGCGATGAACGTCTTACCGGTGCCGGTCGCCAGCGTGAGGAGGATACGCGGCTTCTGTTCCGCGATCGCCTGCAACACCCGCTCAACGGCAATGTCCTGGTAGTAGCGGCTCGGGTGCGACCCGCCTTTGTCCTCGAAGGGGACTGCAGAGAATCGGTCCCGCCAGGCATTCTGTGTCACGAACGTCAGGTTCCAGAGTTCATCCGGGCTGGGATAGCCGAGCCTCTCCCCTTCCTGGCCCGTCTCCATGTCGATGGCGTAGATGCCTTGGCCATTGGTTGAGTAGGTAAAACGGATGGCGAGTTTTCCTGCATAATTCTTTGCCTGCCCAACCCCTTCGGTTAATTCTTCGTCCCAGGCCTTGGCTTCGATCACAGCAAGCTTGGTATTGCGATAGACCAGCACATAATCGGCGATCAGTGGCTTCGCCCGCCGTCCCAAGCCTTCGATCCGACCCGGCGTGATGGAATACTCACGTAGCACGCGGCTCCCCTCCACCACGCCCCAGCCTGCCGCCTTGAGGGCAGGATCGATATGCTCAGCTCTAGTTTCGGCTTCGTTCATGGCTGCAAGGCCTCTCTGCTTGACCGAATTGACGTGATTGACCTCACTGTCATTGCGGTCAACATGGTCAATGCGGTCCCTCTTCTCCCATCGGCCTCGTTCCTTTGCAGTCAGGAAAGGCGGAGCATCCCCAGAACTGCCCGGTTGCGGAATTGCGGCGACGCATGGACTTGCCGCACAGTGGGCACTCCGGTGACGCGAGCTTGGTCTGTTCCCGCGCTTCGATGCGTTTGGCGGTGAGCCGTTCGCTGAACCCACCGGTTTCCTCAAAAGTCTTGCCCTGTGCTTCAATCTGGCGCTTGAGCATTGTCAGGGTTCGCCCGATGATGATGAGCATGGCATTGGCCACGATCACCGCGTCGTCGGCATCAAGCCACGAGGCGTACTTTCTGCGCTGTTCCAGGGCGTGTCTCGCCGACTCGTGGACCATGTCATCCTCGAACGGCGCCGAATCCAGCGAGACGGCATTCACAGCTTTGGCTTCCGGCGAATGCGCCGACCAGGGGAGCTGCCCCCGGTCGAGGATCACGATCTCATAGTCACCGCGCAGCTCGCTCAGACTCGCCCGCGCCACGTCCGTGAGCTTCATTTCAGTATCCTTGGACGTAGCTGAACGCTCTGATCCCTCGATGATGTTCTGCCGGCCGCTGCGTGCGGCCTGCGTCATCTGATCGTACTGCCGTCCCTTTGGATCGTAAAACTTGGTGCCCGCCTCGCGAGCCTCATGTGTGAGAAAGCGCCGACAGAACCGCAGCGTCTCGATCTGGATAATCGTCGCCAGGGTGAAGGAGTGCAGCTTCCTGAATCCGCCGTGTTTGTCGAACAACTCAACCATGGCGTCCGGCTCCCTAGAGTTTCCCGCTGAAAGCTTCGTGCAGCAGCGACTGCTTCAACTCGCCCAGCGCGGCGAGCTTTTGCTGATAGATGGATTTGAGGCGTTGGGTTTCGGCGTAAAGCGCGTCAATTTTTCCTACAATGGTTTTCTGTTGGTCGACGGGCGGCAAATATAGATGCAAGTCGCCTAAATCGGTGTTGCTCAAATTTGGCATCACTGCCCCACCTGCAAGCCTTTCCAGCCTGCGTTTACAACTGTCTGACCGAAGAAATCTGACAAGATAACGGGGTTCGCAACGGCCTGACGGTTTAATAAAAAAGCTTCCAGTTCCACACAACCAACCATCCTCAGCATCGGTCACTAACGCGCAGCGTCCCATTTCACCTCGACGCCCAATGACAATATCCCCCTCGCGCATAATGTAGTTCGATAGCTGCCGCGCGGTTTTTTCGGACACCGTTTTTCGAAAATCAGGTTCAATTCCAGTCTCTGTGATATGGGCTGGATTCACCAGCGGAATTCCACCTTCGATATAGTCACTTTTGTGGAGCAAAGAACCGAACGGACCAGTTAAGACTCCACCTGTCGCCTCACTTAGAGTGGTCTCCATCCATCCCTTTCCCCGCTGAGTGAAGACCGATTGCAGGTGGCTTTCAAAGAAGGCGCGGGCGTTGCGGAGGTTCTGCTCGGCATTGGCTGTGGCGATAGCGAGACCGTCAAACGCTTCGTCGAGGATGCCGACGATGCGCTGTTGTTCGGATAACGGGGGAACCGAAACTTGGAACGTTTGGATATCCCCCTTCGAGATGAACGGCTGTGCTGCACCGCGCTTGGGAAGCTCTACATACGTCAGCAGCTGATACAGAAATCTGCCCGTACATGTACCGTCGCGTGGAGTGAGCGTGATGGTATTCTTGATGGCCGTAAAATCCTCTTCGGGAAAAAACATGCGACCGCACTGCGCTCCGATAGCAGAGAGGACGGGCGTGCATTTCTCATGTTCCTTGTGACCAATTCTGCCATCACAGCCGGCTGCCGAAATAGCGAGATACCTGCCGTTTTCAACGTAGGAGGATTTCGTGAGGTCGGTATTCCCCCAATCCACAACGCAAATCTCACCCAGCGTTTTTGTCGTCCATCCCTTCTTCATTTCAGCAATGCCGCGATATTCCCCAGCACTTCCGCACTCTCCTCATCCAGCGCGGCGATCTCGTTCATGATCTCCTTCGGACTGCGATGCGTCACGACTTCGCCGCCGTTGGGATTTTTCACCGACAAATCGAACGTAGCCTGGTCGATCTCCTTCGCATTCACGCTCCAACTCTTGGGCGAGTGAGCGAAAGACTTCTGGAGCTTGATGAACTCTTTGAGATCGTCGTCGTTGAGCGGATTGGTCTTGCCGAGGCTACGGCCCGGGTCGAGCTGGTAGAACCAGACTTTTCTTGTAGGCGCGCCTTTCTCGAAAAATAAGATGACCGTCTTCACGCCCGCGCCCTGGAACGTGCCGCCAGGACAATCCAAGACCGTGTGCAGGTTGCAGCTTTCCAGCAGCTGTTTGCGCAGACTCACCGAGGCGTTATCGGTGTTGGAGAGAAAGGTATTCTTGATGACCACGCCACCGCGCCCGCCCGCCTTGAGGCTCTTGATGAAATGCTGGAGAAACAGAAAGGCCGTCTCGCCGGTGCGGATCGGAAAGTTCTGCTGCACTTCCTTCCGCTCTTTCCCACCGAAAGGCGGATTGGCCAGCACGACGTCGTAGCGGTCTTTCTCCTGGATATCGGCCAGGTTTTCCGTGAGCGTGTTGGTGTGGATGATATTCGGCGCCTCGATGCCGTGCAGGATCATATTCATGATCGCGATGACGTAGGCGAGCGACTTCTTTTCCTTCCCGTAGAAGGTCTTGTCTTGGAGCGTCTTGAGGTCTTTCGTCGAGAGGCCGCCCTTGGCGGTCAGGTAGTCATACGCTTCGCACAAAAATCCCGCCGACCCGCAGGCTCCGTCATAGATGCGCTCGCCGATCTTCGGCTTGACCACCTGCACCATGGCGCGAATGAGCGGGCGCGGGGTGTAGTATTCGCCGCCGTTGCGCCCGGCGTTGCCCATGTTCTTGATCTTGGCTTCCTAGAGGTGGGAGAGCTCGTGCTTCTCCTTCTGCGAGCGGAAGCGCAGCTCGTCGATGTGGTCAATGATCTCGCGCAGGTTGTAGCCGCTCTGGATCTTATTTTTGATCTCCCCGAAGATTTCGCCGATTTTGTACTCGATGGTATTCGGCCCGGTGGCCCGCTGTTTGAAGCCGTGGAGGTAGGGAAAGAGCTTCAGCGTGACGAACTCGGTCAGGTCGCTGCCGGTCAGGGCGACGTTGTGATCCAGCTTGCCGTCTTTGCCCTTCGGCGCGGCCCAGCTTTCCCACCGATACGGCTTGTCGAGAATGAAGTTGTAGCGCTTGCCCTCCAGCTTGGCCTCATCCGCTTTGTCCTGCTCCAGCCCGTCGAGATATTTCAGGAACAAGAGCCAGGAGGTCTGCTCGGTATAGTCCAGCTCGGTCGTGCAGCCGGCTTCCTTCCGGAGCACGTCGTCGATGTTTCTAAAGGCTTGGTCAAACATGCAGGAGGGTCTCCCACTAGCTATGGGGAAAATCGCCGCCGCAGAATACCCGTTTTCTCGTGATAATTCATCTCATCCTTTGGGGGACACAGGTCTCCTCAGCCATACACAAGGGCTGAGCGTTGAGTGTTGAGTGAATGCAGGGTGAGAGGTGGTACCAGTTAAACGGAACTGCGGGGAAGGCAGTGGATCACCGTACGAGCGAAGGGAGCTTAATTGTGAGTGATGGCGGCGGACTGGCGGAAGTCGTTGGTGGGAGGCCACCCCAAATAAGGACATCAGGGTCGAGATCGGCACCATTGGGCCAGACGACGGTTCCAGATTCCACCCTGACTTGTCGGAAGACCGTTGAATCAGTGCGAACCAGCTCAAACACCGGCCCCGTGAGGAGATCGGCAATACTCCGTTCCACGACAGCACCGTTAGTCAGTGTCAGCTGAAGGGTGAAGCCCTCCCCTGCTATAGCCTCGCGAATCCTCAACACTACTCTTATCCTTCTTTTCGAACTAGTCTAACGGCGCGATAGGAACTGGCGTACGACCGCTTCGAGCCAACTCCCAATCTCGTCGTAACTCGACACGATGCAACACAGCCCATTCTAGCACCATCGCCAGCGCTCGACGAGGCAATTCACCACGAACGACGGACAAGGTATCGATGTCAATCAAGGCCTCATCTTCGACATACACGGCATGAAAGTGCGGCGGATCGTGATCATTTTAGTACATCCGAATGATAATTCCGAAAAACCGGCACAGTTCAGGCATACCGTTATCCCCTCACACTTACAGCTAACCGCCGGAAGCTTAACCAGTTCCACACAGGAAATCACGCTTCTTGTGTGGAGCTATGAAGTGCTGAGTAGCTGGTTGAGGTCAGGGAAGGTACATGTACTGATGCGAGGCATCCTCATGGCAACCGATGCGGTTCTCCTTTCCCTATGGTGGCTACTGAGAAATGGGTTTCGCTGCCGGTGTCGTCTGGCCTACATCGAGCAAGATGGCGACGAGCATGTCGCTCATGACGTTTACACCCGAGCGGGCGCGGGCGATGATCCAATCTACCGTCATGATGAGGGGAATCGCGGCCAAGATGACCTGATCCGGCAGCCCGGCTGCCGCGAGGACGAGCGGCAAGACAATCAGCCCGGCTTCCGGTATGCCGGCGACACCAGCTCCGGCGATAATGGAGGCAAAAACAATCAAGACCTGCTTCGCCAAGGGGAGATCATAGCCCAATGCTTGCGCGAGAAACAGCGCGGCCATCGCTTCGTACAGCGTGATGCCGTCGTTATTGAGATTGGTCCCGACACAGGCCGCAAGGCGTGCCGATTGTGACGACACCCGCATTCGTTCGAGACAGCGCAGGGTGACCGGCACGGTGGCCAAGCTACTATTACACGAGACCGCCGTCATAATGGCATCGGCTCCCTGCCCCACATACGTCTTCGGGGATTTTTTCCCCACCAGCCAGGCCACCAGCGGATAGTAGAGAAGGGAGTGGACCGTAAGGCCTGCCAGCATCGCCACGAGGAAGATCCAGAGAACGGAAAACACACCGACCCCGGATTTCCCGACGACCTGTGCGACGACACCGAAGACAGCCAGCGGGACCGCAACAATAATCCACTCAAGGATCAACACGAGCCACCCATAGACGCGTTCGATACCCCGCGCAACCATCACAACCAAGCCACTCGTCCGGTCTGATTTTCCATACAGGTATCGCAGGACGCTACCAAGGAGCAGGGCGAGAAGGACGACGCCGATAATATTGTTACTGGAAAATGGATTGGTCAGCGTGCGTGGAATATAGGACGCCAGATACTCGATTGGGCTTTGCGATCCAGCCTGTACGTTGGCAAGGGCTGACGATGAGAGGGTTGTGCCTGGCACGAGGTGCAGGAGCTCATCCACATGTCCCAACCAGGCCAAGCCCGGCTGCCAGAGATTCATGATGGCTAAGCCGATAACCATGGCGACGGAGACGTTCACGAGACAAATGACAAGCAGCTTGGTTCCCTGACGCATCGGGATACTGGTGCGGAGCAGGGCATCGAGAATCGCAAAAAAGATGAGCGGGATGGCCAGCGTCTTGAGCATCCACACCACCCAGAGACCGAGTTGGCCGAGTTGTTCGTTGCGCAGGCCATTCCAATAGGGTTCTTGTCCAAATAGGACACCAAGCGTCGCCCCGCTGATCACGGCGATCAGGACTTGGAGATACAGCGGGATCGGAAGCCAGCGTGACGTTTCGTGCATCGTGGTCTCTCGGGCCGCCGCAGCTTACCCGGTTTGACCGTCAGAAACTACCGTCCTCCACCTCGAAGAGGACGGACAACGTCCTGAGCTGCTCACGAAAGGCCGATCGTGTGGATTAGCCGTGTGTTGACAAACCCAAGAACGAGCTCGGAAATGGAACCCTGCCTGAGGTCACGAACGTCTGGACAATACCGCGCAGGCTGTTCAGAAAGGCCATCCAGCAAGGCCGCAGCGAGCGAAGAGGCGAATCGTACTCTCTGCCGTACGGTGAGCCTCTGAGCGAGGCGAGAACGCCGCTGGTGGACTTTGTCAACAGCCTGTTAGCTAGGAATATCGCGGGTACCGTCGTAGGACGTGCGGGATTGAAATGAGAGTTTGACGACGTCGCCGTCACGCACCGGTGAATCCTCCGAGCCGATTTTCTTATTGATAGTGATGAGCGCCTCACGACTCTGGATGAATGGACGCAGCGGGCCGAGTTGGGCAGGGTTCGCCTCAATGAGTTGTTTGACGCTCGTCGGGCCCACCACCGTGACCTCGAGCTCACTCTCTTCAACCACCGCACGGAGGGTCTGACCAAAAATCTGCACCGATACCATAACGTTCCAACCTCGCTCACGACATCACCGACCCATGCCGGGTATCAGGGTACTATACACGATCAGAGAGCCTGACTCACCTCTCCTCAGCCTCCCCTGCTCGATAGGCGTCCTGAAGCAGTTGCGCGACATGTTTCACTTGAACGGATTCGCGCAGCCCATTCTTGAGCTGGATCATGCAAGCCGGACAACTTGTCGCCACCACATCGGCCTCGCTCCGCGTGATTGCCCGGGCTTTTCGGTCAAAGATCTTCTGCGAGGTGTCATAGTCCTTGACCACGTAGGTCCCAGCGCCACCGGCACAGCGGTCGGCATCCTGCATCTCGACGAAATTGACCCCGGGCAAGGCCGATAGGACTTGTCGCGGCTCTTTCGTCACGCCGGCCGCCCGAAGATGGCAAGAGGAATGGTAGGTAACGCGTTTGGTCATCCCACCAGCTTTGGCCATCGGCGGCTTCTCCGAAGAACGGGCGACGAATTCCGAAATATGCACGACCTTCTTGGCCAGCGATTCCGCTTGCAGCCGCTCAGGACCCTCGGCGAACAGCGTGGGATAATCCTTCAACATGAGCGTGCAGGACGCGCAGCCGGTCACGATCGTTTCATAAGCCGCAAACGAGCGCATATTGAATCGAGCACCGTCGCGCACGAGATCGACGTGTCCATAGGTCTCAATTGGTGTTCCGGAGCAGCGCTGTGGAGGCAGGGCCGGCTCAACTCCATGCTTATTCAAGACCTCGATGACCGCGTCGCCCACCCCATCGTCAAAATAGTTGGCCGCACAGCCATGGAAATAGGCGACGGTCCGTGACGGCGAGGGGTCGGCTCCGCTCGTCGTCAAATGTGCATACCGTTCACGCAAGTGCCGTCGCGCGAGGGTCGGTAACACGAGATCATGTGGCAACCGAGCGGTTGGAGCCAACTGCTTCATGATAGGCGCCATGATCCGTTCCAACACCTTTCGGAAGAACGGACGATCCCATACGGTCTGCGTGGCAGCCAGCATATGAAGCAGCGCCTCAAAATTGACTCCCTTCGCCTGGCTCCGAAAAATCCAGCCTGCCAACCGGTTCGGATGTTCTGCCCGCTTCTTCAGAATCAGATCCGAGACATCCACGCCGGCTGGACAAATCGTGCGACAGGATTTGCAATTGAGACAGGCCTCAACGACGCGCTTGGAGTTCAGATAGCTGTAATCCTTCGCCGTCACAATCTCGAACCAGCCACGGGCACTCATGTCTTCCGATTGAAACACATCGTAGACCGGGCAGACCGAGTTACATTTCGCACAGGTCGCGCAGGATTTGGAAAGCCTGGTGTAATCGATATGCTCGGTAAAGGATGCATCGCTGAGCTTGATCCCTGGATTCAACACATGACCAGGATCAAACGCGTTCTTGACCTGTGTAAACAGGTCATAGAGTTCGTCGCCGAACATGCGCTTCACGAACTCGGCGCGAATACGACCGTCTCCATGTTCGCCGCAAATCGATCCTCCGAAACGATTCAACACGGTCGCATGGATCTCGTGATGAGCCTGCACCATTTTCTCGAAATCGCCATGATCGTTCACATCCAACAATGGGACGATGTGCGCATTGCCGTTCCCGATATGGCCAAAGATGGCGACGGGCACCTGTTGTCCGTCGAAGAATTCTTCTAAATAACGAATCAGCTCGCTGATGCGTCCGGCCGGAACGACGACATCGTCCACAAAATTGATCGGCTTCTTTTTGGGGTCGAACCGGTAGAGGGTTGGATAGAGCGCTTTCCGTGCTTTCCAGAGCTGCTCCCGCCGTTCAGCATCGAAGGCGAGCGTCGGTTCTGAGGCCAGCCGGTACGGACGGCAGATCGTATTCAGGACCTCGGCCTGCTCATGCAAATCAATTTCTAGGGAGTCGGCATCCAACTCAAGCAGCAGCGTCGCCGCGGCTTCTTCCGGAATGCTATGTGCCGCCCGCCCAATGAGGTTCAGTGTGTTGGCATCCATCACCTCCAACGCACTTGGTCGGAGCGTCAGGAGCTGTGGCACGGCATCACCGACTTCCTCCAGGTGGGTGAAGTGGATCAGGGCAGTCAGCGTCGAGGAAGGCTTCTTCACCAAGGTCACCCTCGCTTCACTGACGACACCGAGCGTGCCTTCACTGCCGACAAACAGCTTGGGAATATCGAACATGCCTCGCACAAGCCCGTCTGCAATCCCAAACAGGTTATACCCGCAACTATTCTTGCTCACGGTCGGCTGTTTCTCTGCAATGAGGTCCGCGTGGGCCTGGACCAGGATCAAGACGTCCCGCAAGGCCGGCACCATGGTCAAGACACGTTCAAGCGAGGGGTCCGTGAGAGCGTAGGATTGCGCATCTATCCAGGACGAGGACGCGAGACAGACACGGAGCCGGAGGAGATTGTCTTTGACGGATCCATAGCGGAGCGTATGCGGGCCGGAAGAATTATTGGCGATCATCCCACCGAGTTTGCACATATCCCCGCTTGATGGATCCGGCCCAAACATCAGCCCGTGGGAGCTGAGTTGGCGATTGAGTTCCGCCAAGACCATTCCCGGCTGCACTCGCGCCCATTGTTCCTCACGATTGACCTCCAGAATCCGATTCAGACGTGAGACATCGAGGATGATCCCGGAACCGATCGCAGACCCTGTGAGATTCGTGCCGGCAGCCCGAGGCGTGAGGGGAATACCTCGTGAAACAGCATAGCCAATCGTTGCAGCAATATCCTCTTCCGACTCCACAAGGACGACGGCCTGCGGAGGAATACGGTAGATACTCGCATCCACCGCATACGCGGTAATGGTCGGCAGATCATTTTTGACTTTTACGGAGCCCAGGAGGGCGCGAAGATCATTGGCGACGGCGTTGGATTTCGTCTGTTGGATCAAGGGAGAAGAGGTAGCCATGACGTCGTCCGCCTCCTAGCCGTTACTGTTGAGGGGCACTCGACCTCGTTGTCTCAGGACGATTATTTCCCCTACAATAGATCGTACGATGGATCGCCCAATCTTATATATCACGCGCCTATTACCTCAACCAGTCTTGGAGGCGATCCCCCAAGACTACCGCATCCTCGCGGGAACGACGGATCAGCCTCCCACGGCCGATGAGCTCCGCCGTGGTTTCGCAGAAGCTGACGCAGTCATCTGCACATTGAGCGACGCTATTGATGCCTCGCTCTTGTCCGCGGCAACACGACTGAAGATCCTCGCCAACTATGCCGTCGGCTATAATAACATCGATGTACCCGACGCAACTCGGCGTGGTGTGATCGTGACCAATACTCCTGACGTGCTGACCGATGCCACCGCAGACTTAACATGGACCCTATTGCTCGGTATGGCTCGGCGAATCGTGGAAGGCGACCGGTGGATCCGAAGAGGTGGATGGCCTGGATGGAGCCCCACACAACTGTTGGGTGCCGATGTCTCTGGAAAAACGCTGGGCATTGTCGGCATGGGGCGTATCGGACAGGCAGTAGCCATGCGGGCGGGCGGGTTTCGAATGTCGGTCATGTATGCCGGCCGTCATGCTGTGGTTCCCCCCCAAGGATTCGCGTGGGCTCACCATCCCCTTGATACTGTCCTCACTCAATCTGATTTTCTCTCACTCCACGTGCCACTCAACGAAACAACCTATCACCTGATCGGGGAGCGCGAACTCCGTATGATGAAATCGACGGCCTTTCTGATCAATACCTCACGAGGGGCAGTGATCGACGAGTCCGCACTGATCACAGCACTCCAGACACGATCGATTGCCGGTGCTGCATTAGATGTCTATGCCCAGGAACCACATGTCCCTACTGGGTTGACCTCCCTCTCGAACGTCTTACTTCTTCCTCACCTCGGATCTGCCACGCTCGAAACTCGGGTACGTATGGGGCTCATCTGTTTGGCAAATATTGCGGCCGTATTGGAAGGTCGCCCGGCACCGAATCAGGTGAACTGAGGTGTACTGAAGGGATAGCGCTGCCCCTACGAAGCGTACCGAAAACTGACGTCCCCTCCCCGTTGTTTTCCCTTCAGCGCCGCCAAGCGCTGCGGGACGTCATGAAACGACGGGATCGCTTGAAATGCGAGCGCCGCCTTCTCCCACTGTTCTTCTGCTTCATAGAGAAGCCCTAACTCATAGCGAATGGCTTGCCCCTTCGCTCCTTGACACCGAGGATCGGTCAAGACGGTTTCAAGCCCCATAATCGCACGGGTGAGCTGTTGCTCTTCCTTTAGGCAGACGGCTGTCATCAAGGCCGAATCCAGATAAAATGAGTCACTGTCCATAGAGACCTGGAACGCAGCATAGGCTTCTTTGTGCAACCCCATGTTCTTATAGGCAACCCCTAGCGCATAGTGTGTCTCGTAGTCGGGTGGTGGCCCGGCTGGTTCTCTCACCGGTGCCTTCTGCGTCTCAGTGAATGTGTCTGCAATCGATGCACTATCCGGTCGCTGATCACTCGACGCCTCGCTCGAATGACGGACTGACGGCTGTATCACGGCGGACGTTACTGCAGGATGGACCGTCGTAGCAGAGGGGATGTGCGCAACCTCTGGTTCAGTCTCCTGGCCTTGTGCCGGGCCCATTGCCTGCGACTCATCGTCCCTCGCAAAGATGTTTGCCGAATTCGAGACGGCATCCGGCTCAGCTCCTACGATCACAAACTCTTCTGTCTCTTCTGCTGCCCGCTCTTGCTCTCCTATATCTTCGGGACGATCTGAAGAGAGCTCTTCGATTCGAATCTCTTCATGTTCCCCATTCGTGGCTCCCGTTGCCCCTCTCTTCACCCTCTCGGCTAATTTCTTTACGAAGTCGGCCTCAGGAGCAAGGGTCATCACTTTCTCAAACAGTTCCTCGTGGAGGCTTTCCATGCCAGGCTCCGGATGGGCGAGTAGTACCTCGACTGCCTTGGCATATTGAAGCGCCGCCACGGCGTAGTCGCCTTTTTCTTCGAACAGTTCGCCGTTCAACTCTAACAAGGGCACGGAGTTCGGCTCCACAACCAACACCTCCTGAATCAGTGACTCCGCAAGATTCAGGTCATGCGCGCGTAACGCAGCTCCGGCCAAAAATCGATATTCTCCGACTGCGACTTGCACATCGCCACGTTGTAAATGCAACCGAGCCAGCAGCTGGCAGACCTGTGGGTTTCCGGGTTCTCGCGTCAATAGTTGGTTCAGAATGGCTTCTGCGCCGCTGTATTGCTTTTCAGTAATACGTCGAACGGCTTCGGCCAGCAGATCGAGCGGTTCCGTGGGTTTCTGCATCAGCTTGGATTTCAGTGTCGATGCAGAAGAGGTCGGCTTCACCGCGTTCACCGATCCGGTGCCGCCATGTTTCAGGCTTTCAACGAATTGGCCCGCCTCGTTGTTCTGTGGATCGATTTTCAGAACGGCGAGATACGCATCCTTCGCCTCATCATATCGACCTTGTGCTGATTTCTCCCGACCCAACTGGAGATAAACCTTGGTCGCTTCATCCTGCTGATTTTCTTGGATACAGAGTTCCGCGACGCGTTGCTGCGCATTGAGATTCGATGGATCATGCGCGATGATCTTCTTGTAGACATCGAGCGCATCCTTTCCACGACGCTCTTTGAGGTAATACTTCCCGAGCGTAAGATAATCCTGCACGGCACTGCTGATGAGGCCTCGTTCCACATTCAAATCCCCAAGGTAACGGTAGACCTCATATCGCGTCGGATCACACTTGAGGACTTTCTTGAATGCGGCAATAGCTTTGAGAGTGGCTCCTTCCGCTCGAAAGGCCGAAGCTGCCTGTAGATAGGCCGACGCCGCCTCGCCTGGCACATTCCGCTTTATGTGCAGATCACCGATCGTATTGTGGATACTGCCGTCGGCAGGACTGTCGATCGCAAGCTTTTTCCACTCAGCAATCGCGGCATCATACTGTCCACGAGAAGCCAGTAGTTGAGCCTGTTGAAGGATGCGACTGCGATCCGGTGGCACAGGTATGCCCTCCATGAGCAGAACAGCCAAACGCTAACAGTCTCAATGAGTTTTGTCTAGAAATTGAGGGAATCAGGCAGGGATCTCACTCCGGTGGAAGAGACCGTTTCTCCTGTTTTTGACCAGGAGAAACGGTCGTCCCGCAGAACACGAACTACGAATGAATGACTAGGAAGCGGCAATGACCGCCTTCAGCACGTTGGCCGCTTGTGGGCCCTTCGCTCCTTGCACGATATCAAACTCAACGTTTTCACCCTCTTTGAGCGTCTTGAATCCATCTCCTTGTAAGGCGGAGTAGTGAACGAAGACATCGTCCCCGCTATCCAGCCGAATAAACCCAAATCCCTTTCGATCATTGAACCACTTGACCGTACCTTTTGTCTTCACGGACTCCTCCTTTTGTCAACAACGACGTATAGTTGCGTAGCGCCTGCACCCACGTTTTATGTGATAAGAAATCGAGAATAGAACGGACACACACTCGGCTGGTAGAAGAGGGACGGGCACCTGAAGGAGTGATGAATCGCTCACAGAACCCATCATCATATTAGAATAAAATTCGCGCTGCATGTAACATAGGGAGTACCCTCTGTCAAGGGAATCTTTGCGGACAAGATTTTCTCCTGTGTTTACAAGGGAGATGGACTCTCCTATAGTGTCCATAATTTCTCCGCCTGAAAACTCTGTGATCTTACGCACACTACTCGATCGCTACATCTTCACCGAGCTTCTTACTCCCTTCGGGCTCAGCCTCGGGGCGCTCTGTTTTGTGATGCTCACGAGAGAACTCCTGCGTCTCGTCGAACTGCTCGTCTCAAAAGGAGTCGGGATCTGGGCCGTCCTCAAAGTGATTGCCATGCTGCTTCCCTCTGGGCTCGTCCTGACGCTTCCCATCGCCGGACTGATCGCTTCGGTCACCGCCTTTGGCCGGTTGTCTTTCGATAAGGAACTGGTCGCCATGCGAGCTGCGGGGCTCAGCCTCGTTCGCCTTGCACAACCGGTACTCCTGTTTTCCGTCTGCGTGTTCACATTAACGTTGGTCTTATCGCAGTGGGGACAACCTTGGAGCTCGCTCAATCTGAAGAAGGTGGCGCTCAATCTCTTGAAGGACCAGCTCGCCCTCGCTCTCGAACGCGGCACGTTCAACGAACCGATCCCGCACATGATGATTTATGTTCCAGAAGCCGAGCCGGATCGTCCGACTCCCGGCATCTTCATCTCGGATGAACGCCTCCCCAATGAACCCCGCGTCATTGTGGCGGAACACTATCGGATTTTCATGGATGCTCAGCATGACCACGTGGCACTCCAGTTGGAGAACGGCATGATTCATAGCCGTCCTCCTCAGATCGACCAGTCCCAGCAGATTGCCTTCGCCAGCTATGACATCAAGATCAACTTGAACCTCAGTAGTTACTCGGCGACCGAGGAACGCCCTTCGTACGAGCAAATTACTGCGCGCCTCGCTGAAACCGACGGCAAAGACGCCGGCGCGCTTCGGCGAATGATGGAATATTATCGAGACTTGGCCTTCCCAACGGCCTCTCTGGTATTTTGCCTCCTCGGCGTACCGGTTGGAATCGTCTCGAAACGCTCCGGTCGTGTTGGTGGCTTCGCCGTTGGTGTCGGCATCATCATCGCGTTCTACATCTTGAATGTCGGATGCGACTTTCTGGTGACGGCCCTGATCCTTCATCCATTCTGGGGCGCGTGGCTGCCCAACATTATTTTTATGATCATCACCCTGGTTCTGTTCTACCGCGTGAGCAAGCACTAACACGATGACGATTCTGTTCCGATATATCCTTCGCGAATATTCGAAAATATTCGGCATGTGTTTCTCCGGCCTGGTGACGATCTATTTAGTCATCGATTTTTTCGAAAAAGTCCGTCGCTTTCTTCGCTATGAATCTGGCATCCTGCCGATTCTGTTGTACTTTGCACTGAAGATCCCCTCCATTTCTTTCCAAGTCGCGCCGTTTGCCGTTCTCGTCGCCACGCTGCTGACGCTCGGCCTTCTCTCACGCAGTAACGAGATCACGGCGATGCGAAGCTGTGGGGTGAGTTTGCTCTGGATGTCCTCCCCCTTTCTCCTCTTCGCCAGCGGTCTCTCGTTCATCCTCTTCAGCTTCAGTTCAACGATCATCCCCCTCGCCTCCGAAAAGGCCGAGGAGGTCCGTGCGGTCCAAATCGAGCAGAAACCGGTGCCTGTCACCGTCACCGCCGTTCAACCGTGGGCTCGGATCAGCGCGAATAGCCTCATGAAGATTACCGAAATCGATGCGGAAGGTAAGACCCTGCGAGGGATACGTATTTTTTATTTTCGCCCACCGTTCCAGCTCGACCGGATTACAGAGGCGGAGGAAGCCCGCTATGCGACGAACGGCTGGGTCCTTCGCAACGGACATCACCGCCAATTTCACGAGAATGAGACCGTAGAGCTCGCTCGATTTTCTGAACAGGCCATCAACCTTCCGCTCATTCCAGACGATTTCTCAAGTTCCCTCGTGGGCAACTCAGAAGCGATGACCTTCAGGGAAATTCACGATTACCTTGAGCGCTTTCGCGAGGAAGGATTTACGTTTTCCCGTCTGCTGACGGACTACTATGATCGTATGGCGTTGCCCTTGGTCACCATCGTGATGGTCCTTGTCGGCATTGCGTTGAGTCTCCGGCGGAGCGGAGTTCGTGGAGGCAGTATGACGGTGGGAATCGGGCAAGCCTTCATTGTGGGATTTTGCTATTGGACCACGCATTCCGTTGCCATCGCGTTGGGAAGAGGAGGAGCACTGGCACCTGTGTTAGCCGGTTGGATGGCGAACGCCCTCTTCTTGAGCTTCGGTCTGTATTTATTGCTAAAAGTTCGCCATTAGACACCCGTTTCTTAGTTGACTGTCTACCGGTCTTCCGGTAAGAAAGGCGCCGTGGCGCCACTATAAGGAGGGAGAAGCATGGCCTCACGTGTTGTGATCACAGGTCTTGGAGTGATATCTCCGATCGGCATCGGTGTGAGCGAATTCTGGAAATCGGCGCTGACCGGTCGTTCGGGAGTAACCGCCATTCCCTCCCTAGGGTGGGCTCCCATGTCAGACTACCGTTCTCGAGTAGCCGGTCAGGTCCATAATTTCTCACCAGAGCAATACCTGACCGCCACCCAAGCCAGTCGCGTCGATCGGTACGCACAGTTTGCCTTAGTTGCTGCGAAGGAAGCGTTGGCCGACGCTGACCTCAATATGGCAAAAGAACGCCCTCACCGCGTGGGAGTCATCGTCGGAGCGGGCATGGGCGGGATGGTCATGGGTGAGCGTGAGATTACACAACTCTTTAAAACCCAACGCCCCCATCGTGTCCATCCCAATTTTATTCCGACCATTACCCTCAATTCCGCCTCGGGGATTGTTGCCATGGCGCATGGAGCCAAAGGCCCCAATCTCACCATCTCAACGGCCTGTTCGTCCAGTGCTCATGCCCTCGGCCAGGCGCTCCAGTGCATTCGTACCGGTCAGGCCGATGTCGTCATTGCCGTGGGCGCCGATGCCAGCATTACCCCGCTGGTGTTTGCAGGGTTCTGCTCACTGCGCGCCCTATCCAGTGAGTTTAACGATGCTCCTGAACGCGCGTCGCGCCCCTTCGACCGACGTCGGGACGGCTTCGTCATGGGTGAGGGGGCAGCCGCACTCATCGTGGAATCCTTGGCGCATGCCAAAAAACGGAAGGCCAGAGTGTATGCCGAGCTCGCGGGCTATGCAGCGACGAGTGAGGCCTACCACATGGTGATTCCTCAGGAAGACGGGCAAGAAATCAGCATGACCATGAAGATCGGCCTGGAATCCGCCGGGATCGGCTCCGAACAGGTCGACTACATTAATGCCCATGCGACCTCAACAACGATCGGAGATGCCGTCGAGACAAAGGCGATTCGGAACCTCTTCAAGAATCGCGCGGACAAGATTGCCATCAGTGCCACAAAGTCCCTCGTCGGCCATACGCTTGGCGCGGCCGGTGCGATCGGGGCCGTTGCGACCACGATGGCGATCCATACCGGGCAGATTCACCCGACCGCCAACTATGAAGAACCTGACCCAGACTGTCGGTTGGACGGCATCCGTCAGGCGGTGCAAGAACGAAAGATTCGGTATGCCCTCTTAAATGCATTTGGATTCGGCAGCAACAATGCCACTGTGGTGTTCAAGAAATTTGTGGCGTAAGTACTGAATGATTGATCATGAGGCGCCTTGGTCGCGGACGCGACCGCGACAGGCCTCATTCCACTGAAGGAGTACTCATAATGACTGAGCGGATCGACCCTGCGATCACAGAGAAAATCGTGCATGCCTTGGCCACCTACCTGAAACGAGACCCTGCGTCCATTACGGAGAGCCACCACCTCCGCGATGATCTCGGACTCGACTCAGTCGCCGTCATCGAATTACTGTTCGAGATCGAAGAACGGTTTAAACTTCAAATTCCCGATCAAGATCTTCCAGGGCTCAGTACCGTCGGATCCGTGGCTGCCTACGTCCAACGGCAGCTCGCTGCACAGCCGTCGAATGCTAAATCGGAATCACTCAAGCCAGCAACACCCTCCAAGGCTACATCGAAAAAACCTGCCTCGAAGAAGGCACCCCTGTCGCGATCGGCTTCAAAGAAGCCCTCGCCTCCAAAATCCAAACCTGCCTCCTCGAAGAAGCCCAAGGCGACGTCGTCGGTGGTCTCAAAGACCAAGAAGAAGGGTGCAACACGATGAGCAAGCCTCAACTCCCTACCCCACTTACGCTCGCCCAAATCCACGAAGTCGTTGGCGGCACCGTTCACGGTGACCTCCAGACGCAGGTCTCTGCGCTGACCAGCCTCAGCCAAGCCAACTCCTGTGCCTTGTCCTTCGTGACTAACGATAAAATAGCCAAGGCTGCTGGGAACGTGCAGGTTGCGGCCCTTCTGATCCATCGATATCAGCCGGATCTGACCACACCCCAAATCGTGGTCGACAATCCCTTGTTGGCCTTCGCGCGCGTTGCACAAACGTTTTTTGTCCAGACCCCGCCTCCCAGAGGCATTGACGACCATGTCATGCAAGGGACTGATGTACGAATCGGATCCGACCCGTCTATTTGGCCGTTTGTGACGCTCGGCGACCGCGTCACGATTGGGAACCGCGTGACTCTCTACCCGGGAGTCTTTGTTGGATCAGATTCAACGATCGGGGATGATTGCGTGCTCTATCCCAATGTTGTAGTCCGGGAAGGTTGTTCCCTTGGCGCTCGCGTGATCGTCCATAGCTGCACGGTCATCGGGGCTGATGGGTTCGGCTATGTCCAACATCAGGGCCGGCACCATAAGGTCCCGCAACTCGGCGGCGTCATCATTGAAGACGATGTGGAACTCGGCGCAAATGTGACGATTGATCGCGCCACGTTGGGCCATACCCTGATCAAACAGGGAACCAAAGTCGATAATTTGGTCCAAATTGCTCACAATGTCACCGTCGGAGAGCACTGCATTCTGGTCGCGCAGGTAGGTATCGCCGGAAGTACGACCATCGGCCGGTACGTCATGATCGGTGGTCAGGCGGGACTTGCCGATCACCTCACAATTGGTGATCAGGTAATGATCGCGGCCAAATCGGGAGTCAATCGCAGTATCGAGCCCAATCAAATCGTCGGTGGCATCCCCGCGATGCCACGAGACAAGGCTCTCAGGATCCAGGGTGGGATCTTTCAGCTTCCTGAAACACGAGAGATGGTCCGTAAACTAGAAGAGCGTGTCACCACTCTGGAGCGCCAAGCCCAGACAGCAGCACGACGAACATCCGGAAAAAAGAAGCGTCGTGCTTGACGATCCATCCCTCATGACTTTGCAACGGTGATCACTCGCCGCCAGAGGAACATCTTGGCCCAATAGAATCCCGCCCATGGCATGAGAATGGCTGGAATCATGTGCACATGGCCATACGAAAACGCGGCAACGGCGCTTCCCACAAGCAACAGGATACCCAGACCGTAGGCCAGGGGAATCAGTTGACGTCCTGAGTGTTCAATGTCCGGGGCTACGGATTGTTTCTTGAGCTTGCCCTTCTGTCTGTTCAAACCATCCCGCATCCGTGCGGCCAGAACCTCCGGAAACTCTCGGAGAAGATACCGCTGATACAGGGTTTGTGCCGCTCCGAGACCTATCCCGGACAAAAATAGACCTGAGCTTTGATAAAAGGTATCCCAGGTATAACTCTCAGTCCCGAGCAACTGATAGCCAAGCCCCCCAACACTCCCAACTAGACAGACCAGACCGAGAAAGCCGGATGGAAATAGAATATACGTCTTCACATACTCGAGCGCCTGCTGCATCGTATGCTGCGGGTGATTCACCGTAATAAGTTTTGGCACGCAATTGCCTTTCTAGTTCAAGAGAGAACTGATCAGTGGAAGAGCATTATAACGATCTCCTGCTTCCCAGAAAAGTGGGGATCTCTCCACTATGACCTCTCTCCTTCTATTCAGACATCATGGAGAAATTTATCTATACCATTGAGATTATTGATGTATTCTCATCCTGCCTTTCTGAATCAACCTTGGCGACACACAATGCGACCTCATATCGATCTGACAAGCGACCCATGCCATGACGGATTTCGTACTCCGCGGAGGAAGGGAAATTCGAAGGACAACCAGGCTCGGACAGAGCGAGGGATCAACCAGCACCGAGAAAAGAGCAGATTACTGCTTGATTAAAACCGATGTTTTTTAGTTTCAACAACCGCCTGAAGACTTGATGCGATGGCATCAAGACTCTCAAGTAACGAGGTGAAATGATCCGAAACACCAATCGTTGAAGAAGACTTCGGCGGCATCGACAACACCGTTCCCACCTGAGCATGACCTGCGACAGGCGGTTTTACGGTTTCAATAACCGAGATCAACGGAGTTTGGCTCAAATCCAGCTCATGAGATTGCGCGTTATCTCCTCGTTCTTCGCCTGTCACCTTCACGACGGGACGAAGAGGATAGCGACTGTTGATCTTCACCACGACTCCCACAGCCCCGGTGGTGAGCCGAACCGTGGTTCCAAGCGGATACACCGACAACTGCTCAACCAGAGCCTTAAGAATCTCTCGGGGAAAGGCGGCCCGTTCAGCCACAAGCAGTTCCCTCACGGCTTCATGCGGGAAGAGCCTGGTGCGATAGGGACGCTCACTGACCAAAGCGTCAAATACATCGACCACTCCACAGATCTGGGCCATTTCATGGATCTGTCTTCCCTTGAGGCGATGGGGATACCCCTGTCCGTTCCATCGCTCATGCGCCTGACATGTCACTTGTGCCAACCACTGTAAGGCGGGATCACACGCGAGAATGATCTCAACCCCACGTTCCGGATGTTGTTCAATCAGCGCCCGTTCCTCTGGCGTGAGTCTTCCACTCTTGGTCAGCAATCCTGAAGGTACCGCAAATAACCCGATATCATGAACAAGTCCGGCAAGTGCGAGTCGACACAGCTCGTCCCCATAGTACCCTAATCCAATCCCAACGCGTGTCCCTAGGATGGAAACATTCAGGAGATTGGTCAGCAGCGGCGGACCTGGTGGTCCAGACAGCGCTTCGACTACAAGCTCATCCGTCTCATGGAGTGACGCCACGATATCCGAAGCAAGCGCTTTAAGACCTCGCAAAGGAATATTTTGCCGTCCCTGGACGGCAACCGCCGTTTCGTCTAAGGTCTGCATCGCTCTTTCGTACCACGTTGTCACGAACATACCTCGGCATCGTGGGAGCGATTTTCTCTATCGCCACTGCGTGTAATCAACTCTACCAACATTGACGTGCTCTCTTGGATTACGGCCCCCCCACTGTCATACCGACGTGAGCTCCCGTTATGAATTGCCTCGGTGAACATAATACTCAGAGTTGAGATCCTGCAACATGGGTGAATGAGAATAGTCGACGTTCGCACTCACACGGCCTTCTCGATCACCAACAGAACCTGACGGAACCTCACATTGCCATCAGGGCACATAACCAAAACAATCACAGAATTTGCAGTTCAGCGGAATAGAACGCCTTCGATGGCTAGCCGTTCCACTCTCCCACTTTCCACCCATTCTTCGATAGCTTTCATGCACTGGACCAAACGCGATTGGACAGCCGCAATACTCTGCCCTGAGATGCTGACCCGTTGTTGCGACACAATGGTAAGAAAACTATGCAGCCCCATGAAGAATGTCATGGCGTGTGAAGCATTCACTTGTTGTGCAGCCGACCACAACTGAGCGACGCGCTCCACAGCCATGTGTAGATCCGTTGTAGATGCTCCCGTCGCGGTACCGCTCGATATGAGTGCCTGGAGAGTACCTGTCAGATGCCCCTCGTGCTGTTGAACAAGCGTGAGGAACCCTTGATCTCCCTCGGTCGAACGATCGAGGAATTCTCGAACTGAATCGAGCTGATACTGCCCGGTACCACGTTGGATGAGCGCTTCGGCTTGAGCCTGAATGGTCTGGATAAGATTCCGCGGGATTGTGCCTACCGAGCCTGATTTGACCTGAAGCTCATGAAGGAGAGTCAATAACTCCTCGGCCTGGATCGTCGCGGGCATACCGTTCTCAGCAGTCTGCGGAGGCGCTGCCTCGAACGTCTCTCCGGTCACCCGAGTCAGGGCCCCATGAATATGCCCCAACTGTTTACACAAGGCAAGGAAGTCGTCGGACGAAATTTGAACAGATGGATCCTGTAACGCTTCGACAAATGGAAGTGCGGAGAAACTCGCTCGCTCGACATCTGTAAGATTGACCGTTGCGGCCGATCCACCAAGATTGCTGATACCGACCTTAATCGTCTGAGCTAACGACCGATGCCTGCCGGATTCCGGTGCCTGTTGCAGTTCATCAAGTGCGACATGGATCTGCTGAAGCCATTCGTGGGCCTCTTGCACAAAGAGCTCAACTAGTTCCTTCTGAAACCCATCTTCCGTTTCAACAGGCATGCGCGTTGATCCTTCAGCACGACCCCGGTCACAAATGAGCTCCAGAGACCCAGCCTATGCTATCCTTTGCCACTTCCAAGCTGAGATGCCAACCCAGCGATTTCCCCTAACTTTCTCACTAGTTCCTCAAATCGTTTGCTCGCACTCTCGGCAGACTGTTCCGCTTCCAGCACCCGTTGCGTCAGCACTCCATTGCGTTCACGTTCCGAGACGAGAAGTCCCTCCAACTCCGGGACTCTCGCAGCCACGCGTTCGAATTCTTGTATTCGCTCGGCTGTTTCGGTCTCTTGCTTCTGGTGGGTCAAGAGCTCGGCTTGAAGCGACGCACGTACATGCTGAAGGTCCACGATCTGCTGCTGGTCAGTTGCCCGGCGCGCCTCCGTATCCTTCACCTTTGCTGAAAGCCCTTCTAATTCGGCAAGCTGTTGAACAAGTTGTTCGGCAGCAGCCCGTTCAGCTTCCAAAGATGACTCTAATTCCGCCACTCGGCTCGAAGTCGCCTGTGAATTCAACAAGGCCTGCTTCAGTGAGTTGACGACATCTTGTTCTGACTTGAATGCGGCTTCCAACTCAGGGATTCTTGCAGCCTGCCGCTCAAGTGTCGTCACCGTTTGCTGCAAATCGCTCACTCGCTGACGTTCGATCGTCAGTTGCGATTCGATTTCTTTCGCCCGAGTCAGCTGTGCCGTGGACACGGCTAACCGGTCGGTTAGCTCCGCGGAACGAGTACGCTCAGCTTGGAGCTGTCGTTCCAACTCGCTGACCTGAGTTGCCTCCTGGGGGCCACGCTGCGACGGCTGGCCCGACACAGGGAGGATGCTCTCTGCCGCAGACCCTGGAATGGTCGGTGATGGACTAACGGTAGCCGGTGCTGACTCCTGTTTTCGTGCGAGAAGCTCAAAGACTCGATCTTTGAGAGAGGTGCCTTGGAACGGCTTCTTCAAGACCCCATCGGCTCGACAAGACTCCGCCTGTTTCGTCACTTCATCATTGACGATGCCAGAAATTAGAAGGACAGGTGTCGTGGCAAGCGCGGCCTGTCCGCGGACAAAGGTGCACACTTCATACCCGCTCTTGTCCGGCATGATGACATCTGACACCACCACATCGGGTTGTTCCTTTGCAAGATAAGCGAGCGCCTCTTCTCCGTTGGCGGCAAGTGCGACGGTAAAACCAGCCTCCGTTAGCAGTCGCTCCGCCACTTTTCGCACTGCAATGCTGTCATCCGCAATTAGGATCTTCGGCATACTCGCACCTTTCCTTCATCCCGCGATCAACGGGCATCACCACGAACCCATTCCTAATCTAGACACCGCAAGAATCGGAACTTCTTCCTGACCATGAGCATAGCTGCTTTCGGCTGGCACATCTCTGTCACGGTAGGGATGAATCAGCGAGAGATCAAGCGTCTGTAGAATCGGAATCTCTTCATCGATACAGATCGCCATATCGCCCAATGAATGTTTCACCCTCAGACACAAGAAACTCTTTCCCTGCACTGTGCGTTGGAGCACTGCAGCCAGATCAAAGACCGGGAGGACGATCTGGTTGAGCCGAACAACGGCTGAGACAAAAGGAGTTCGACCGGATACTGGGATCGACTCATGCCATTGAGAGATACCCCCAACATCCAAAGTCTTGATCGCTAGCCGTCTTCCTCCCACAGAAAATACTAAGAGATGCCATGATCGAGGTGTTTCAGGGTGCTGAGAACGGCCATTCGTTCTCAGCATGCTTGGCTCTTACTCTGAATCTGTCCTTGCAGAGCCACAGAGGATTCCGTTCCCTGCGACTCAGCCTTTGACATCACTCCATCGAGCTGTTCTTCCAGTACCCATGCTGTGTTCAGCACGAGCACCACACTATGGTCAAAGAGAATCATCCCTCGATACCACCCTCGCTCCGGTCCACAGAACTGGGGAGGAAGAGGAAGAAGCTGAGACTTATGAACCTCAAGGCTGCCATGGATCTTCTGAACAAGCACGCAACCTCGGCACTTCCCAGCTCCAAGGAGTACTTCTTCAGTCCTACCCCATTGATCCTCGGTCGCCACATTAAGCCGCACGGCCAGGTTGACCACTTGATCGGCTATCCCCTGCACAACTTGATCTTGAGGGAACTCCCCATTCTCCCTGGTTCGTACCCCTAGAAGGTATTCAGCCTCGAATCCAAAATATCTTTCACCAATCGTTGTGATGATAAAACACAGCGGAGACGTAGAAGCGGATGTCACTCGCGCCTCTTTCTTCTCCGAAGCAGCCATAACACCGCCTTCCGATCCATTGTCCGCAACAATTCAGATTTCGTCAATCAATCCAAAGCTTTCCGCACGTTTACTTGCTAAGCGTTCGTGCTCGTCCCACCCACCGCTCGACTTCGTGAAGCAACATCCGCTCCTCAACGGGCTTGGCGATATAGGAATTTGCGCCAATATTGATCGCCATCTGTCGATGTTTGTCGCCGGCCCTCGTCGTCATGACCACCACGGGGGTATCACGGGTTTCCGGGCGTCGTCGTAAGGCTTGAATGACCTCGAATCCATTCATTTTTGGCATTTCAAGGTCGGTCAAAATCATGCTGTACGGGGTGGCCGATGCCTTCCGGAGTCCGTCTTCTCCGTCGACAGCCGTATCAACCTGATATCCCGCTGACTCCAACATTTTCCCGACAAACTTCCTAATGCTCAGGGAATCGTCGACCAATAACAGGCGGACGTCCTGATGCTCCGGAGAGGTTACCTGATCAGGAACCACTTGTTGTGGCCGAAGCTGGCTTTTGGACACGACGGCCTGTACACGTAACTCCTTGCTGTCTCGTCCAACCAGCCGCGTTGGATCGACCACTAAAATGACCCGCCCTTCCGGATCGATCGTCGCTCCCCCGAAAAACGACTGCATAAGCGGCTTTAGTTGCCCCAACGATTTAATGACGATTTCTTGTCGGCCCAATAACTCATCGACGGCCAACCCCATCAGGCCTCCGGCTGTACGTACGATGACAACCGGCATCGTTCCGGTGACGCTGAAGCACTCTTTCCGAAGCACATGCTGTAACGACTGCACCTCAATGACTTGTTCACCGACCTGCAAAAGCGTACGCTCACCCTCCGCTCTCCATGACGATGCCGTTGGCATGGTCACTTCCTGGATATTGAGTAGCGGGATGGCATATCGTTCAGCACCGGACCGTACAATCAAGGCCGTAGCTATCAGGAGCGTGACCGGAAGGCTCAGAGTAAATTTAGTTCCCACACCGGGTTCGGACTCTACGGCAATGTGGCCGTTCATTCCCTCGATGGCCCGCTTCACGACGTCAAGCCCCACTCCACGTCCAGCCTGATCGCCAACCTTCTCAGCCGTTGAAAACCCTGGAAGAAAAATAGATTGTAGAATCTCAGCATCGGGGATGGTGTCGATCTGTTGTGAGCCGGCCAATCCTAGCTTGACAACCTTAGCCCGTATTTTGGCCAAGTCTAATCCAGCTCCATCGTCTTCCACCTCAATGATCATTGAATTGCCGCGATGCGCGGCGTGCAAGTGGATGGTACCGACTGACGGCTTGCCCTTGGCCACGCGATCGGTGGCCGGTTCGATGCCATGGTAGACGGCGTTACGCACCAAATGGACGAGAGGATCCACCAAACGTTCCACAACGCCTGTGTCAACTTCCGTCTGCTCCCCTGACGTCACTAACATCACTTCCTTGTTTGAGGCACGCGCAATCTCCCGAATCGCACGACGAAATCGTGTAAATGGGGTCCCAATCGGAACCATACGAGCATGGGCAATTTCGTCTCGCATCAGGAGCGTCAATTGCTGCAACTGGCTCATATCATCGTGCGCTCGGTGAATCGAGCCATCCAGCTGCGCCAATGACTCACTGATATCGGCGGTCACTTCACTAATACGCCGTGCCAAAATATTAAAATCGTCATACTTATCAAGTTCAAGGCTGCCGAAATCACCGAATGCCGCCGCTCCATGGCTCGGAACCGCCGTCGCGGTGTTGGGCGTCTCTTGATAGGTAAACGTATGCTTATCGGAAAAGGATTGAACGGAATCGACCAATCGAGACTTGAAGACCAAGACTTGCTGTGACAGTTGCTCGAGGACTCGCAGTCGTTGTTCCAATCGACCTCGCCCAATCACCAATTCTCCCACAAGATTCATGAGTCGCTCGAGCCGTCCATAACTGACACGAATGACTTCTCGATCTTCCAAAGACTTCGCCTCTGTCGGCTTGTCCTTCTCGACAGTCTCCGATGTCGAGATCGCCGCTGCAGCGGAGTCCCGTGAGGTCTCAGCAAATGGACCTGCCGGCGTTACGTCGCCAGAAGTCTCTTGGTCGAGCCGCTTGAGATCAGATCGCGTCGCGTTGAACCGTTGCCTCGTGCCCGATACTGCGCCGAGATCTCTTCGCATCAACACCCGCATCACATCAACAGAACGAAGGATGAGGTCCGTATGACCAGACTGTACAACCAGTCGACCATCGCGCACAGCTCCCATAAAGTCTTCAACGTGATGCACAAGATCGCCGATCGATTGAAATCCAACGGTATAGGCGGAACCTTTTAACGTATGGGCGGTGCGAAAGAGTTGATTGATCAGTTCGCGATTCTGTGGATCCTTATCCAAACGGAGAAGATTCGCTTCCAAGAGTTCAAGATATTCCTGTGCCTCTGGAACAAAATACGAGAGAGCTTCTGGATCGAGATCGGGAAGCAAATAGGCGTCGGACAAGTCCGCGGGAGGCACCTCTACGCTCACGACTGGCTCGGGTATCACGTGACTGGGAGGGAGAACATCAGATACCGTTGGTCCTCCGCTCATTGAACCGGCCGATCCCGCCCCCTCACAAATCTGCATCAGTTGGTGGATCAGAACCGGAACATCACGCTGAAGTTGGTATCCTTCCTGAGGATCACGTCGTAAGAGCAACTGAACCATTCGAGTGGCGTGTTCGAACACCTCAAGCATACGGTCAGTCAACACCAGCCGCTTTTCTCTTACCGCAATCATGGCGTCTTCCATCGGCCGAGCAATATCTCCAATGACCTGGAACCCAACCGTGTAGGCCGACCCTTTCAAGGTGTGAGTGGCACGAAAGAGTCGGTAAATGGCATCGTCGTGATCGCGCGTTGCACGAAGGATTCGAACCAAGTCATCGATCGTCTGGAGATACTCCTCCGCTTCAGGGGTAAAGTAAGATAGGATCTCAATATCGATAATCGGATGGACATAGTCTAAACTGACTGAGACCGCGGGCGGGACAACCTGAAGCTGTTCCAACAATCCAAGGCAGCGTGTCACGACATTCGCATCTTCACTGCCATCCCGACCGATCCTTTGGATCAAGACCGCTAACCCAGCGACGACCTCTCGCATGACACGCACAACCGTTGGCCAGTCGTTCGGCGCAATGTCGTTCGCGCGCTCAAGAATGAGTTCAAGCTCAGCAGAGAGTTGAGAGACTCCCCCATAGCCATAGAGGGCCGCGGCTCCACGAAGGCGATGAGCAACAATGTAGTGTTCGTATAATTCGTGCGGAGAGGGGACCAACTCGCCGTTGGCACGCAACGCCTCTGCCAATACCCTGGTTCCATCCGATGCTTCGGAGACGAAGACTCGAATCAAGTCAGATTGATTAGACTCCGCTCCCATTGGTGTACATCTATGCTGACAAGGGGGTACGTGATCGATCCTGATCCATTAGGTCAATTTAAATTGCGACACCGAAGCCGTGAGTCCTTCAGCCAGCTTCACCATATCTTCCACCGTCGCCCGCGCCGAATCGGTTGCCTTTTGCGTAGCGATGGCGCCTCCGGTAAAATCTTTGATCGATCGTCCGACTTGATCGGTGGACACAGTCTGAGTAGTTGCGGCAGCCGCAATGCTCTGGGCAAGCTCCGCAGACCGTTGTGCGATCGTTGAAATCTCCTTGAACACATCACCCGTCCGCAAGGCTGAGGCCGATCCTGCCTCTACCGCTTGCGTTTCATGTTCCATCGCCACGACGGCGTGCTGCGTCTCGCTCTGAATCACCTTCACGAGATCCGCGATTTCACGCGTCGCGTTCGTTGAGCTTTCGGCAAGCTTTCGAACCTGATCGGCCACCACACCAAATCGAGCACCAGCTTCGCCTGCCCCCGCCGCTTCGATCGCCGCATTCAGGGCCAGCAAGTTGGTTTGATTGGCAATTTCACGAATCGTGGAGACGATCTGTGAAATTTCCAACGAACGATCGCCGAGCGCCTTGACCTGCTTGGACATCCGCTGAACCGCCGACCGAATCCGTTGCATATCCTGCACGGTTTCCTGTACGGCGACACGGCCGTCTTCCGTGGCTTTCAAGACTTGGCGTGCCGAGTCAGAAGAGGCCCCAGCCGTTTCTGCAACTTGCCTCATGGAAACCGCAAGTTGTTCCACCGCACTGAGCGTCTTCATTGATTCGTCAGCTTGATGCTTGGCCGTACCGGCCATTTGACCAGAATTCTCCCGCAATGCACCGGCTGATCGATTGACCCGTTCGGCCGATTCTCTGACCTGTTTCATCAATTGCGCGAACCGTTGGATCATGAGGTTAAAACCATCTGCCAGATTTCCGAACATGTCTGCCGTGACTTCGCCGCGCTTGGTCAAGTCTCCCTTCCCCACGTCGGAGACGAGGACCAGAAACTGCACCAAGCGTTTCTGCATGGTATCCCGCTCTTCTTCGGTCGAAACCAGGCTCGTGAGACGGTCAAGCATGATATTGAACGCTTTAGCCAGATGGCCGATCTCGTCATTGCTCTCAAGTCTGGCTCGAGCTTGAAGATTCCCTGCGGCAGCTTGTTGAGCGACATCGGCAACATGCGTGATGTTCCGTGCGATTGAGCCGGCGAGGTAGAATCCGATCACGGCCGCTAGCAGAAGCGCCAGCAGCGAACCGGCCAGGACGACGTTGGTCCGATGCGAGGCCTCGGCTTGCCCATTGTCGTTCATTTCGCTCGCCACGGCGAGAATCGTCGTCATGAGCTCCCGAACCCGTAGAGTCGCCGCGTTGTACTTATTCGCAACATCAACAGACAATGCCAATTGCCCAAGTTCGCGCATACTCTGTTTCTGCTCTTCGGCGAGTGATGATTTGAAACTCTCCGCGAATGCACCCACCGCGCCCTCTGTCGCCGAGAAATATTCACGCAGCGCCTGGTGAAGGCTGGCAAGATCTTTACTCTCACTCCGACCACTGGCCGACTCATGCAACTGAGATGTTTGATACGCATTCAGGGGAATCATTGTCTGTTTCTTAAGCTCGGTCAACGCCGCGACCGCCTGATCAAACTCCGTCTTCCCAACCTGCCGTCCTACGTTTAATAACCCACTATGATAGAGCCCAAGGTTCGTACTGGTGATTCCCACATTTGATAGTGCCAAGGTCGATCCGTTGTAGATCGACTGCAACTCACCCTTAACCGTATGAAGCCCCATCAGGCCAACAAAACCAACAGAGATCATGATGAGACTGACGGCGGAAAAACCGAGGATCAGCTTCGGCAGAGTCTTGAGGTTTTGGAACCATGACGGCGACGGCCGACCCGTTGACTTGCTATTTCTGGCCATACCCTACCCCCTCCTCCACACGCTCAAGCCTTCTCGGTAACTCGATTCAGGGTAACCGTTCACGATTTTACGGACTGGCTCACGTCCATGGTTGTTGCTTCCACCGACGCGACCAATGCTGGAATCTCCAACATCCCACTCACTCGATTTTCCACCCGTATCAGACCTGACAACAGAGATCGCTCTCCGGTCTGGTTCGCTCCTGACTGATCGAGCCGGTCCTCGGGCAACATCCATCGAATCTCCGGGACTTCGTCAATCAGCAGGCCGATCTGATGAGCATCATGCTGTACCACGACCGCATATCGTGGCGTTGTTGACGGCGAAACCCCCAAGATGCGGCGCAAATCTGCGAGAGGCACAACCGTTCCTCGGACATTGGCGACGCCAACCAATGATGGCGGCATCCCAGGCACGGGGGTGATCGTGTCCAACTCAAATACCTCCCGGACTTGACGCAGGTCGATCGCAAACAGTTCTCCCCCTAGCGTTACCAAACAAGCTTTCCATGAACCTGTCGGGGTTTCGTGCTTGGATTCTCCGTCGGAGGTAAGCCGAGGCAGTTCACATGGTAATTGCATTTCGTTGAGCCCTTTGCCCCATCAGCGAGTTAATTTAGAGCACGCTTCACGGCCAAAAGCAGCTCTTCAGGCTTGAACGGTTTGACCACATGCCCGTTCGCGCCTTGCTGTTGTCCCCAGAACTTATCGCTTTCCTGCCCTTTGGACGTACAAAGGAGGATCGGAATACGGGTAAGACGGGCATCACCCTTCAAATCTCGACAGGCCTGAAATCCGTTTCGGCCGGGCATGACCACATCCATGACGATCAGATCAGGCATTTCCGTCAGGATTTTCTCTTCAAGTTTTTCCGTATTCGGAAAGGTCACGACGGTATAATGGGCGGCCTTGAGGTATGACTCAATGAGTTGCAGCTCGGCCTGCGAGTCATCAACAACCACTATCTTGCTCATGAGACTGTTCCTCTCTGCGGAAGAAAGCACCTAGCGCACCGGCAGACCTCTCTCATTCCAACCACGATGTCTCGATCCATTTTTCTTCCGTCTTGGAACTGGTGATATTCTGCTCCCCTTTGAGCCCATCACGGCACAAGAGACCGGTTAAAGCGGCATACTCAGGATCCATGGCCCTGTGGGTTACGCGTGCGATTCACTTGGCTGATGAGGAACTTATCGGTGAAACCTTCCTCACCTTTAGATAGGTCAGTGAGAAGCGGCAGCCTCAACCCTCCACCTTCTGCTCACCTCAACAGGAATAGGGCTCCTTGTTATCCATAGTGACCGCCTACACCAGAGTCCCTCGACCCCTAACTATGGTCAATTCCTACTGTTTCCATGCAGTGTATCGCCTTGTGGACAGTTGGCAAGAAATCGGTGAATATCGGCAGCTTACGCTCGGGAGGGAGCACTCATACGAGCCCAGCAGCGACTGGGACCTAGAAGGGGAGCAGGTGGGGAAAGATCACTTACTTGGAGATCATGCGGCGAGGAGGTAGCCAGGAGAGTAGCCCTGACAGATCAAGAAATTGGCTCAGGTGATCCGTCCAGCGATCAAGTTCTCCGCGTAATCGAGCGGTGACTGAAAGTGATGTATGAATCCCGAGTGGTGGAAGCCCCTTCCTCACGCGCGCGCGATTGAGCCAGGCTCGACGAAATTGCGGCTCATCAAATACTCCATGGATGTAGGTGCCCCACACCAGACCATCCTCTCGAATCGCGCCGTCATCCGTATACGCTGTTGCCGTCGGCGAATGGCCTCCCCCCATCGGGGTACCAGCATTCTGCATGCTGAAACATGGATGTTCCTGCATGCGTACGGTATACCCCATATGGACTTGATAGCCACGAACCAGACTCCGTTCTTGCACCAGGGCCTCAGCCGCATTGGCTTCGACCTGTGTGGTGCACTTTTTCTTCCTCAGCTCTGTCTTGATATCCAAGTAGCCTAGACCAGAGCTTGACCCGCCTTGTTCGACCATGTACGGGTCAGAAATGCTTCGACCAAGCATTTGATAACCACCGCAGATCCCCACCAACTCTCGATGACGACCAACATGCTGCACAAGTGCAGGGGCATAGCCCTGCGCCAATACAAAAGATAGGTCTGCTTGTGTGGTCTTGCTTCCTGGAATGATCACGATGTCAGCTCCATCCAGTGCCGTCGGAGCAGCAACATATTGCAAGGCGACATCACCTTCAGCCGCTAGGACATTAAAGTCGGTAAAGTTGCTCATGTGGGGCAACAGAATGACGGCGATGTTGATCCGCTCTGATGAAAACTCCGTCTGTCGACACGCCTCTCGATCCAGACTGTCTTCCTGGTCTAGCATGAGATCTCGGAGAAACGGCACGACACCCAATACGGGAATCCCACTATGAGACTCCAAGAAGGTCACCCCATCGGCAAAGAGCTTTGCATCTCCTCTAAACTTATTGATGACCACACCACAGACCATGGCCCGCTCGTCCGGTTCCAATAAGTCCAACGTTCCAAGAACTTGCGCAAAGACACCCCCTCGATCAATATCAGCGACCAACAGCACGCGAGCGTTGGCCAGTCTGACGACCGGCCAATTGACCAGATCCCGCTCTCGAAGATTCATCTCTGCAGCACTTCCAGCCCCTTCGATCATGACCACCTCGTACTGGCTGGCCAGCCGACTGTAGCTGTCCTGCACGATCGACCACAGCTGCGGTCTCTGCTCATAATAGGTCGACGCTTCCTGTGCAGACCATACGGATCCCTGTACGATGACTTGCGAGCGGTTGTCGGACTCCGGCTTGAGCAAAATCGGATTCATGTCGACATGCGGGACAATTCCACAAGCCTCTGCTTGGAGCGCCTGCGCTCGACCGATCTCCCCACCCTCCGGAGTCACGAATGAATTCAGCGACATGTTCTGCGCCTTGAATGGAGCCACGCGCATGCCTGCACGATGAAGGACGCGACAGATCCCAGCCGTGATGAGGCTTTTCCCGACATCTGACCCAGTTCCAAGCACAGCAAGAGCTCGTGCCGTCATTGATGTGACTCCTGCCAGGCTTTAGCCTTTGCCAAACCATTTGTCACACAGTCGCTCACGACTCGCCCTATCAATGCCCCAATGACGGTATGTGTTCCACTATAGATATGCACAGGCCCCTGCCCGCGTAGCGAACAGGCAATCACCACCGCATCGGTCCCGGTCCCAGTGGCTGCAGCGCCGCTCTGACAACTCAGGACATGATGATCACGTAGAGCACCGCTCTTGGCCTCTGTCGCAACTTGTACGGCGCCGACCATGGCGGACTGAGAAAGGCTGCCGTTTGTGATGAGCATGAGGTTAATCGTCCCAGGTTTGGTTGATCGCTTGCCACCAGGGCCTCCAGGTGGCCATTCGCCAGCTCGAATGGCATTCGTCACACCGACCGTGGCAAAACACTCCACCCATAACCCATCCGACGCAGCTCTTGCCGTCACTACTTGAGTCATCGGAACCGCCGTCATCAACCCAACAGTCGATGCATGGATTCCCATCCGAGAGGCCAACTCCCGCAAACAGCGTCCTGGCTCCCGAAAGGGCATCGACTGTTTTCCCGCGACCAAGGGATTGGCCTCTACCTGATGATTGAGGATGTAGGAAGCCACCGTGAGCCCTCCCCCTTGTGGAGCCGATGACAGCACACGCTTTCGCCCCTCAAGCTCAATCACCAGTGTCTGCCCTATGACACGATAACGAGTATGGACCCGTGCTGGAGCCTTCTTCATCACGAACCCCGGTTAAGGAGCAAGGGAGAAAGCTCTCGAATAAGCCGGTCATTCTCGATCCTTGTTCGAACGGCGAGTCGAACGGACCGCGAGGTGGCACCGGGCACTGAAGAACAATCTCGAATCAATACCCCTCTCCCACGTAAGCGTTCAGTGATGTCCCGTGCGGTTCGACCACGAGGTAACTCGACGAGACAGTAGTTCGCATAGGAGGACATCACCGTACAGCCAGGTAACGCCGCGAGCTTCATTCGAAAGCGCTCACGCTCCTCTGTCATGTACTTCAAGCTCTTTCTTGCATGAGCCTCATCTTTCAAAGCGGCCACCGCCGCAACTTGTCCCATCGCACTCACCGACCAAGGCGGTAGCTGTCGCTGAAGTCGTCCGGCAGTTGCCGGTGCCGATACGGCATACCCCACCCGCAGTCCGGGCAACGCATAAAACTTGGTCATGCTGCGTAGGACGATCACATGCGACCGCAACTCCCCTTGCCCAAGGATAGATCGGTCAGGACAATAATCAGCAAAGGATTCGTCGATAATCAGCCACAGACCGCGTCGGTGAGCAACTTTTGCAAGTTGTACAAGACCTTCCACCGTACAGGCCTGCCCTGTTGGACTGTTGGGATTGCAGAGGATCATTGCGTCAATGGATTTTCCATCACTCCGTCCTGTTTCCAAAACCTGCCTCATACGATCGATCGGGATCGCATAGTGGTCGCGTCGATGCGCGTAGAGTGTCGTGGTAGATCCCCCTGCTCGCCTCATCGCAGCCATATATTCGGAAAATGTAGGCTGGACGACAAGGAGCCGTCGAATCTGTAATGCACGAGGCAACGCATCAATCAGCTCCGTGGAGCCATTCCCGACAACAATCTGGGCTGGATCAATCCGCCAGAGTGCGGCCAGCGCCCGGCGAAGATCCCAACAGTCCGGGTCTGGATAATGGTCTAAGAGATGCCTGGAAGCGGCAATGGCTTTCCAAACGCGAGGAGAAGGGCCCAATGGATTGATACTCGCGCTGAAATCAATAATCTCGCCTGGATCACGGCCCAGCTCTCGTGCGACACGGTAGATATTTCCACCATGCAGAGGTTTTTTCATACGAGCCATCTGACTCCCACAGCCAGGAATACAACCAGCACCGCGGCCATCGCCATTACTCTCGTCGCCGACAGGATGTCGCCTGGCTCGACAAGGCGCCCTTCTGACCCAAGGATTGGACGCTCTTGTGGAATGCCGTCATAGAAATTGATGCCACCGAGTCTCACGCCCAACACGCCGGCCATCGCCGCCTCAGGTCTACCGCTATTGGGACTGGGATGTTTCCCCCCGTCCCGTCGGAACACCCACCACCCCAGACGGACTGGTTCCAGTTGTCTAGTGATCACACCGGCGCCAAGAATCAACGCCGTCGCGGCAAGTCGAGCGGGGATCCAGTTGACCAGATCATCGAGCCGAGCTGATGCCCATCCAAAATCAGCATAACGGGGATCGCGATGACCAATCATAGAATCGAGCGTGTTGATCGCCTTATACGCCAATGCTAAGGGAGCACCACCTATTGCCAAGTACAGGAGCGGCGCAACCACACCATCTGCCGCACTTTCTGCGACGGTCTCGACAGTCGCACGAGCGACCTCCGATGGGGACAGCCCAGCCGTATCCCTCCCGACAATCATCCCCACGGCTCGTCGCGCAGCTGAGAGATTTCCGGCCTGGAGTGGACCATCCACTGCATGGGCATGGTCCCACAGGTCACGCGCAGCCAAAGTCATCGACGCCAGGATGATGGAGAGAGCAGACCCCAGCCATCCTGCAAACTGTTCGGCCTCAGCGATGAGGACCGATGCGAGCATGAATGTGACAAGGGGTAATCCTACAGCAAGACACACTCCTGCGAGGCGAAAGCTAGTCCCACTCCGACATATCTTCCGAATTTCATGCTCGAACCATGTAATACATCGCCCCATCACGCGAACAGGATGCGGCAACCAATGAGGATCGCCAACTACGGCATCCACCACCGCGGCCACAAGAAGTTCTCCACCGGTCATGGCAACCGAAGCAAGAGGGGAATGGACAGAAGAAAGAGAATCTCGATCACTTCATTTGTGGCCCCGAGGGTATCCCCGGTGACCCCGCCGAACCAGCTGCGGCACCCCCACCAACCCATCAGCACGACAAATGCCCCGCCCATCATGACGACGAGCGAGCTGACGATGCCAAAACCCACTCCCAGTCCAATGGCCACAATAAGTGTCGCCACGACAACGTGCCGCCAAGACAGATGGGTCAGAAACGGTGCGGCCAACCCGCCTTCTTTCCTGGCATAGGGAGAAAGCCACGCTGAGGTCACCATGGCCCAACGGCCAACCGCCGGCATGCAGCAGAGTGCCGGTACCCGCAACTCCTGGGGCAATGCCATCAAGCCGGCATACCGGAGCATCAACGAGAGGGAAAGCCCGGTTGCCCCGAGTGCGCCGATGCGAGGATCGCGCATGATCGACAGTCGTTCGCTCAGTGTGCCGCCTCCGGCCAGTCCATCCAAGGTATCAGCCAATCCATCCTGATGAAGTCCGCGTGTCAGCAGTACCAAGAGCACGATCAACAGTGCGTTCACGACGAGATTGTCAAAGACCTCCTGCAATACCAAATCAGCAACAACCAAACCACCGCCGATCAGCAAGCCAACGACGGGATACCACGCCATCGACGCCGCCAGCTCAGGCGCCGTCGGTTCATGATGAGCTCGGCTCAGAGGAATAGTCGTGAGAAAATGCCAGGCAAAGATGAATGGACGGGCGACAGCTCCCATAGGCGTCACAGCTTGTTTGCAACACCGGCTTCTTCGAAGGTCGCCATCTCCGTATAGACTTTGACCGCCGCACAAACGAGATCCATTCCTAAACAGGCCCCGGTCCCCTCGCCGAGTCGAAAATCGAGGTCAAACAGCGGGGTCAACCTCAGATGGCTCAGAATTGCACGATGCCCCTGTTCAACCGACCGGTGCGCGGCAATGAGATACTCGCGACACAACGACTGAATTCCCACGGCGATCAACGCCGCGGCACCAGCGATGAATCCATCCAGCACCACAGGCACCCGGGAGGCTGCTGCCCCGAGCATCAACCCAGCCAGCCCGGCAATCTCCAATCCGCCGATCTTTGCCAGTACACCGATCGGATCGGACGACTTCGGACGATGGAGATCAAGAGCCCGTTGAATCACGCGTACCTTGTGCGCACGATCGGACTCCTGAATACCTGTCCCATGTCCGGTGACCTCTTCTACTGGCCGACCCGTCATCACGGCAGTAATGGCCGCGCTGGAAGTCGTATTCCCGATGCCCATTTCCCCGGTTCCGATGAGGCCGATGCCTTCCTGTACGGCCTCTTTCGCTAACTCGATCCCCACCATAACAGCATGCTCCGCCTGTTCTCTCGTCATGGCCGGCTCACGCGAAAGATTATGCGTCCCATTCATGATTTTGCGATGAATCAACCCAGGGGCGGCCGTAAACTCGTAATCAACTCCGATATCGACCACACGAACAACAACCCCCGCATGCCGAGCGAGGACGTTGATACCGGCTCCACCCCGAAGGAAATTCAGGACCATTTGCGGTGTGACCTCACGGGGATACGCACTCACACCTTCTGCAGTGACACCATGATCCGCAGCGAAGGTGAAAACCATTCCACGGGGGATACTTGGCTTCAATTCACCGGTCATGGTGACGTAGGCGGTCGCCAACTCCTCGAGCTTGCCGAGGCTACCGAGCGGCTTGGTCAGGCGACCTAAATGAGTCTGAGCTTTGGTTTGTAGCGCTAGATCCAGCGATTGAATCTGACGACAGACATCCTGAATCGACATAACACTCCTTTCCTCACTTCAGGCGAAGCGGAAGTCCACTGACCACCAGATAGGCTTCATCCGCCCCGGCGGCAAGGCATTGATTCACTCGTCCGGAAAGATCACGAAAGGCTCGCACCGATGGTTCAGCGGGAACAAGGCCACAACCTAACTCATTGCTGACGATGATGACACTGGCGCCAGTCAGCCGCATCGCCTCAAGAAGGGGTTCAATCCGAGCAAGAATGATTGACTCCACGAGACCACTTCCGAGCAGATTACTTAACCAGAGCGTCACACAGTCGAACACAATAGTCCGATACTCTGGCCCCTGCTCGGCAAACCATGCCTCCACATCGAGAGGCTCTTCA
This sequence comes from Candidatus Nitrospira nitrosa, assembly GCF_001458735.1. Lineage (NCBI taxonomy): Bacteria > Pseudomonadati > Nitrospirota > Nitrospiria > Nitrospirales > Nitrospiraceae > Nitrospira > Candidatus Nitrospira nitrosa. The sequence continues at coordinate 278,736 of NZ_CZQA01000009.1, forward strand.
ACAGTCTGCCATTCGGCGGAACGAGTCGCCTGGTGCCGAGCAATTCGTCCTGCCATTTCCTCATCAAGCCCCTGCCCAGTCGCCACAAATGCACGTGGCCCACGAGAACCGCCTACCTGAAGGGCAAATTCGCTTTTCCCAGACGAGGCTCCGCCTAACACAAGAATAATACGGCCCTTGGGTCGACCTACAGACCGACCTTTACGTGGACTTCTTGGCGACATTGCGTTCCCATAAAAACTCAGGCTCGCCCTGTGTTTTGGCGACCCAACGAGCCAGGACAAAGAGGGTATCGCTCAGGCGATTGATAAACTTGATGATCTGCGGATCAACCGGCTCGGTCTTAGAGAGCGCCACACACAATCGTTCAGCTCGACGACAAATCGTCCTCGCCTGATGCAAAAAACTGGAAACTTTCCCGCCACCAGGGAGAATAAACTCTTTCAGTGGTTCCAAAGTCTTCTGGCATCGATCAATCGTTTTTTCGAGGCGTGTGACATCGCTCGCCATCACCTGCGGCATGTTCTTGAACGTCTGCCCCGGTGCCGTCGCAAGAATGCTCCCGACATCAAAAAGCTTGTTCTGCACCCATCTCAGCTCATCCTCCAACTGGCCGGCCTGTTTGTTGTGCCCCCTCGTTTCGCTATTGAGCACCCGGACGACTCCGATTGAAGAATTCAATTCATCGACGGTGCCGTAGGCTTCGACTCGAAGACTGTCTTTCCACACCTGTTGGCCGCCGGCGAGCCTGGTCTTTCCCGCGTCTCCCGTTCTGGTATAAACTTTCGTGATTCTCATACCCGTCCCGCTCCTCCTCATCGGCGTAATTGCCCCACCCATCGTAATGAATCAGCCGGCTCACTGGAATCCGGTCCCGCCACCCCGCCGTCTCCAAATCAGGAGCTTGTTCAAATCTCGAGACATACCCCAAGCACAAATAGGCCAGAATCGTCACCGATTTAGGAACACCAACCACTCGCTTCAACGCATTATGATCAAGAATACTGACCCAACCAACACCGATCCCTTCAGCTCTGGCCGCAAGCCAAAGATTTTGAACGGCACAACAGGTACTGTAGAGATCCGTCGCACGCACCGTAGAACGACCAAGTACATCTGCCCCTCCACGCCTCCGACTACAGGTCACACACAGGTTGATCGGAGCCTCTTCGATCCCCTCCAGTTTCAATCGTCGGTAGAGATCGCCCTTCACACCTGTATAACGGCGTGCGGCTTCCGTATTGGCTTCAACGAATAACCGCTTCACTGCGCGTTTCGTCGCCGCATTTCGTATCACCACAAAATCCCACGGCTGCATAAAGCCGACCGATCCGGCATGATGCGCCGCAGTCAACAGCCGCATCATGACTGGGTCAGAGATTGGCCTCGGCAGAAAGTTTCGACGCACATCACGACGTTCAAAAATCGCCCGATAGACGGCATCCCGCTCTGAGCGGGAGAATTTGAGAGCATTGGCGGCTCGGCGCGTCATCGATCACACTGTTGATAATGTGGTTTGATCAGACACCTGGCTTCTTCGAATCCCATCGATCCTATTTCGTTTCTTCGAGCTAACCAGAATGGACCACGCGTAGGCGGATCGCACTCGAACGTTGCTCGATAGGAACCAGCGGCTAATTGGACGTTCTACCACTCGAGAACGACATGATCGGCATGCGCACGACGACGTGGATCATGCCGGCAATCCAGATATAGAACGCTATCGACGAGAGCGATCGTGGGAAGTATTCCATGAATCGCCGTGCAAACTCGGCCACACCAGTCGGCTCAAAGCGTCCGGAGAGAAAATAAAAACTGCCGCTCGAAATCATCTCGCAGACCGCCGTGCCGACGACCACACTCATCGTTAATGGAACGAGCGTCGCAACGGTGTCGCGGTGACGTTCGGCATACCAATGGCCAGCGAACCACAGTGTGCCGTAGGCAGGGAGTAAAAAGCCATAGGCGGGGCTGACACAGAAATTGCTCACGCCGCCCCATGTCACGGCGGCAAAGTCGATCGCCGCGGCTTCCGCCAGTAATGCGGGAAAGACCCAGCGGGAACGCAAATACACGCCGGCAAGAAAGAAAATCGCCCACGAGGCGCTCGGCAGATGCTCCAGAGGTGCGAAATGATATCCCCTTGTCACGCCCATGAGCACGACCAAGACGACCCCGATGACCAGTTGTGTTCGAACTGAGCATGCACGCATGGTTGCGACCTCCTTCTTGTCGATACCGAATTATTGATATTGATCCTGCAGATGATCGAGGCGATCCCATTACATGCACTCGGTCAGCGCTTCCGCTGATCCGTCGATGATTCCTGAGGCCCTCGCTCACCCATACTGACTCTCTGTAAGCAGGCCGGACACAGACAATCCTTGAACCGCGCAGCGATCCAATCCATCTGCTGGTCCGTAATGCCGATCGCTCCGCACCAACATTGATAGCCAACACATTCGAACGATTGTCCGCAACGCTCACACGTCTTCGTGACTGGCCCTCTCAAAATTCAACCCCGGCCTGGGCCTTGATGCCTTTGCGAAAGGGGTGCTTGACCTGTTTCATCTCCGTCACCAGGTCGGCCTCTTCCAAGAGATCGGCTGGTCCTCCCCGACCTGTGATCACCACATGCTGCATCGGCGGCCGGCGGCGAAGGACCGGCAGAACGTCTTCGAGTCGGACGTAGCCGTACTGCAACGCGATATTGAACTCGTCAAGAATGACCATCGCATAGGAAGAATCGCGCAAACACTCACAGGATTTCGCCCAGGCTTGTTGCGCAAACCGAATATCCCGTTCCCGATCCTGTGTTTCCCAGGTGTAGCCTTCGCCCATCCGTAGAAATGTGACCCGATCCCTAAAAGACGTAAGCATCCGTTCTTCCGCCGTATCGATCGCGCCTTTGATGAATTGCACAACGGCTACCTTCATGCCGTGGCCGACGCATCGCAGCGCCATGCCCAAGGCGGCAGTCGTCTTCCCCTTACCAGCTCCTGTGTGGACGATCAGCAATCCCTTCTCATCCTGCGCGGCATCGATTCGCCGATCCACCGACGCCTTCAGCCGCGCCATCTTTGCTTTGTGATCATCTTGCTCCATCATGAAACCTTTGATACGCCCGGAACATTCGCGCCAGAATCAGTTCGGCCAACAGAAGCAATCAATGACGCTGCGATACTTGGCTGACTGGCAAAATGTAGATGTGTATAGAGTCCCAACGTATTATTGAGCAGCATGCCGTCAAACCCCTTTGACTCACCTTGTGCATCAGCCAAGGTACAGGCATACGCCAGCGGCCCTTTCGGAATCACCTCAGAGTAGTGGAATTCATGCCCCCGCGCAGCCAACCCGGCTGCCCCGAGCATGCACGGTCGAGTCAGCTCGATTGCCCGATATCCCAGAGTCATCCGCTTGCTCTGCATCGTTGCTTCGGCTGGAAAGAGTCCTACCATCTCAGACAGCACTCCCTCAAAACTTCTGATGCCCTGCGTGAGGTACATCATACCGCCGCATTCCGCATAAATGGTCCCACCCCGCTCAGCGAATCGGCGGATCGCCTGTTTCATCGGCCTATTGGCCGCTAACGCCGCACCATGCAACTCAGGATAGCCTCCACCGAAATACAACAGTCCAAGATCATCTGGAAGCATCTCGTCATGGATCGGAGAAAATGAGACCAATTCGCCCCCTTTGGCTTCAAGCAGTTCGAGATTGTCAGGATAGTAGAAGCAAAAGGCTGCATCCCGCGCCACACCGATCCGCACCGTCTTCGGAGCTGGGTGAGTAATAGGATCTCGTGTGAAAGGGAACGGCGCGCACGACTTCGCGAGCACTTCAAGACCCTCCAGATCAACGGTGTCCTGCACCAACCTGGCTAATCGTTGGTACGGAGCAGGAGCTTGTTCGTGACCAGGCATCACAAGACCCAAATGACGCTCGACAATCGTCACCGTGGGATCAGGACGCAGATAACCGAGCGGAATGACATCCGTCTCCTGCTCGACCGCTGCCTTGAGTAACTGGTAGTGCCCGTCGCTACTCACACGATTGAACAGCACACCGGCCACACGCAAGGCCGGATCAAAGCGTGCGTAACCTGCCACCATGGCTGCGGCAGAACGAGCCATCGCGCTGCCGTCGACAATCAGCAGAACCGGTGCCTCCAACTGCTTGGCTAATTCCGCCGTGCTGCCAATCTCGTTGACGGGCGAACTGCCATCGAACAATCCCATGACTCCTTCGATAACGGAGACATCAACATCAGTCGCAGCAGAAACAAAGATCTCACGGTTACAGTCTGCCCCAAGCATCCATCCATCGAGGTTGCGAGAAGATCGGCCGGTAGCCGCTTGATGGTGGCTTGGATCGATAAAGTCCGGTCCAACCTTAAACGGCTGCACGAGGCGGCCCCGCTCTCGTAGGGCCGCCAAAATCGCCAACGTCGCAGTGGTCTTCCCGACACCGCTGTGGGTGCCGGCAATGACCAATCGTGGATAGGGCTTCATACGACTTTAGATGGGAAGATCATAATTGATCCGCACGCCACCAAAAATCGAACGAATCGGTGTGCCGAAGAACAGCACTTCTTCATACTTCTCGTTGAACATGTTATCGAACCGCAAATAGGCCTGGACCTGCTTCGTGACGTCATAACTGGCAGACAGATTCCAGACCAAAAATGACGGAATCGCATTCGTATTTCCGGTATTGTTGAACCGCTGGCCAAAGTACCGCCCTTCCACATTTGCCCGCAAACCTTCGATCGGTTCATAACTCAGGATGGCGGACCATTGATTGAGCGGCCATTTGGGGACGCGGGTGGTTTGGCCATTCTGAAAGTTTTCCGTGTCCGTGTACGTATAGTGAACCAGAAGATCTAAGCTCTTGGCCCAAGGCTCGTCACGATACAACCTCAATTTGACACTCGCCTCAAACCCTCTTGCCGTCGCCAACCCAACGTTGACCGCACAGAAATTCGTACCGAACGATCCGACTCCGCAGGCCACAGGATCTTGAGCCGCAAGAATGAGGTTGCGATACCGTGTCCAGAAATATCCCACACTGACGGTTCCTCGATTATTAGGCAATGTTTGCTCGATAGCGGCATCAAGCGACTGACTTTTCTCCGGTTGGAGATTCGGATTGCCGAAATTCGGAAAAAACAATTGATTGATCGTCGGCGCGCGAAATCCGGTGGCATAACTGCCGCGGATTTTGGTTCCTGTTTCCTTGAGTAAATACCCGCCCGTCACGCGATAGGTTGTGGCGCCGCCGAACACGTTGTACTCGTCCTGCCGAATTCCCGCCGTGCCAAATACGCGATCCCAGAGGTTCAACTGCGCCTCCCCAAATCCTGCATGGCTGCTGACACCTTTATCCTCAAACGTCGACGTGTTTGTGAGCAGGTTGCGATTATCGCCTTTTTGCTCACGAAACTGATAGCCAGCCGTCAGTAATAAGGGCTTGCCGACTTGAACATTGTGCTGCCACTCAATCCGGTTGCTCGTGGTCTCAATTTGAGACTTAAACGGGAAGCCGATCGCCCCCGTTGCTCCGGTCACGACGTTTCGGGCGACCGTTCCACCATCACTCATCAGGTTGTCGGTCGCCCGTGACAAGGTCAGGCGTTGCGACCACCATGAAGTGATCGGTTGCGAATAGTTTCCTGAAAAGACGTATTGGGTGGCTCTTGATTTTGCCCCCAAAGCATCCGCCGGATCGGACGCAAAGGTGACTGAATTAAACGCAAACCCATCGAAGTTCACAATCGACTTCATCCACCGAAAGCTGAATTCCAGCCTTCCATCTCTGGGAAGATCGGCGCCGAGCCGAAGCGATCCTTGCCAGTTGTGATACCCATCGCGCTCAGCCGCCCCACGCCGATAATTGATCGCTGAAAAACCTGCCGTATCCCAGCGGGAGATCGACCCGGAAAAATCGATCGGCCCTTTCTTGCCACCCAGACTGGCTCCCTCCCGAATCGTATTGAACGAGCCATACTCCGCAAAGCCTGAAATATTGGGTTTGTCGTGCCCCCGCTTTGTAACGATGTTGATCACACCGCCCATCGCATCTGCCCCCCAGAGCATACTCTGACTTCCTCGTAAAACCTCAATCCGTTCGATGTTGTCGCTCGTCAGATTGGCAAAGTCGTAGGCGCCGGTCGTCGCGCTGTTGACAATCGCGCCATCGATTAACACAAGTGTTTGCTCTGGTGTTCCTCCACGCATCCGTACGTCCGCCGTCGTGCCTGGTCCCCCGCTCTGGTTGACCGAGAGCCCTTGTGCCCAGCGAAGCGCCTCGGAAACCGTTTTGACCTTTCGTTGCTGCATCTCTTCGCCGGTGATGACTTCGACGGCGCTGGTGACTTGCTTAGTCGATAACGGGGTCTTGGTCGCACTGATCACGACATCAGGAGCCTCGACGGTCTCCTGTTGATCAGCCATGGCAATGTCCTGAGCGAATGCGGACGGGGTGGTAGCACTCAAACAAGCAGAAAAGACACCGACAGCACAAACACGTACGACATAGCAATACGCGCGATGCATGACAACCTCCCTTTGACTCGAAGGGTGTGAATGTTTCCCGTCCGTTGGGTCTCCTGACTTGCGGATCATCGTTTCCCTGCGCCTTCCCGTGCGGTGAAACGCACAGTGGCATGTGGCAGAGTCACTCCCCGCTTACAGTGGCGGCACCGTGATGGAATTGCACCATCTTCCCCGGCACTGACGGCCTATCTCGTTCTAAACCCTGACCTCCTTACTCCGGCGCATCCACCAGTATTCGATAGAAAAAGGGGATGCGCCTTTCCCTATCCAGCACGGATCCTCCCATACACCCTCGTTGCTGAGCCGAGCTAGCTTCGTAGGTAGTCGGCACGAAGGTGGGGTGAGCTTGGTACCATATTGGAGAAGTCCCAGTCAAACGTGAGGACTGCCGACCGCTCTGACGTATGAGACAACAATCGGTCACCATTCTTCGCGACTAAGCTCGGCGCCTTCCAAAAGTCGAGTGTCTCCTCTGCACCTGTTCGATTACACACGATCAAGGGAAGTCCTGTTTCATAGCTCCGCTGTTCCCATTCTCCATTTGGCCCATGAATGCCTGGTCCCCATGACGCGGGCGACACCAACATTTTCGCGCCTTCAAATTTCAGCGCTCGCGCAATATCAGGCGTATAGGCGTCGCTGCACACGAGAAGACCGACCCTGATCCCGTCGCACTCGATCGGCTCAGCACGGTCACCTGGGCTCGACCATGAGCGTGAATCACTCACGACATTGATCTTGCGATGTCGCCCTACAATCTCACCCGTCGGGCCGATGACAAAAACTGAGTTATAGAACCGCCTGCCCTCCCGCTCCGGGCAGCCGAGAAATACGGTTTGTTTCAACGTCCTGACTAGCTTACAGACCTGTTGCATCCACGGGTCGGGTTGCGGCTGTATCCAATCTGAGCCGACGACGTGGGTAAACTGTAGTCCACACACCGCAAGCTCCGGCGTGACGATCCATTGCGCTCCGATTGCGGCGGCATGTTTGATCGCCTCGACAATCACGTACCGGTTCCGATCAATGGCCCCGGGAACTGTCTCAAGATGAAGCAGTGCGATCTTGCCTGTCCTCATATCATGCTCCACCTGGCATACACCGTCCAGGAAGCGTCACTCGCGGCAGCCCGGTCTCCGGATGTCGGTCCACCAGCACCCGGCATCGATACACCAATTCCAACGCCCTCTGCTCAATCACGTGCTCAGGACAACCCAGCCGTACGATCCGCCCTTGATCCAATAACAGAATCCGGTCGCAATATTGGCTGACAAGATTCAAATCATGCGAGACGAGGATCACCGTCAAGCCACGCGCGACCTTCAATCGGCGGAGTACCGAACCGATCTCAACCTGATGTTGGAGATCGAGAAAGGCGGTCGGTTCATCGAGCAACAAGACTTTGGGCGTCTGAGCCAACGCTCGCGCAATCATCGTCCGCTGCCGCTCCCCGCCGGAGAGGTCCGTCACCGCCCGCTGAGCCAAGTGGATGACGTCCATGGTCGTCATGGCGTCCTCGGCTATGGCGACATCCTCCCCACTTTCCCATCCGAATCCAGTTCCCCATCGATCTCGAGAACGATGGGGAAATCGACCCATTAAGACTGTTTCCGCAACCCTAAAGGGAAAGAGCTGCTGGCTCTCTTGTGGCACCACTCCCACCACACGAGCTATTTCGTCTTGCCCCATTCCCGTCAGATCTCGGCCAAACAATCTGACGACGCCTTGCTGTGGGCTGGCAAGCCGTGCCAATAGTTTCAGCAAGGAGGTCTTCCCAGACCCATTGGGCCCTACGATACCCAAAACCTCTCGTTCGACAACCTGAAAGGACAAGTCATTGAGAATCCATTTATGGCTCATGGATTCCATTGACTGATACCGAAACCGAAGGGACTGCACCTCATAGGCGTAATAGGGTTTGATCTCGCTCGTCGGACAATGCGTCTCAAGCTCACCAGGTTGACTGTCACTCACCCCACTCATGCCAAACGATCCTTGCGCCAAAGCAGAAGATAGACGAAGAATGGCCCGCCAGCCAACGCGGTGATGATGCCGACCGGAATTTCCGTGGGCGCGATCAATGTCCGCGCCATCGTATCGGCTCCCATAAGAAAGGTGCCGCCAACCAACGCCGACGCAGGAAGGAGCAGTCGATGGTCGGCGCCAATGGCCAGCCGCACGGCATGGGGGACCACCATCCCGATAAACCCGATCATGCCGCTGACGGACACCACCGCACCGGTGACTAACGCCGTCAGAATGAAAATGGAGCGCTTTGCCCGTTCTGTATCGATACCAAGCGTGCGAGCCGTATCTTCTCCGAGTGCCAAGATATTCAACGCACGCATCTGCCTGAAGAGGAGCAGGAGGCTGATCGAAAGATAGACCAGCACCCCGACGAGCCCACTATAGGTAGGAGACGTGAGTGTTCCCATCAACCAGGCCATCATTCCATAGGAACGATTTGGATCGAGGATCGACGTAATGAACATGATCAACGCGGAGAAAATGGCGTTCAAAATCACCCCGGTCAACAGCAAGCTATGAATCGGTAACCGTTCGGCACTGGTCGCCATTCGATAGACTATTACCAACGCCATGATCCCTCCGGCAAATCCACAGGCCGGTAAAGCAGCCTCCGCAAGAAACGTGGTCCCGGCCCCACACAGCACACCCAGCGCCGCACCGAGAGCCGCACCACTGGAAACGCCAAGCACATAGGGATCCGCCAAAGGATTTCGTAACAAGGCCTGTAATACGACACCCACCGACGCCAATGAGCATCCCACGAAGAACCCCAGCAAGACCCGAGGGAGTCGAATCTGGAGCAAGATCGTACGTGTGATATCGGCGGCAGCGTCGTCCGTTCCAGGTTGCTCACGTGTCATCGCGCCCATCAACAGGCGAAACATTTCTCCATAGGCAATCGGTTGAGCTCCAAAGTGAAGACACACCAGGCTTGCGACAACCGCCGTCAGACTCAACAGCCCAAGTATCAGGATCAAACGTGAACGGGTAAGGATAGCTTCTTGAACAAGACTGCCTCGAGCTGACACCGCAGCGCCTTGTCCGCCAGACAACCGATCGGCACAGGAACGTGGAGCCCCTGTGGCTGATGGTTGTTTCACAAGAGCCTCATGGGTGGAACGCAGGGGCACCGGGACCAAACAGTTCCGGATGAATCGCCCGGACGAGCTGCTCCAGCCCCTCAATGACACGAGGCCCAGGACGATTCAGAAGACTTGACGAGACTTCATGAAATCTCTTTTGTTTGACCGCTGAGAGGGAATACCACCGCCGCCACTGCTGCTGCTCGCTTCGCGGTACCGTTTCGACCTCGCCGCTCGGGAAAATCAGCACCTCCGGATCCTCCTTGAGCACCGTCTCCATACTCAGTCGTGGATAGGCCACACCCGCCTGAGCAGCGATATTGACTCCCCCTGCGAGGCCGATCATCTGGTGGATGAAACTTCCCGGCCCAACGCTGATCAACGGTTGGCTATTTAAGACATACAAGACTCGCTTCACCGGGAGAGTCTCCACTTTGAGCTTGAGCTCGGCCATCCGCTGGCGCATGCGCTGAGTGACGTCGTTCGCGACCGAGGTTTTCTCAAACATCGTCCCCAAGGTGTGGATCTGAAGTGGGATATCCTCTAAGGTTTTGGCATCGAGCACGAACAGCGGAATTTTTAACTGTTCGAGTTTTGCGAGAACATCAGGACGGAGAAAGTCTTTGGGTGCGAGCACCATGTCCGACCGCAAGGCAATAATGGTTTCCACATTGGGATTCGCATAGCCCACCTTGGCCTTCGATTGTGCACCAGCCGGATAATCACAAAACTCCGTGACTCCGACGATCTGATCCGCCAAACCAAGCGAAAACAGCATCTCCGTGATACTCGGCGCCAGCGACACCACACGGGCCGGCGGCTTGGCCAGATAGATGCGTCGCCCGACATCATCGACAAATGCACGGGACGAGACGTGGGCCATGAACGGCATGCCGGTCAGGATGCCCTGTTGCCGTCGCTTCATCACACCAACATCTCCTTCGCCACTTTCACCGGACCATGAAACCACAAGCGTGAGTGCGGCCAGAATCAACGCCGTAAGAATCGGATGTGGTTGGCTCCATCGCGTCAATAGAAAAAATCCCCAAGGCCCGACCAGACCTTGAGGATTGCACCCGCGTCTTCATCCTCACCCGTTCCCCAGCCTCGAGGGAACGACGGTCATCTCTTCGAGCAGGTCTTCTGGCTCATGGTTCCCCCTACTCCCCGTGCCTTCCCAGCATGCACATGAAACATATCTCGTGAATCGTATCTCGCGTCATAACACGAGCGCTTCACGAAACAACGCTTCACAGCCACGCAAGTGGCATCAACGGGTTTCGTCCCCATTCACAGCGGCGGGACCGCGAGGGCTTCGACCCTCTTCCCTTACTCGAAGGCTCCTTCACCGAAGCAGGATAGGAGAGGGCTAAAGAGGTTGTCAAGATCGAGCCGCTTGTGCCTCCATCCCACGATGTATCATGAGAAGAATCAGACGCTTGTGAGCGTTCATCCGGCTATGGTACTATCCCAACGTTCAACTGAATTTCACTTCAGCGAGAAGGAGTACGATCGTGGCGCTTATGTGTGAACTGTGCCTCAAGAAGCCGGTCTCTGGGAATAACGTCAGCCATGCGAACAATAAGACCCGGCGGGTGTTCAACCCCAACATTCAAACTGTGCGAGCTGTGGTCGGCAAGAGCCACAAGCGAATCCGCGTCTGCACGCGCTGCTTACGTTCAGGATTAGTCAAGAAAGCCGTCTAGTTCTTTCCTAACGGTTTAGGGTGCACTCCACAGAATCCGGCCTCCTCGCTCGACTAACTTGATGATTAATGGATCGTCAGGCGACAGGGTGAGGGTCCGGCTTCCGTCCTTACTCCGAAGCACAAGTCCTATCTCACCGTTTGCATCCAAGCCAAGACCGGCGCGTGCCTTGCCTTTCGCATCCAGCAATAGAAATTCCTCCGCATGGACTCCGTTGGGATTCTGCGCTTCAACCAACTGCGGGAAGAACACCTGAGTGCTAAGCATGCCTCCGACTATTCCGCCAAGAAATGCCGCAGAGCCAAGCGCAAGCATCTGTTTGAGCATCATCATTATCCTTTCGTAATATCCAGAAAAACAGGCAGAGGCACGCAGCCAAGAATGAGCAGCATGCCATATTCTCCGCGGTATGTGATCCCTTCATCTCGTAACCACCTTACTCAACCGATCTGGTTTGCCGGACAGTCGCTGTATATCTCCATCGACTCTTATTCGTCCTCACCCGGACTCTACCGTTACTAATCTTGAATTTCCGGCTAGGATGTACTCAATGGGCGTATCAGCGACCGATGGATCCGAGGGAATTTGTGAAAGGGTGGAAAGCCATCCAACCCCCATAGCGACGTCTGCCTTGGTCGCGGATGTCACTCCCGGATGGAGTTGAAGAAATGTGAGTATCGGTTCAAGCTCTGCTTGCGGTCCTTCTTTGGTTACCTTTCGTCTTAATTATCTATGATGGTTATGAAGTGGAGAACGGATCCCTACCAAGCAAGCGTCATTCTGATACTCGGATTTGTGAGCGATAACTTAGCGGGAGGGCTCGAGCTCAGCCGCATATTGCACACCGTCCTCCATGATTCCGATAAAGCGCATCATGCGTGAACCATTCGATACAAACAAAGAGCCGGTGGCAGTGCCTCGTTCGGTTGTCACGGTCAGCTTCCCATCGGCCAACGTGAAGTGCCCTTGCCCGCTGAACACTCCTATGGTCCGATAGCTGGAAAACTCATAGCGTCCGTCATTATCGATCGACAAGCGAATCCAGTCGTCCTTGCGCACTTTTGGAGCCCGCACCAGAAGACCTGCCCACTTGCCGGCAACCAAACCGAATGAATCGATAGGTTCTGGGCTCCACTGTTGCGCGGGCGCGTGACCAACCGATTGACACCCCGGGGCCGCCAGAGTCAATAGGGGCAAGCAGATCAGCAGCGCCACCATTCGAAGAGTTCGACTCATACTCACTGGATCCTCCCTGAGTTGTCTTTGTGTTATACCTTGAGCACCTGGTTGAAACTCACCCGCCTGCGGAGGCCGACCAGTATAAGGTGGTGATGCAATGCGGCGACTGAGAGACTACAAGCCTCTTCCTCGTCACATCAATAACTGCAGCGGTCTGAAATCGCATCACAAAGAGTCTACTTGAATTTCACAGGAATCTTGTACTGTAACGCAGGCCATACGGCCACCCCGATGGCTTGTTGATGGGCACTCTCCATTCCGGCACCGGGTGTGAGTTCGCGAGCCTAGACTCCCAAAATCATCTCACCGCCGCCGGTAATCCCCGCAACATTTCCCGTGCCACTAAGAATCGTACATGGTCCACGATAGCTCTCAAAAATATCACCAGAGCAGAAATACCGTGCAAAGACTCGATTCCCATCTGCGTCTGTGATTGTGCAGCGGCGTTCTCCCCTTCTGCATCCCTTGGCAAGGTTCACATCGAGAGTTTCCTGGCAAACGACCGAAGCCGCTTCCAGTGAGCCTTTGCCTCCATTAACAAACATCACCCCTGCGTAGACGCCAACCATATAGGACTGATCCTCTAGGGAAGGAGTCGAGTTCGCGCAAGCCATTCCAGCGAGCAAACGACCAGCAGGAGAATTCCGCGAGCGAGAGAACGATCAAATCTCCAATCTTTCGTTACGGCAACAGCTGGCCGAACTCGTCGAACGTTGCACCTCCAGGCGTCGTCCGGCGGCAGTTGTTGCTCAGCCATCACCAACAAAAGTATACGTCATGAACTGGTTCGATAGCAAAAAGTTAGGTAGCGGCACGAGTGTACTGGTGAAACAGAGAGAGGTCATGGAATTTGGATAGTATGGCAAGTGAGAGCCTAGCTTCAACGATGCTACCGGGTCGTGGCGAACGAAATGAACAAGACCATGAAGAGAACGAGACTGAACCACGGAGCGACCTTCTCGGCCCAGGTGCCATTGCTCGCCGCTAAAGAGGATATGAAAAAGTTTCGGAGGAAGAAGCTGTGAAGAAATAGTAACGAGACTCGCGGTCCAGCTCCAGATCAAACCTTACCGAGAAAACTTATCTGGAGGCAAGGGCGAAGAGCGGCTGTGCTAAACGAAGCGACGAGTTACACGAAGTGTGATTTTGGTTTGGAGCGGGCGATGGGATTTGAACCCACGACAACTTGCTTGGGAAGCAAGGACTCTACCACTGAGCTACGCCCGCTCACTGGAGATCTTATACAGGAACACCGGCTGACTGTCCAGCCACAGATAGGGATTTGATTTTTCGAGACATCTTTCCATCCATCGCTATTCAACCCGTTCCACCGTCGCAAACTTTCGTCGCCCGATTTTCAAACGATGCTGTTTGCCCTGGACAACCTCAAGCGTGGCATTGGCATCACTCTGTTTCTGTCCGTCGAGTTCGAGGCCACCTTGAATGATCAACCGGCGGGCCTCGCTCTTGCTGGGGACCAGTCCTGTCTTGGCTACGAGATCAACCAACCCAATGGCCTTTCCATCTCGCAGATCGTTTGCAGTCAGCTGCACTCGCACATCCGGTTCATCGGGAAACTCTTGTTTCTGGAACTTCTGCGCAAACTCCCCTCTTGCCTGCTTCCCAGCCTCTGCTCCGTGATACTGCGCCACAATCAACTCGGCAAGCGTCTGTTTGGCTTCCATCGGATGCAGTGACCGGGCATGATTGAGATCTTCCGTTGTCAGCAGCTCATAATATCGATACATCAGGGTGTCGCTGATCGACATGACCTTGCCGAACATCTCACCCGGCTTGTCTTCGAGTGCAATGTAGTTCCCGACGCTCTTGCTCATCTTCTTCACGCCGTCCGTGCCTTCGAGCAACGGCATGGTAATGACGACCTGTGACTCCTGACCGTAGTCTCGCTGCAACTCGCGTCCGACCAGAAGATTGAACTTCTGATCTGTCCCGCCCAGTTCCACATCCGCTTTCAGGGCAACGGAGTCATATCCCTGCACGAGCGGGTAGAGAAACTCATGGACACTGATGGGCTTCTGCTCATGGTACCGTTTGTGAAAATCGTCGCGTTCCATCATTCTGGCAACGCGATAATGCGCGGCCAGTTGGATCAATCCATCGGCAGTCATCGTTCCCATCCAGCGGCTATTGAATTCAATAGTGGTCTTCTCAGGATCGAGAATCTTGAAGATCTGACGTTGATAGGTCTTGGCATTCTCCTGAACCTGCTCCTTGGTGAGCGCCTTACGCGTCTCGGAGACGCCGGTCGGATCACCGATCATCCCCGTGAAATCCCCGATCAGGAAGATCACGTTATGCCCAAGATCTTGAAAGTGTTTCAATTTATGGATGAGGACGGTGTGCCCCAGATGCAGATCGGGCGCCGTCGGATCGAAGCCCGCCTTAATGCGTAACGGTCGTTTCTCCGAGAGGGATCGCTTCAGCTTGGCCTCGAGCTCGGTCTGCTGAATGACCTCGACCGCACCACGGAGAATGAGGTCGAGTTGTTGGGCTACATCTTTCATGACGTGAATCGCTCCGTCTCTCGTTGCGTCTCCCTGGTGGAGACCGTGACCAATGACTTGAGGCGATCAAATTTCTTGGCGCCGATCCCTTTGACGCTACGAAGATCTTCGACAGTCCGAAATCGTCCTGCCGATTCTCGATACGCAATCACCCGCTGCGCCAGCACGGCACCAATACCTGGCAACGCTTCCAGCTCATCGGCAGTCGCTTGATTGAGGTCGACCACCATCCGATCGTGCTGGCTGACCACCTTGACCGCTGCTACACGCTTCTCGCCACCTGCATGGTGACTGGAACTGTTCACTAGCTCCGTAGTTCGCTCCTGCGTAGAGGCAGCAAGCGATTGAATAGGCACATGACGCACCCATCCCAGCCACAATACCACTCCAATCGTGACGGCCAACATTCCCAATTTGAGGAGGAGAGACTTGATCATCCCTTCCCTGTCTTTCTCAGTTGATGAATGGCGGCCCCATCAAGATCTTCCATTGATTCCATCACACCTTCAGCCAGCGTGGGGTGGGCGTGGATGAGACGAGCGACTTGCGTAGCCGTCGCCCCAACCTGCATCGCCAACGCCGGTTCATGAATGAGGTCTGCTGCATGGGCCCCAAGCATATGCATACCGAGAATCCGATCAGTCTCGGCATCAGCAATGACTTTGTAGAATCCGGTCGTCTCGCCTGTCGCTTGAGCCTTCCCCAGAGCCCCATACCGAAACCGTCCGACCTTCACCGCCTGATTCGGATCCTTTCCGTTTTCCTCCGCACGTGCTCTGGCCTGTTGCTCGGTCAATCCCACACGTCCAATCTCCGGAAGTGTGAAGATACCGGCTGGGATGACGCTATAATCGATCGCCCGTTGGTGCCCCAAGATATTCTCAACTGCCACCAGCCCCTGCGCTGACGCGACATGGGCCAACATCGCCTTGCCGGTCACATCACCGATCGCATAGATGCCGGGAACATTCGTCTGCATGAACTCATCAACCAGCACTTCGCCACGACGCCCAAGCGCGACACCGACCTGTTCCAATCCAATCCCTTGGGAGTTGAATCCGCGTCCGACCGAGACCAAGAGCTTTTCGGTTGCTATCGTCGTCCCGTCTTTCAACGACAGCGCCAGCGACTCCGATGATCGCGCTGCCTTCTCCACCGTCGTGCCAGTCATCACTGTCACGCCCCGCTTTTTCAACTCACGCTCGATCGTGGACGAAATCTCCTCATCCTCCAATGGCAAGAGTCGCGGCATGAGTTCAAGAATGGTGACCTCTGTACCAAGACCACTGTACAACGCGGCAAACTCGCAACCCTCCACCCCACCACCAAGAATGGCAAGGCTGGCCGGGACTTGTGTCAAGTCCAGCATCTGCTGGCTGGTCACGATCTGCCGTCCATCGATGGGAAATTGGGGAAGATTCGGCCAAGAAGACCCGGTGGCAATCACCAGCGCATCCGCGTGAATCTCACGCTGCGCTCCATCCGGTAGTGTCACGGCTAAGGTGCCTGCATCTTTGATAGCCCCCAGCCCGACAACCTGTTCGATCCCCCAGCCTTTGAACAGCGTCGCGATCCCCTTCACCAGCGTGGCCACGACTTTATCTTTCCGAGCCACCATACGGGCAAGATCATAGGCCGCCGGTGCCTGGAGCATCAGCCCCAGATCCTCCGCTTTTTTGAGCTTGTCACCGAGCTCCACGACAGAGAGGAGCGACTTGCTGGGAATACAGCCCCAGTTGAGGCAGACCCCGCCGAGTTTTTCTCGCTCAATGACCGTAACCCGTGCCCCGAGCTGAGCCGCACGGATGGCTGCGACATAGCCGCCAGGGCCGGCACCAAGAATCGCGATGTGGGGTGAGGAGGTCATGGGATCAGATGCTTATCGTTGAGTGAGGCATCCCGATCCGGTCGGTCACCGTGCGCACCGATCCAGTTAGAAAACGGAGAAGAATCTGCCACCACACGACTAGTCACCAATGAATCAATCACACAATGATGCGGCGATCAAACGGACCAGCGGGTCAATGCTTCTGGCTGGCGAGAAAAGCCTCGTATTGCGCGGCCGTCATCAGTTGTTCAACTTCTCCGGGATTGCTCAGCTCAATGACAGCCATCCATCCCTTGCCATAGGGGTCCGAATTCACCACCTCAGGACGATCTTTCAGGTCCTGGTTGATCTTGGTGACCGTCCCGCTCACCGGCGTGTAGATCGTTGAAGTCGTTTTGGTCGACTCCACTTCCCCAATCTGTTGCCCAACTTTCACGATCGCCCCGACCTTCGGAAGGTCCAGAAAGACGATGTCGCCCAAGGCATCCTGCGCAAAATGGCTGATCCCCACCGTCGCCTGTTTGCCGTCAACTCGAACCCATTCATGTTCTTGGTGATACCGCAAATCGGATGGAATCATGTCGGCTCCATTCTTGAGATTCAGTATGAGAGGCTGAGGTTCAGACGAGGATACGCAACCGACTACTCAACCTCAACCTTGGCCTGGTCAATTCTTCAGGATGGTAGTGGGAGCGGCTGGCATTGTCAAGAAACGGGCCAGCCGTTATTGTATGGCCGGCCCGATCGTGATCTCTACTATCCGAAAATCTCCATACCGGGGAAGAAATACCCAACCTCAAACTGAGCGGTTTCCGGTGAGTCGGAACCATGCACGGCGTTGAATTCGATATTCGCCCCATGGGCTTTGCGAATGGTGCCTGCCTCGGCCTTGGCCGGATCCGTCGCGCCCATCAGCTCCCGGTTCCTCTTAATGGCATTCTCACCTTGCAGCACGATCACCACAGCCGGACCAGAAGACATGAAGGCACAGAGACTGCCGAAAAACGGCCGCGCCTTGTGCACCGCATAAAACCCTTCCGCCACGGCCTGAGACATGTGAATCATCTTGATGGCGATCGGCTTCAACCCTGCTTGTTCGTATCGGTGAATGATATCTCCGATGACATTCTTCTTGACGGCATCCGGCTTGACAATGGCCAACGTTCGTTCGTTCATGTTCGCTCAGACTCCTCCAAATTGTTAACAGATCCAATGAAATAGCGGGCACATTATAGGTGGGGGCTCTTCCGGCTTGCAAGCATGTTGCGCCTCGCAGGATGCTGAAATAGTCTGTCAACGGCGATCTCGCATCGCTCAGAGGCTCACCATATGCGGAGGGGGTACTGGTCGTACCTCATCGCATTCTCATACGGACTTGAGGCGACCGAATCCGTAGACCACCATCTTGAGCAACAACCATCCCTGCGCCGCACGTCGGATCGTGGCACTGCCGAAGGTCCGCGCTTCATATCGAACGGGAATCTCCACAATCTGCAGATTGAGTTTCGATGCCCCGAACAAGAGATCAAAATCCCCGAGGGGGTCGAACTCACCGAAGTATGGCCGATTGGCAGCCAGGCGCTCGTAGTCGCGGAGGAACAACACCTTTGTCCCACAAAGTGTGTCCTTGATTCGCTGATTGAGCAGCCAAGAGAACGCCACGCCAAACATCTTGTTCCCGAACAGCGTCAACAGGCGCATCGCCTGCCCCTCCTGGGGATAGATCAGCCGACAGCCGACGATACACTCGCCTTTTCCACTGGCGATGGCTTCATAGAACTTCGGAAGCGCTTCCGGCGGCATCGTCGCGTCGGCGTCCAAGATCATCAGAATATCGCCCATCGCATGGGCAAACCCCTTGCGGATCGCATCCCCCTTCCCTTGCCCATCCTGTACCAAGAGCTTGATGCTCCGACCGGGATAAAACGCCGCGACACGTGCGATCTCATCTTTGGTCCCGTCGGTCGAATGCCCGTCGATAAACAGAATCTCTTGGCGGCCTCCGAACTGCGGAATCCGTCTGAGTACTGCATCGATGTTGCCTTGTTCATTCCGGCACGGAATGACGATGGTCGTCGAATAGGGCCGCTCCGGCCTCCGGAGCCTTGCGCGAGCGATCACATAGTGCGACAGACAGAGCCCGCGCAACCCTGGAAGATAGGCCAGCAATCGGTTGCATAAGGGAGCAAGGAACGGAATGCGCAGGGGCAGCAACAATCGTCGTTCGACCTTCACCACATCAAAGTCGGCGAGGTACAACAGATTCGTGAGATCCGCCGGCGAGAGCCAGCTGTATTCACGCTGCCGCATCTTGAGCCCGAGCTGCTCACACAACCGGAGTATTGGTTCCCACACATGGTTGTGAGAGGAGACCACCACCCGCGTCTGGGGAGTACAGAGACGGCGCAGCCGCTTGAACGCCGTCTGAACATCGAGGAGATGGCCAACCACATCCGCGAGAATGATGATATCGAAGGTCTCGTCGAGTTGCAGCGTTTCAACATCTCCGACCCGAAACTCCAAGGTCGGATGCCGCCTGCTCGCCTCGCTCACCATCGCAGGACTCAGGTCGATCCCAAGCCCACGTGATGGCTTCAACGCGGCAAGCAGATTGCCGATTCCTGACCCGATTTCTAAGACTCGTAATCCCTCAGGCACGAGAAATCTCAGATATCGAGTCTGATCCTCATAGTAGGCTCTAGCCTTCTGCTCCCACGACAGACGACGCGCGGCGCAGGCATCAAAGTAATCCCGAATGGCTTTTTTCTTGGCGGCAGTCTGGAATCGCCCCTCAGGGTGAAAGGGATCGGTCGATTGGTCGAGGTCTGTCTCGTCCCAATCCGGAGAGGGAAAGAGTTTGAAGAGTCTCGCTGGCCCCATGGAGATCCATGCACAGATGGCAGTGGATCCACAGTATCACCGGCAAGCTATTTTGGCACGAGTTCCGAGAGAATCAGCAGAACGCCCTGCGAATCAGACCTCAGGCGCGCAGGAGACTCAGGATAGCCTTGGTCATCGGTCACACTCCAGGCCATATTGCTTCTGAATCTTTTGGGCCACCTCTGGTGATTCTTTGGTCAAGAGCGCACAGGTGGTGAAGTTTCCAACGACCTTTTTTTTGCCCTTATCGACGTACGTCCAGTCGACGATCTCCGTCTTTGCGAACGAATAAGTCTGGCCCTTCTTCAACGATCGAACCACCGGCACATTCTCGATCCGTCCCGACCAGAGATCGCCTTGGCCTTTCAAGTCAGCAATCCAGAGATACTCAAGACTCTCGCCTTCGCTGACCCGCACCTTCACTGAATAGTGACCGGTATCGGACGGCGGCGATCCTGCTTTTTTCAGAAACCCGTCCAGTCCGGCACGCGCACGCGCCATGGCCTTTTGCATGGCCGGATCCTCATCGCTGACCTCGACCGTACTGTCGTTCTTCGCCTTGTCTGTAAATGATTCGGAGAATACCGGTGGCGACGTCAGCATCACGATGAGCCCAACAGTCAGAGCAACTAGTCGTCGCATAGATCTCCTCCAACAAACTTGCAGCACTTCCCCCCAACTTAGGCGGCCATCTTGAGCCTTCTCGCAACTGTAATGCAAGATTGTTGATCGGCTCCACATCTCCCACCATTGTCTCACGAAAACTCTCGGACGCCCCCGTTGACAGAACGAGTTCATCTGGTCATTGTTACCCCGACACCATGCCGCGTCGTCACGGTGCCCCTCACACCCCATCCCGCCACCCACGTTCGAAGCATCCCCTGATGCGCCTTGCTCGGGGGAGCTGGCATGTCCTGACCGCATTCCTGCGTGCCATTCGAAAGGCTCCGCCGACCATACAAGTATGGAGTACGGTGGCCATCCTGATTACCGCGGCCTTAACGACCAACTGGGTCTATCACGCCTACTATAAGCCAACGGAACTGTTCTTTCCCGTGGAACCGGCCTTTCACAAGAGCCCCCGTGAAACCTGGAGAGAGTATGGGAAACTGTTCGAAGTCCATTCGACGGCCATCATCACACCCGAGCTCCTGGCGGCCCTCGCCCAAGCCGAAGGCTCCGGCAATCCCGTCGCCCGCACCTATTGGAAATGGCGCGTGACCGCACAGAATCCGCTGGAGTGGTATCGACCGGCCTCATCGGCCGTCGGAATGTTTCAGATCACCGACGGGACGTTTCAAGAAGCGAAACGCTATTGCATCCACAACCATGTCGTCGTCGAACAGGGGCCATGGAATAATTTCAATTCCTGTTGGTTCAACAGCCTCTATAGCCGAGTTATTCCTGGTCATGCCATGGAGAT